>JAITHT010000032.1 GCA_031279825.1 Desulfovibrio sp. | reverse complement strand
ATTAACTTTGAAACGCCACACTCGTCGCCCTCGGCGAAAACAAGTTTCGCCCACTTCTCGTGCACGAGAGCCGATGCTTACGCTGTCAGTTGACAGGGCATTTTCGCTTTGAAAATGCCCTAAGCGCATTTATTGGTGAATATCCACTAAAAGCGGGCTGTCTTCCAGATCTTCCAGGAATTTGTCAGGTCGTTCTTTTTGTTCAGGCACCACGATTTCTGAATGGACATACTCGCGGTAACCGGTGCCTGCCGGGATCAAACGGCCGACGATGACGTTTTCTTTAAGACCGCGCAGAGGATCGGATTTACCGCGCAACGCCGCTTCGGTAAGCACCTTGGTGGTCTCCTGGAAGGAAGCCGCGGAGATGAAGCTTGAAGTCGTCAGGGATGCCTGGGTAATGCCCAGCACCAGGGGTTCCGCCGTGGCCGGAGATCGGCCTTCGGCAACAGATCTGGCGTTTTCTTCCTTGAACTCCTGTTTGTCCACTTGTTCGCCGACCAAAAAGCTGGTCATGCCGGGATCAATTACCTGCACTTTGCGCAACATCTGGCGTACGATCACTTCTATGTGTTTGTCGTCAATGCCCACACCTTGGAATCGGTATACGTCCTGGATTTCATCCACTAAATATGCTGCCAGATACTTTTCTCCTTTGGTGCGCAAAATATCGTGCAGTTCGGGATGCCCTTCGGTAAGCAGTTCGCCTGCTTCCACAAAATCGCCGTCGCTTACCGTAATATGCTTGCCTTTAGGCACCAGATATTCTTTGGCTTCTCCGGCTTCAGGGGTGACAATAATCTTGCGTTTGCCTTTGGCTTCGCCGGCAAAGGTTATATTGCCGTCTATTTCCGATACCACGGCCATGTCTTTGGGTTTACGCACTTCAAAAAGTTCCGCCACTCGGGGCAAGCCGCCCACAATATCTTTAGTCTTGGAAGATTCACGCGGCTTGCGGGCCACTATATCGCCGGCCTGAATTTCCTGTCCGTCCCGGACCATAAGCAGGGCGCCTACAGGAAGGTGGTATGTAGCGGGAATAGCGGAACCCGGCCGGGTTTTCACTTCGCCGTTACTATCGCACACGGAAATAGAGGGTCTGAAGTTGGTGGTTCTGTATTCGATAACGATCTGGGTGGCCATGTGCGTGGCTTCATCCACTTTTTCCTGATAGGTTTTGCCTTCCAGAAGATCGGTGAATTTGAGCACGCCGTCTATTTCCGACACAAAGGGTTCGTTGAAGGGATCCCATTCAGCGAGCAAAGCGCCTTTTTTGACGTCCTCATTTTCTTTGACCAGCAATTTCGAACCATTGGGCAGGATATATTTTTCCCGTTCGCGACCTTGTTCATCCACTATGCTGAGTTGGCCGCTTTTGCCCAGAATCATGCTTTGCCCTTCGCGGTTGAGCACGGCCTTAACTCTGGAAAAGATCACTCGGCCGGCGTGCTGGGCCGTAATGCTGGAACGCTCGATTTCACGCGAAGCCGTGCCGCCGATATGAAAGGTGCGCATGGTCAACTGCGTGCCCGGTTCGCCGATGGATTGAGCCGCTATAATCCCCACGGTTTCCCCGATATTCACCAGATGTCCTCGGGCAAGGTCCCGGCCGTAACAATTGGAGCAGACGCCGCGTTCCGACTGGCATGTAAGGGCCGAGCGCATGGTCAGAGAATTGATGCCCGCCTTGTCGAGAGCCTCGGCAACGCGCTCATCTATCAAGGTATTAGCCGGATAAAGCAATGCGCCGCTTTCCGGATGATGCACGGGATACAGGGCCACACGCCCTAAGGCCCGTTCAGCCAGACGCATTTTGATATCGCCGCCTTTAACCAGATGTGTAAGTTCAATGCCGTCTACCGTACCGCAATCATGTTCGCTGATGATGACATCTTGAACGACATCTACGAGACGGCGGGTAAGATAGCCGGAATTGGCCGTTTTAAGGGCGGTATCCGCAAGACCTTTGCGCGCGCCGTGGGTCGAGTTAAAGTACTGCGATACGTCTAGTCCTTCGCGGAAACTGGAAATGATGGGAGTTTCAATAATTTCCCCTGATGGCTTGGCCATAAGGCCGCGCATGCCCGCGAGCTGGCGCATTTGATCCTGGTTGCCCCGCGCTCCGGAGGTGGACATCATGTAGATAGGGTTGAAACTCTGATTGATTTTGGATTCTCCGGTTTTTGCGTTGACGACCTCCTCGTGGGCAATGACCTTAATCATTTCCGACGATACGTCTTGCGTGGCTTTGGTCCAGACATCCACAACCTTGTTGTATTTTTCCGTGCGGGTGATGATGCCGTCGCGATACTGACGTTCAATATCTTCCACCTCTTCTTTGGCGGTGCTGATGATGCGTTTTTTTGCCTCGGGAATTTTCAGATCCTTGACGCCGATGGTTACTCCGGCGCGAGTGGCGTATTCGTAGCCGAGATCTTTAAGGCGATCGCACAGAATGACTGTCGCTTTGGTGCCTGCATCGCGATAGGCTGAACCGACCAGTCGGGCAATATTCTTTTTGGTCAATACGCAGTTAGTCAATTCAAAGGGAATGCCTTCGGGCAAAATATCGCGCACCAGTATGCGGCCTGCGGTGCTGGGAATCATCTCTCCGTTGATGCGCACGGTAATTTTGGCATGCAGAGCCAACTCCCCGGCATCATAAGCGGCAATCACCTCCCAAGGGGCGCAAAAAAACTTTCCTTCTCCTTTTTCAAAGTCGCGATCCAGGGTCATATAGTATAAACCCAGCACGATATCCTGGCTGGGCACGATGACCGGAGCGCCGTTGGCCGGAGACAGTATGTTGTTGGTACTCATCATCAGTACGCGGCATTCAATTTGCGCTTCCAGAGAAAGCGGCAGGTGAACGGCCATCTGGTCGCCGTCGAAGTCCGCGTTATACGCGGAACAGACCAGGGGATGCAGTTGGATGGCTTTTCCTTCCACCAGAAGAGGCTCAAATGCCTGGATGCCGAGACGGTGCAAGGTGGGAGCCCGGTTAAGCATGATAGGATACTCCCGCACCACTTCTTCAAGAATATCCCAGACCACCAGTTCCTCGCGCTCAACCATTTTTTTCGCGCTTTTAATGGTGGAGGCCAGGCCGCGTTCTTCAAGTTTCGCGTAAATGAAGGGCTTAAAGAGCTCAAGGGCCATTTTTTTTGGCAGCCCGCATTGGTGGAGCTTGAGTTTTGGGCCGACCACAATGACTGAACGGCCGGAATAGTCTACCCGTTTGCCCAAAAGATTCTGACGAAAACGTCCTTGTTTGCCTTTAATCATATCGGACAAAGACTTTAACGGGCGTCCGTTGGTGCCGGTAATGGCGCGGCCCCGTCTGCCGTTGTCGAAAAGTGCGTCCACAGCCTCCTGGAGCATACGTTTTTCGTTACGAATGATAATGTCGGGGGCTCCAAGCTCCATAAGGCGCTTCAGGCGGTTGTTCCTGTTGATGACACGGCGGTAGAGGTCGTTGAGATCCGAGGTGGCGAAGCGCCCGCCGTCCAGCGGCACCAAAGGGCGAAGTTCGGGCGGAATAACCGGAATAACCTCCAAGATCATCCATTCCGGTTTATTGCCTGATTCCATAAAGGCTTCGACAATTTTCAGGCGTTTCGTGAGCTTTTTCTTTTTCGTCAGGGAGCGGGTGGTATGAGATTCTTCGCGCAAAACCGTCCGTAATTCTTCCAGGTTGAGCTCTTCAAGCAGCGAGCGTATCGCCTCGGCACCCATTCCCACCGTCATGGCATCTTCCCCGTAGTGATCAAGTACCTGCAGGTATTGATCTTCGGAAATAATCTGCAATTTGGTCAGATTGGTATTGCCCGGATCAAGAACGATATACGAGTCGAAATAGAGAACCTTTTCAAGATCCGCCATGGTAATGTCAAGCAGAGTGCCTATTTTCGACGGCAGAGTTTTCAAAAACCAGATGTGAGCCACGGGAGCGGCCAATTCTATATGCCCCATGCGCTCGCGGCGTACCTTGGAGGCAATGACTTCAACGCCACATTTCTCGCAGACAATACCGCGGTGTTTCATCCGTTTGTATTTGCCGCAATTGCACTCGTAGTCTCTGACAGGCCCGAATATTTTGGCGCAGAACAACCCGTCCCGCTCCGGCTTGAAGGTGCGGTAGTTGATGGTTTCAGGTTTTTTTACTTCACCGTACGACCATTCGCGAATGGATTCGGGGGCGGCAATGGAAACCTGAATGGATTTCAGGTTTTTTATATTGGAGACTGTGGCTGAAGAACCTCTGACGGTGAAAAGATCGTCAAGAGTCATAGGTACACCTGTCTGTTTTTGTCTGAAGTAAGTATAATTTCACATCGTCCCGCAACGCTCCGAGCGGCGTACGCATATGGCGCCGGGATCAGGGGACGGGACGGTTCTTTTTCCCGAACCGTCGGACATTTACCAGAGTATGGAGGGCATCCTGCCCGGCGGCCGCCCCTTCAGAAGTCATCCTCTCGGTCTTCTGCAGAATTTCTGTCGCTCGTTTCAGAAAAATTATCATCGTCATCTTCTTCCAGGCCATCCATGGGCTCATCCTCATCATCCTCGTTATCGTCGCGTCGCATGTCGCCAAGAGGCGTATCGCCGGCGGTAAAGAGGCTTATATCCTGGTCATCATCCATATCCGCGTCGTCGAAGCGGTCATGAACCATTCCCTGGATACTTTGCAGATCTCCCGCATCATCATCATCATCATCATCATCATCATCATCATCATCATCGCGGAGACGGGCTTCAGCCAGAGATTCCCTGGCTTCACGCATGGCCGCCCGTTGCGCTACCGGGTCCGAATGCATGTCGGCTTCATTATGGATATAAATGCCGCCGCGTTTGGCTCTTTTTTTCCCTTCCTCCTGGTGCAGCGTCACGTCAAGGCCGAGAGACATAAGTTCTTTGACCAGAACGTTGAAGGATTCGGGGAGACCCGCTTCCAAAAAGTTTTCCCCTTTGACGATTTTTTCATACATTTTCACCCTGCCGGTGACATCATCGGATTTAACCGTGAGAAACTCCTGTAATAGGTACGCCGCACCATAGGCTTCAAGAGCCCAGACTTCCATTTCTCCGAGGCGCTGTCCGCCGAATTGGGCTTTGCCGCCAAGAGGTTGCTGCGTAACCAGGGAATAGGGGCCGGTGGAGCGGGCATGGATTTTTTCGTCAACCAGGTGATGAAGTTTGAGCATGTACATGACGCCCGTGGTGACTCTGTTCTTGAACGGCTCGCCGGTGCGTCCGTCGTAAAGCACGGTTTTACCGTCGTCAGGCAGTCCGGCTTTGGCCAGCCAGTTCCAGATTGCCTCCTCTGCCGCGCCGTCAAAGACCGGAGTTTTGGTGACGATACCGCCTCGCAGTTTTTTTACGGCATCCACAAAATCTTCATCCGGCAGACTGTCGATCAGATCCGAACTGGCTTGACTTTCAAAGACATGCTTGACCCGGGCGCGTAATTCCCGGGTGGCGATACCGCTTTCAGCCAGAGCCGCGAGCTGTTTTCCCAGTTCCTTGGCGGCCCATCCCAGATGGGTTTCCATGATTTGGCCGATATTCATACGGGAGGGAACGCCCAAAGGATTCAGTACGATGTCCACAGGCCGGCCGTCGGCAAAGAAAGGCATATCTTCCACCGGCAAGATACAGGAAACAACGCCCTTGTTTCCGTGGCGTCCGGCCATTTTATCGCCCACATTCAGCTTGCGTTTGACCGCCACGTAGACTTTCACCATCTTGATGACCCCGGGCGGCAGATCGTCGCCTTCCGTCACCTTGCCGCGTTTGGAGTCATATGAGCCTTTGATAAAGGCCAGTTCTCGGTCATACTTTTCAAGTATGTTCGCGATATGCTCGTTGACTTCCTTGTTTTTAAACAAACCCGCGAATTTTTTTACCGGCAGATCCGCCAGCAATTCCGAAGAAGGCACGCTGCCTGCGATAGCCAATACCTCTCCCTTTTTCTTGCCGGTGAGGTTGTTGCTGATCTGCTTGCCCGCTACGAACTCCATAATACGTTTGCGGGTGGCGTCGGTCAGCGCGCGCGCGTGGTCAGCCTCCATGTGGTCGAATCTGGCTAGTTCGTCGTGTTCGATAGCCAGGGTGCGTTCATCTTTTTCACCGGAGCGGCGGTTAAAGACCCGTACTTCAATAATCGTGCCTTCAATACCCGGCGGCACCTTGAGAGATGTGTTTTTTACATCCCGAGCCTTATCGCCGAAGATAGCGCGCAGGAGTTTCTCCTCCGGCGTCAGCTGGCTTTCCCCCTTGGGCGTGATTTTACCTACCAGGATATCATCCGGCTTCACATTTGCGCCGATGCGAATGATGCCGCTGATATCGAGGTTCCTCAGCATATCTTCGCCCACGTTGGGAATATCTCTGGTTATTTCTTCCGGTCCCAGCTTGGTGTCCCGTGATACCACCTCAAATTCTTCAATATGCACAGAGGTGAATACATCTTCTTTTACACAGCGTTCGGAAATGAGAATGGAATCTTCAAAGTTAAAGCCGCACCAGGGCATGAAGGCGACAGTCAGATTTTTGCCGAGGGCGAGTTCACCGTCTTCAATACCGGGACCGTCAGCCAGCACATGCCCCTTGCGGACGCTCTGCCCCGGCCGGCAGGAGGGTTTTTGTCCAAAGCAGGAGTTTTGATTGGACTTATGATATTTTTGCAGAATATAGGCTTTGGCGCCGCCGGTTTCCGGGCTGACAGACAAGTCGTCATAGCTGACGATGATACGATCGGCGTCCACATAGCGGACAACACCGTCGGCTTCGGCCAGAATGCATGCGCCGGAATCCTGGGCTACGTCGCGTTCCATGCCCGTGCCTACCAGAGGCTTGGAACTGCGCAGCAGCGGTACCGCCTGGCGCTGCATGTTGGACCCCATAAGAGCGCGGTTGGCGTCGTCATGCTCGAGAAAGGGAATAAGTGCCGCGGAAATGGACACCATCTGGCTTGGCGAAATGTCGATAAGGGTAACGTCGCTTTTGGGGTTGGTGACCACATCGCCGTGCATACGGGTGGTGACGAATTCGTCAAGAAGATTGCCGTCTCTATCCATTGCCGCGTTTGCCTGGGCGATGACCTCATTAAACTCCCGAGAAGCATCAAGATAGACGATTTCCTGAGTGACCCTGGCGTCTTTGACCACTTGGTAGGGCGTTTCAATGAAGCCGTAATCGTTTACCCGTGCGTAGGTGGTTAAGGAGACAATCAGGCCGATATTCGGTCCTTCCGGCGTTTCAATGGGGCAAATGCGGCCGTAATGCGAGGTATGCACATCGCGTACTTCGAAGCCCGCCCGCTCGCGGGTGAGACCTCCCGGGCCAAGAGCGGAAAGGCGGCGTTTGTGCGTCACTTCCGACAGGGAGTTGGTTTGATCCATGAATTGGGAAAGTTGCGATGTGCCGAAAAATTCCTTGAGCACGGCCGTCACCGGCTTGGGATTGATGAGATCGTGGGGCATGAGCGTTCCTACTTCCTGTAGACTCATGCGCTCCTTGATCGCTCGTTCCATGCGCACGAGACCGATGCGGTACTGGTTTTCCACCAGTTCACCCACAGGACGGACGCGCCTGTTGCCCAGATGGTCGATATCGTCCGCCGGACCGTGGGAATCCTTCAGGTTGACCAGTATCTTGATCGCTGTCAGGATATCGTTGTCCGTCAATACACGTAAGTTGGCGGGTTCTTGGGTCTCGAGGCGCTGATTCAACTTGTAGCGGCCCACGGAGGAAAGATCGTAATAGTCGGGAGAACGGAACAGGTTGTTGAAAAAGGTGGCCGCTATTTCTGCGGTGGGAGGCGAACTAGGGCGCAGGCGACGGTAAATTTCCACCTGGGCGCTTTCTTGATTGGTTGTTTTGTCCAGTACCAAGGTGTCGCGAATGGAAGAAGAGGTTTCCGTTCCTTTGGTATGCAGGATAGGCAGGCGTTTTATGCCGGCTTCGCGCAGGCTTTCCGCAAGCGACGCGTTAATTTCGTCGGCGGCTTCGGCTAAAACTTCACCGGTGCTTTCGTTAACGATATCGTTGGCCAGATATAATCCTTTGAGGGCGTCCGGAGCCACGGGAATCGCCTTGAGTCCGCTGTCGCAGATAAGGCGCCAGGCACGCTGCGTGATGGGTCTGCCCGCTTTGACGATAATGTTGCCTTCTTGGTCCGCTATGTCGGCGAAGGCGTTGTTTTTGCGGTAGAGATCCCTGGACACTTCCCAGGTAACGTCACCGTCCTTCTCCAGATTGTAAAACTCGGTTTTGTAGAAGGTGGACAAGATATCCGTACGACTCATGCCCATGGCCTTAAACAGTACCGTAGCCGGCATTTTGCGGCGCC
The DNA here is from genome assembly GCA_031279825.1 of Desulfovibrio sp. Lineage (GTDB taxonomy): Bacteria > Desulfobacterota > Desulfovibrionia > Desulfovibrionales > Desulfovibrionaceae > Frigididesulfovibrio. The sequence continues at coordinate 31,478 of JAITHT010000032.1, read as the reverse complement.
TGTCTATGCGTACGTAAAGAATATCCTTATGATCGAAGTCGAAATCAAGCCAACTGCCGCGCATGGGGATGATGCGGCAGGAGTACAGGACTTTGCGGCTTGAGTGGGTTCTGCCGGCGTCATGTTCAAAAATAATTCCCGGAGAGCGTTGCAGTTGGTTGACAATGACACGTTCCGTGCCGTTGATGATAAAGGTGCCTTTTTCCGTCATCAGAGGCAGAGTGCCGAAGTAGATGTCCTGCTCTTTAATGTCGCGGATGGTGCGGCTGCCCGTATCTTCATCAACGTCGTAGACCACGAGGCGTACCCTAATGCGGATGGGCGCCTCATACGTAAGGCCTTTGCTTATGCATTCGGCCTGATCGTATTTCGGTTCGCCTGTTTCGTAACTGACAAACTCCAGGCTGGCGGTGCGGTTGAAGTCCTCTATGGGAAAGACGGATCGAAATACCCCTTCCAATCCTTCGCCGGTGACCTGTTCGAGATTTCCTTTCTGCAGAAATTTATTGTAAGAATCAACCTGGAGATTCAGCAAATGGGGGGTAGGTATGGTAACATCAATTTTACCGAATTTTTTGGTAAGCTGGGCCATGATTTCACCTCAAGGTCAAGGGGCAACGATTCCTGTACACCCCGAAAGAACGAGGAGTCCTTTCGGGAGGAAAAAGTAAGGGGCTGCCTCTTCACAGCGCAATCGCCCCTCATGCAGAAAAAACGCCAAGAGGGCGCACGAAAAACAGCGCCCGGCTTGACCATCATGAGTTACTAGTGTGTGGCAAAGGGGACCAGCAATGTACAGCCCGATTTACAGCAGCAGTTTAATTGTATTTGATAAAAAAATAGATATAGCCGATGAATTGAAAAAAAGCAAGCCTTTCTATCCGGTAAAAGGCGTTTATTTCAAAAGTGTTCCGCGCCGCGCATGAGGTACAGGCTGCTCTCCCGCTATCCTGCGTGATAGCAGGTAAAGCATCCGCTTTCACCTGCCGGAGGGGCGAGAGCCCCGGGCCGAGTCAGGGTTATTTTCGCAGTCTGCGCTGCATGGAGAGAGTGTGTGAACAACCTGACATTCAGGCAGGCGTATCAGTCGTGGTGCCCGCCTGGCGCAACCCGAGGTCGCGGTCTATCAACAACAGGCCATGGCCATCTCCTTTAATCAATTTAAGTTGGCTAATGATATTGGTAACGGTACTTTCTTCTTCAACTTGCTCTGAGATGAACCACTGCAGAAAAGTGTGACTGGCATAATCCTTGGAAGTGAAGGCCAGTTCGACAAGTGCATTGATACGGCTGGTGACAAGCTGTTCATGTTTGAGAGTCGCTTGAAAGGCATCAAGGGCATCTTTCCAAGTATTGGGCGGTGTTTCAATGCCCTGCAGTATGACTTTTTCTCCGCGGTTCAGGAGGAAATCAAAGAATTTATGGGCATGCAGGAGCTCTTCGTCCGCTTGCAAGCGCATCCAGTGGCTGCAGCCGGGAAGGCCTAGATCCGCAAAAAACGCGGACATGGATAAATACATATAGCTGGAGTAGTATTCAAAAGTTATTTGTTCGTTGAGGGCTTTGAACATTTTTGCATTTGGCATATGTTTTCCCTTTTTTCTCGATTCAGAACATAGTGATTCACGATCAATGGACTTGCTTGACAAACGCTTTAAAGGAGCCAAGTATGTGTGGCCTTGCTGTTTGTATCTCAGAATATGTTTTTCATGCAAGGTAAAATAGGAGCCTCCATGTGGAAGCCGTCCCCTCGATAGCACAGACCAGCATCCTGTGCGCGATATGCAAAAAAAAACTCGTGGTTCGTCGTACCTGCTACAGCGCCTATCTGCGCTGTGAATGCTGCGAAAAGGATTTTCCTCTCCAAGAATATATAAAGGATATGGATCCGGCCTTGGAAGAGTTTCTTGAATCCATAAATTGCGATCGTATTTGAAGCTTTCTCGGAGAGAGTAACGTTGAAACGCTACACTTGTCGTCCTCGGCGAAAACACGTTTTGTCTGCCCCTCGTGCGTTTGGGCAGGCGTTTACGCAACCGGTTGACAGAGCATTTTCAAAGTGAAAATGCTCCAAGGTCTGTTAACGCTATGCCTTTTTGCCCTCTGGCTGCGTCAGATTGTGTCTGTCATCTCGGTCAAATACCGTAAGAGTATATTCCCTCATCAGAACTTCCTTTGTGGTCTGAAACCCCGGCCTCAAGGCCATATAGCCCCGATCCCGCCCTGAAGGGCTTCGGTTTCTCTCCGGGGCGGAAGCTTGGGAGGGGTCCAAATCCTTCCTAAGCGCGAGACGCGAAGCCCTTCAGGGCTTCGCTACCTCGTTTGGATGGCAGACTCATCTTCCTTGCCAGAGAACAAAAATTCTATAGTGTTAACACGTCCTAAGAAAGCTTTCTGGGAGTTAAGGGGAGATTCCCATGCCCCTGCTTGAGCATCATTTCGCGTTGCCGGCGCAGAAGTGATGCCAAATTGGCGCAATCCACGGAGGCGGGAGAACGGGGCGCCAATTGCATTAAGGGGATTTGTTTGCGCACGGCTTCAACCAAGGTACGGTCAAAGCGCACTTGACCGAGATAGGCCGGGGCAAAATTGAGAAAACGCTGACATACCCCGGCCAAGCGATTATAGGTTTGTTTTGCTTCCGCGTCTGATTCCACTTGGTTCACAAGAATAAAAAAATCTTGCACGGAATGGCGCGTCATCATTACCTTGATCATGGCGTAACTGTCGGTGAGAGAGGTGGGTTCGGGCGTCACCACCACCAGGCGCAGGGAGGTCATAGCTCCAAAACCGAGGGCGGTTGACGATATGCCTGCCCCTATATCAAGGCAGAGAAAATCATAGCGCGCAGCCAGAGGATTAAGCCTGTCGCGCAAAAGAGCCCGCGCGCCCGTATCCAGATCGACGAATTCAGCCATGCCGGAGTTGGCGGGCAAAAGGTCGAAGCCGGTCTTTCCGGCGGGATCGATGGGAACAAGTACGCTGGAAGGATCCCGGTTGTTGATAAGGATATCCTGTATATCGGATTGCGGGGCTATGCCGAGCAAGACATCCATGTTGGCAAGCCCCATGTCGCAATCCATCAGCAGCACGGAATGGCCCATTTGATGCAAAGCGCAACAAAGATTAAGGGCGAGATTGCTTTTGCCCACACCTCCTTTGCCGCTGAGAACGGAGAAGCTGATGGTTTTATTGTCGCTCATAACACTCACTCCGAGCCAAGGCAGGAAAAAAGGAATTGTTTTTCCTGCGAAAGAACCAAGCTGCTTCGATCACGGGCAAGTTTGTGGGATTCTATAAGGGTAATATGGTTCTCTCCCTGCTGTTTGGCCTTATCCAAGGCTTCCTGAGCATTTTTTATCAATTGATCGGCGCAGTTTGTATCACTCTCCAAAAGAGCTAAACTGGCCGCTCCTCCTGAAAAATTCATGGAGAACTCGGTTTCATTGGAGATGAATTTTTCCCGCCGAAAGGAATCAAGGAGGCGATTGCCGAGGACTATAGCTGTCCAGCAGGATGTGCTCGGCAAGATAACGGCGAATTTTTCGCCGTCGAGATGAACCGGGGTATCGTAATGGCGGAGATGTGTTTTCAGGAGCGTGCCGAAACGCCGGAGTGCCTGAATACCGCAGGTGTGATCGCAGGTATGGTGTATTCGCGTAAAGTCGCTCATTTCCAGCATAAGCAGGCTGATATCCGTGCAGGAACGAAGAGCCCGATCGCATTCAGCCGTAAATAGCCGTTTAAACAGGTTGTAGTTGCCTGTGCCTGTGAGAGCGTCGCGTTCCTGCCCGCAAACGGGGCATATGTGAAGAGAGAGGGTTTGAGAAAGAGCGTTCGTCGGCGGGCAATCTAAAGGTATGCCAATCCAATTTTCAAGAGCGTTGGAGGATGCGAATCGTTCCCAGTCCGTCAGTTCGACACCGGTAAGCACGCGCATCAAGGCCAGGACTTTGGCGCATTCATCCGGCGGAGATTTTTTTTCCTGCACAAGCTTTGCTATTTTTACCAATGATTCAATAAGGTTAGAGTCGAGAGGGTGTGGTGCGGACTGTAAGGGATTATGACGATCCATTGGCATGCCGGTATAATAACAGAGATCGTATAAGTTTGTCGAGATTGCCGTCAAGCACGGCTTCCACATCCGATACCTCGATTCCTGTCCGGTGATCTTTGACTAGACGGTAAGGTTGCAGGGTATAGGTGCGTATCTGGCTGCCGAAGTTAATGGCTTCCTTATCATAGTACTGTGATTTTTTTTCATCGGCCAGTTTTTGTAATTCCCTTTCATAAAGGCGGGCGCGCAATACGGACATGGCGGAATCTTTGTTGCTGTGCTGCGATTTTTCGTTCTGGCATTGCACGACAATGCCGGTGGGCAGGTGCGTTATGCGTACTGCGGAGTTGGTCTTGTTCACATGCTGGCCGCCGGAACCGCCCGCTCTGAAAACGTCGATGCGCAAATCGTTTTCTTCAATGGCGATGGAAATTTCTTGTCCGGCGTCAGGTAATACGTCCACTGAGGCAAAGGATGTGTGCCGCCGGCCTGAAGAATCGAAAGGAGAAAGGCGAATCAGGCGATGTATGCCTTTTTCTCCTTTAAGCAAGCCGTAAGCGTTAGGGCCGGTTATGCGAAAGGTTGTATTCTTGATTCCGGCTTCGTCGCCGCTCTGGTAATCTAGGTATTCGCTTTTGCACCCGTGGCTGTCCGCCCAGCGCAGATACATGCGCAACAACATGGCCGCCCAGTCCTGGGCTTCGGTGCCGCCCGCTCCGGGATGAATATCCAGAATAGCCGGATGGCTATCTTCTTCTTCCGGCAGGAGCATATCCATTTCCGCCTGCTCCAGAAGCGCGCGCAGGACGTTCACGGCGTCATTCAGGCCGGCGAGAGCTTCGTCGGAAGGCTCTTCTCCCGCTAGGGCCAACCAGTCTTCCATATTGTTCCCGGCATGCAGCAGACGGGAAAAGCGCTCCCGTTCCCCCTCCAAACGGCTTTTTTCCCGCAGTACGGGAGTCAGGGCATCCGGTTGCTTCCAGGTATCGGGCGCTGAGAACTGTTTTTCAATTTCTTCCAGGCGGCGTGTCGTACTTTCCAAGTCAAAGGCGCCCTCGTAAGGAAAAAAATTGTTCGCGAAGAGCGACGGAGGCGGATTTCAGTTCGGCAAGCTGGTACATAGGGATACGATCCTGTTAGAGCGTATTGATTGTGAGACCGCGTAAAGCACGGGGTAAGGTATAGGCCAAGAATGACAGAACCGCCAGCGCAATCAGCAGCACTTCCGGCATGGGATGCATACGATGATACAACGTGATTTCACGAGACGGCTGCACCTGGGCAAGCAGCGTTTCATCGGTGAACAAACGAGCGCTGCGCGTTTTGATACGTCCTCTGGCATCTATTGCCGCAGTATAGCCCGTATTCGTCGCCCGCGCAATGGGGCGGGCCTGCTCGACAGCGCGCATGGCAGTGAGATAAAGATGTTGCAATGGAGCGGAGCTTTCGCCGAACCAGCCGTCATTACTGATGTTTATGATGACAGTGGCACCGTTTCTCACACGTTCCTGAGCAAGGGAAGGGAAAATGGCTTCATAACAGATGAGAACCCCGAGGAGTGTCGGTCGTTGTTCGTGGGAGGGCGGAAGGATCGCGTGGTCTGAAGAGGGCGGTGGCGCGTCGACCGGTGGAGGCGGCTGCGTTTGATGCCCGGAGAGCGGGAGAGGAGCGGTAATACTTCCTGGGGAAAAATCCAACCCTTGCGCTATATTTTGTAAAAAAGGCAAGAAAGCGGCAAAGGGGATATATTCGCCGAAGGGTACAAGGTGCTGTTTATCGTAAATTCCGTTGAGTTCGCCCTTGGACGAGAGCAAATAGAGCCTGTTGTACAAGGGGCCGAAAGTCGTCTCGTTACGCGCGTCAAGGGTTGCCCCTAATGCCCCGAAGGCCAGATTGACGGTATGTTCAGCGGCGAAACGACGCAGACGGGCGGAGTATTCCGGATGGGCATGAAAGTAAAAAGGCATGGAGGTTTCCGGCCAGAGAACGAGATCCGGAATGATGTCCGGCTGTGTCGCGCGCAGTCTGTTGAGTGCCGACAAGGACATTTGCAGGTAATGGTTTATGGTGCTTTTTTGAAATTGCGGGTCCCATTTTTGATTTTGATCAATATTGCCTTGTATCATAATGATCGATACGGGCGGGCCAGAGAGATCAGGCGGAGGTTCGGCAAGCCGGAGTTCGCCGTAGACGGGTGGAATCCCTGCCAGGAGCAAGCTCACTATTGCCGCCGTGATACGTTCGCGCCGGGAGGAGGCGATGAAGGCGGCTGCGCCAAGACACGCGGAAGCGGCGAAACAGGCGGTCAATCCATGGTTGCCGATAAGGGAAGCCATCTGGATCCAAGCCGGCCATGGAACGAAGGAACTCGCCAAAGTAAACCAGGGAAAGCCGGTGAACAGGGTACCGCATAAGGTTTCAAATCCGGCATATATAAGTCCGGCGAGAAAAGAAGCCGCCAGAAAAGCGCCGAGAGCAATTTGAGAATGAAATTGCTCTCGTGGTGCAAAGCGAAGTGCGCCGCGCGCCCATGACGTGCAGGCGAAAGTCATTTTCGCCGGCAATGCCGAATGGAGCGCCTCAAAGTTACAATACTCCTGGGTACATACGCTCGAGCGCATGCCGATTGGGGATGATGCTGCAATGCCGGCGGATGTCTGTGGGGATTCGGGCTTGTCGAGGCCGAAAAGCCGGCGAATCCAGCGCATGCCGAGACCCGCCAGGGCGGAATAACACGCCAGATAGGTTGCGGCCAGAAGCACGAGCGGCGCGGCCAAGGAATAGTGCAGGCCGCCCACGTCATGTATGGGATTAACCAGCCAGTACAGGCCGGCTGAGTGCCCGACAAGGCTAAGCAGCCAGCAACGGAAAAAAGCGCTTATATCCGAAGGGGCCAGAGCCGAGAGCAGATACAGGGAAAAGGGGAAGGCCAGGACAAGCGCAGGAAAGTGAAAGGCGGAATTAGGCTGACCGAAGAACAGCCCCAGAGCGCCGAAGACGATAAGCGGCGGTACATGCCGCGAACTGCGGCGAGCGAAGAGATCTGCGACTGAACGAAGAAAAAACGGCATAGCCTTTCAGATTTCCGAGGCCGCCGTTTGCCGCTCGGCAGTCTCATGTCGTTTTGCTCTTTGTTGTTCCTGCCCGGCAGGTATCTGTGGAAGTTGCAAGTGATCGGTAAAACATTCTTTCGTTAGTCCGATATCGGCATCATTGAGCTGGTTTTGCTCCACAACGACAGTATCCGATTCCGTTTCATGTTGTTCGGATACGGTTGTTGCAAAACCGGTGCGTGTGTGAACTGAAGAGGCGGGCGTCCCCGTATTTTCTGTTTGAGGCGGACCTGCTTTCTGATGCGACAGGATGGCGCTTTTTTCGGCAGACGCTTCCCTGGAGACGGCAGATGTGCCGGCATAGTCCGCAGGCAGCATGCGCACCCTGTGAATCTGTTTGACGTCGGAAGAGACGATGCGAAACACTCGTCCATCAACGGCAAATTCTTCACCCGCTTTGGGCACTCTCCCAGCCAGATGGGTCAAGTAACCGCCGAGTGTGTCCACTTCTTCAGATGTAATACTAACGGTTAACGTTTCAGCAATCTCATCAAGATAGGTGCGTCCGGCGATCAGGCAACTGCCGTCAGCCTGGGCAACGATTGACTGTTCACGGGGCGCATCGTGTTCATCTTCAATATCGCCTACAATTTGCTCCAGCACGTCTTCAATACTCACCAGCCCGGCTGTGCCGCCATATTCATCAAGAATAACAGCTAAATGAAGTTTTCTGGCACGGAATTCCTGTAAAAGATCCAGGACATTTTTAGTTTCAGGAACGAAAAAGGGCTCGCGCATAATGGCTGTGGCCGGCAGATTTTGGCCGCTGGGATCAATCGTATGGCGCAGCAAATCCTTGGCATGAACGATACCTATAATATTGTCCCTGTTGCCGGAAAAAATAGGGATTCGCGAATGGCCCGACGAGATGATGAGTTCTGCCACCTGTCGAATGGCGTCTTCAGTGGAGGAACAGGCGATGTCGGTTCGGGGAGTCATGATGTCCTGTACTTGCAGGTCGTCAAGCGTCAGGACGCTGAGCAGCATAGAGCCTTCTTCTTTATCCAGTTCTCCTTCTTCGCTGGCGTCACGAATAGCTTGTTCCACGCTATCTGTATGTTTACTGTGAAACACTCTGGTCAGACGTTGCCAGAGAGTGCTGCTACCGTCTAAGTCTTCGTCCAAAGGGAGCCTCCATACGCATGGTAAATTCAAAAATATGCGCTTAAGGGTTAAGGGTCAAGGAGTTGTGCGGAGATTATTCGAGGGCTTCGGCAGGGGTTTCTCTGAATATTTCCAGATGTCTGCGCATGATCCAGTTGCCGATGGGTTCAACTTCCTGCGTGGCGGAGAGGCGCAGCCATTCCACTCCGTTGGAGTGTTCAAGTTTGTCTTCTTCTTTAGGGCGGGCCCAGGACTGGAATTGCAGTCCCATATGCACATCGTGAGTGCCGTGTTCGAGCCAGACGTTCTGGGCACGGCACTGCATCCAAAAGCGCAAGCGCTTGTTGTTTTCGGGATCGAACAGATCAAGCATTGTAATAAACTGGTCCGATGAGGTAAAGTGCAACTGCTGGGTTCGCACGATTTTACTGGGAACGCTGAGGCGCATCCCGCCGGCCGACAGATCAAGAATTCGAAACTGATCCATACGTTCCGGTATAAGCAGTAATCGCGGTCTCGGCCACAGAGTCACGTCGCTGAGATATTGCGGCGACGGCAGGCAATCCCCGTGCCATAGGGCGGCGCCCATAAGAAATTCTTGGGGGGGAGCCATACGCAAAAAGGAGCGCTTCTGCCGATTTTCCAGGGATGTGGGTAGAGGGAGGGTAATGTGACATATACCCGGCTGGGGGTGGTGGATACCGTCAATATGAGAGGCAAAGGTATAGTATGTGAATTCCTTATCGATTTGAATGCGGAAAAATACCGCAATTTCCCGACCGAGCCATTTATCCGAAAGTGATTTAAGGCCGCTGATTTCCACGGTAAAAGAAGTTTTACCGATATATTCCGGCGCGCAACGTAAAGTGGGACGGCGTTGCCCGGAACTCATCCGTATCTGCACTTCAAATGAACGGCGTTGATCAAAGGCCTGGCGGATGACTTTTTGGATTATTCTGGCATCTGTGATGCTGCCGTGCGGAAAATAACGGAGGCGTCTTGCCTTGATCGCCATAATCGTCAGGTAAATGGCGATGGCGGCAATAACGATCCCTAAACCTAAAAACCACGTTTCCACAGCTTCTATATCAAAAGAACGCGAGTAGAAACTTTGCTGAATATCACTAAGGGTCATGTCGCCATCTCAATATGGACACAGGGACAAAGGGACAGATGCCTCATGGATTCTCCTGTCAGCTTGGACCTTATTTCACAAATCGTTCTTGCAACTTTTTATAATATAATCAGTTTTCTTATGCAAGAAAACAAACTGAAAGGCAGTCAGGTCTTTCGAATAGAAGTCATTTCATAATTCACTATGAAATGACTTCTAACGCCGGACGAACGTCCGGCGCGCCGCCACAAGCGGCGTGAGCAAGCCGAAAACCGCGTTTTTCGGCGAAGCCCTCATACATAGGCCAATGGCCTATGTATGAAATCACTTGTAGCCGCAAGGCCTTGCATCAGCAATAAGCAGCCGGTGACACATGAGTGTTTTTCGGCTGCTTTGTCATCAGAACTTCCTTTGTGGTCTGAAACCCCGGCCGAAAGGCCATATAGCCCCGACCCCGCCATGAAGGGCGGGGTTTCTTTCCGGGGAGGAAAGCTCGGGAGGGGTAAAAACGAGACGCGAAGCCCTGAAGGGCTTCGCTACCTCATTTGGATGAAAACAGGGTCTCAAGCTTTTGGGTTATTGTTGCAATGCGTCTGTGGGAACAGTGGCGTTGACCGACGCCGGCGGGACGGGTGTGGCCGGAGCGGAGGGATCGTCCACAGAGATGTCAAGAATGGTGGATTCCTTATTGTGCTTCACTGCGGTGAGCATATTATAACCGAGGGAGGTCGCCAGAAAAATTACGGCTACAAAGGTGGTCAATTTCACCAGAATGCCGCCAGCGCCCGTACTGCCGAAAAGCGAAGAGGAGCCTCCGCCGAAAATGACTCCCATGCCTTCTTTGCCGGACTGAAGAAGTACCAGGATTACAAGAATTACGCATACACCGAGGTGCAGGGTTAAGATCATTTTTTCCAAAGCGACCCTCCTCACATATTAAGATCGGCAGTAAGGATTTTACGAGAATCAGGCAAGGACAATGCGGCTGAAACTTTCCGCTTGCAATGAAGCTCCGCCTACCAGCACTCCATTGACATTGTCAAGTGTCATGATCTCTTTCGTATTTTCAGGCTTGACGCTTCCGCCATAGAGGATGCGAATATCTTGGCTTTGCCGTGGCAGGCGTTTTTTGAGAAAATTACGGACAACAGCATGAGATTCCGCAATCTCCGTCGGTCCGGCAACCCGGCCTGTCCCAATGGCCCAAACAGGTTCATAGGCGAGGGCAATGCGTTCCGCTGCAATATCCGTAGAGATATCGGCAAGGCCCGCCTCCAACTGTCTGACCAGCACGTCGGTTAATTTGCCGCTGTCCCGTTCGCCCGACGTTTCTCCTATGCAAAGCACCACGTTAAGCCCCGCATTCAGGGCATAGGCGGTTTTTTTCCCCACAAAGACATCCGTTTCGCCAATAAGCGAACGGCGTTCAGAATGTCCGGCAAGTACCCAGGCGCAGCCGCAGTTCAAAAGCATAGTCGGCGAGATTTCGCCGGTGAAGGCGCCCTCTGCCGCCGGATAGCAGTTCTGTCCGCCGAGGGCGATGTGCGAATTGTCCGCAAGGGCGCTTGAGCACGCCGAAAGAGCGGTGAACGGGGCAAATACCACGACTTCCCGATTTTGGGGCAGGGCCGTGAGGCGTAGCGCCAGATCAGCCAAAGTCGCGGATGCCTCCTCTTTGTTTTTATACATTTTCCAGTTGGCAGCCATCAGCGTTTTCATCAGAGCGTCCCTCCATACGGTTGATTAGAAGTCATTTCATCGTTCCAGAAAAAGTCATAAAAATCTGATAATCGAGATTCATGAGCAAATACCAGAGATTACCTGATTGTAGAGCATTTTCATTTTGAAAATGCTCGTCAACCGGCAGCGTAAGCGCTGCCTTACGCGCACGAGGAGCAGGCGAAAATTCTTTTCGCCGTCAACGACGAGTGCAGCGTTGCAAAGTTAGTATTACCGCTACATCGCCCGTCACCGTGCGTAAAACAAACCCGGCACGGTCGCGGCTTTGAGCAATTCGGGACTAAGCAGTTCCGGCACATCACGAATAAGCCCGGTCAGTTCGTCTGCGTCCACCATCATCATGTCTTGTGCCGCATATTTTGGATACAATCCCGAGGGCAATCTCACGATAAAAAGTGAAAAAAGCGGGGAGAGCCGCCCATACCCGTCGCCGCCAGACAAAGGAGTAACGGATAGCCCGTGCAAATTCATGCAGGATGCGATCAAGCGAAGTGCCGCATCTTCGCGCGCTTCGCCCGCCAAAACAAAACCGGCCTCTATATCCCATCGTCCCGTAAAACCCGGATCGTCCGGTCGCTTGTGCACAATCAATCGGCCTTGCCGGGAAAACAAGGCAACAGCCACCATACGCACCGATAAGCCCTGGCGCAACGCTTCTTCCGGAGGCATGCACAGTAAAGGCCGATCATGGCTGTCAACGATTTCCACCAGCTTTTCCTGCTCGTTCGCACCACATGGCGCATACAGGGGGAATGCAGACAGATGACGACTTCCTGCGGATTGTTTACTCGGAGCAACAGAATGTTTCGCTGCGGGCAACGACCGTCGTGTCACATCAAGCAGTTTTTCGCCGGCCTGAATGATACCCGAATGCGCGCGATCCACGCGCTTTTTTAGAGAAAACTCCCTATCTCCTCCCATATTCAGCCTTCTTCGTAAGCGATCAACGCTTCAAGGTCTACAGATCAAATAGAAAACGAATGCGCATTTTCCTGGTTTTCAAATTTCCGTCAACGCGCTAGTGTCATGTCATTTATCAAATATCGGATAAAGCCGTTCGAGCTTTATCCTGGCATTTTCTGTAGTAAATTGCCAGTCAATCTTGGCACCCATAGTATGCTTTACCCCTCGTCGATACTTCTTGGAGCAAGAGTCTCTCTTCTTGCGTCAACGTGACTCGGTATAAAACTCTCGGCATAACTTCTCCCCTGCTTGGAGGAAAGTCTAGTTCAATGTATACGACATATCAATGATGACATGACACTAGTGTTTACTTGCAAAAGTAAACACTATAAAATCCTGGAGGGCTTTGCGCCGCCGAAGGCGGCATAAGTAGTCTGAAAGCCATGTTTTTCAGCCTACGATCCTGCAAAAATATCCGCAAAAAATATACTTGTAATTTTTGCAATTAGACACTAGAGTCTTTGCTCTATGCAACATACGCACGATAATTATATTATTTTTCTGCCGCAAGAAAAAGACGCCTCTGAACTCGCCGCCCTTGAAGCGGCATGTTTTTCTACACCCTGGAGTGAAGCGCAATATAAAATACTCCTGAGTCGGAACACTCCGTCAATCACACACGCCGTTTCACATGCCGGCGGCCTTACGGCATCCTCCTTCCTCCCGGAGCAAACTCCCTCTTTTTTCTCCGCTTATGGCGCCGTATCGGCGTCTCCAGATGTTTTTCGATCCTGCCCCCCCGCCATGCCGGTATTCGGTATGCGATCGACGAATGGAGAACTTGCGGCCTATATTTGTTGCAGCATATCCTTGGCGATACAAGAGGCTGAAATTTATACCATTGCTGTCCGCGCTCCATTCAGACGGCAAGGGCTGGGGAGACGGCTTTTGTCATATGCGCTGCAAGCGGCGTCACATTGCGGCATCCGGCGGGCTTTACTGGAAGTCAGACCAAGCAATACCCCTGCGCTTGCCCTATACGCTTCCATGGGCTTTGCAATTTGCGGAAGTAGAAAAAAGTATTATACAGACAGCGGGGAAAACGCACTGATTCTGGCATGTGACCTTGATTCCGTTTTCGCATGACTGTTTCTTTCAGTCGCCCGCGGCAAACGCCTTTGCGACGGCGGCTTTTCGTATAGCATCAATAGAAGTCATTTCATCAGAACTTCCTTTGTGGTCTGAGACCCCGCCCTTCAGGGCTTCGCTACCTCATTTGGATCACATCCCAATACAATGAGAGCATTGAGTACCTTTTGACTACTATGCTTACCCCTCGTCGATACTTCTTGGAGCAAGACCCGCTCTTCTTGCGTCAACGTCACTCGGTATAAAACTCTCGGCATAATTTCCTCCCCTGCTTGGAGGAAAGGCTACCTCAATTTATACGGCGACATATCAAGGGTGACATGACACTAGCGTGGTGTCTCAGAAATTTGCTTACAAATTTCTGAGAAGATCGCAAGCCGAAAAACGTGATTTTCGGCTTGCTCCCGCCGCCTGCGGCGGCGCGCCGGGCAATACGGCCCGGCGGCTAGTGCCCTGATTGTAATGCGAATTTATGACTCAGGACACTAGACGGCGAACAGCATTTCCAGATCTTCGCGGGATAGCGACTTCCATGCTTCGGCGCCGGGAATAATGGATTCCGCCACCCCTTTTTTAGCATCCTGGAGGCGGAGGATTTTTTCTTCCACCGTGTTTTGGCAGATCAGTTTGTAGGAAAAGACCTGCTGCGTTTGCCCGATGCGGTGAGTCCGGTCCGTGGCCTGATTTTCCACCGCCGGGTTCCACCACGGATCGTAGTGGATGACGTAGTCGGCGCTGGTAAGGTTGAGGCCTGTTCCGCCGGCTTTAAGAGAGATGAGAAAAATGGGAATCTCCGGATGGCTGTTGAAGCGTTCCACCTGGTCGAAGCGATCTTTGCTGGCGCCGTCCAGATAGCAGAATGCTTTGTTGCTCATTTGCAACCAGGCGCGGATGATATGCAGCATCTGCACAAATTGGGAGAAAACCAGCACCCGGTGGCCCCCTTCAATGATATCCGCGACCATATCCTTGAAGGCGTCGAATTTTCCCGAGGGCAGATTGGTGGATACCCCCGGCATATCAAGTTTAAGCAGGCGCGGATGGCAGCAGATCTGCCGCAATTTGAGCAGGGCGTCCAGAATGGACATCTGGCTTTTGGCTATGCCGTTTTTGTCCACGTTGCTCAGAACCTGTTCCTTGAGCTTTTTGGCCAGTATGGCGTAAAGCTCCGTCTGTTCTTCCGCAAGGGCGCAGTAATAGATGTTTTCGATCTTGGGGGGCAGTTCCTTGGCGACTTCGGATTTGGTGCGTCGCAGGATAAAGGGGCGGACCCTGGTGCGCAGAAAGGTCAGGGTATCGTCGTCGCCTTCCCTGATGGGCTTGACCACGCCGCTTTTAAAGGCGTGCTGGGCGCCGAGAAAGCCCGGCATGAGGAACTCGAACAGGGACCAGAGTTCAAAAAGATTGTTTTCAATGGGCGTACCGGAGAGACACAGGCGCATGTCCGCTTTAAGATATCTGACGGCTCTCGCGGTTATTGTATTGGGATTTTTAATGTTTTGGGCTTCGTCGAGAATAAGCGAGTTGAATTCGTATTTTTGCAGTTCTCCCAGATCGCGGCGGAGCAGGGCGTAAGTGGTAAGGACAAGATCCGATTTTTTGATCTTGTTGAACATGCCTTCGCGTCGGGTGCCGTAAATAGTCAGGCGGCGTAAGGAGGGAACGAATTTTTCCGCTTCGCGCTCCCAGTTGGGCAGCACTGAAGTCGGCACGACAATGAGGTTGGGGGCGGTGCTGCCGTGTTCGATCATATGCTGGATGAAGGAAAGAGTCTGTACTGTTTTGCCGAGCCCCATCTCGTCAGCTAGAATGCCGCCGAAATGATATTCCCTGAGAAAATTCAGATAGGCCAGGCCCTGCTTCTGGTAACCGCGCAGTTTTGCCTTCAGCCCCCTGGGAGGAGGCAGCGGGCTGATTTCTTTGAAGGAATGGATTTTTTCGCGTAAGGTATCCCAGAAGGAATCCGTCTCCACATGAGGCAGATCGTCAAGCAAACTGTCAAGCACGGGGGTCTCGAACTGGGAGAACTGTTGCTTGGGCGGCTTTGAGGGATCAAGGCCGAGGGCCTGCAGTTTGTGGGAAACGCGTTTCAGCCAGGATTCGGGCAGGCTGCTGTATGAGCCGTCCTTTAACTGCACGTAGCGTTTACCCTGGATCCAGGCTTTCCAGATTTTTTCCAGGGAGACGCTTTGCCCCTCGTACTGGACGTCGATATCAAGGGAGAACCATTTTTCTTTTTCGTTGGAACGAATCACGGCGTTGATTGCCGGCGGGGACAGGCGCACCTTGTAGCGGGAAAGCGTGCCTTCGCCGTATACCCGGTAATTTTCTATCAGCTTGGGGTACACGTCGAAAAAGAAAGAGATGGCCTCCTCAGGTTCGAGAAACCAGAAGTGGGGGTTTCTCGGCTGGAATTTGATTTCCATGAGTGTCTGGATAAGGGCGGCTTCTTTTTCTTGGTGGCGTCGCACGAGGAAGGTTTTGCCTTCATACGAATAGCTGCCTGTCTGGAAATCGGGATTGGGGCCGGGCATGATGAATTCGCCGTGCGCGGTTTCGTAGATGTTCTGGATATGCAGGGTAAGCAGGCTGCCTTCCTCGCCGAGAAAGAGTTTGGGAGCGTAGTTTGCCGGAATGAAATACGGCTCCATGCGCTGCAGAAAGTCTTCCTGCCCGTGGAGGGCGGAAAAAGGCAGGCGGCTCCAGACACGGTCAAGGAATTCAGAGATATCTTCCTGGGGCACAACCGGGGGAGTGCCGGACATCTCTTGCGCCAGACGCGAATCAACAGAGGAATAGACGGGATAAAAGTTCTGTTTCCAACAGACCCAGAGAGGCATCTGGCCGTGAAAGGAAGCGTCGGTGTCGGTAATGGGTATGGGAGCTTTGCCTTCCCTGTACAGCAGGACTTCAAAGGTCAGCCCCACATCCTCCTGAAAATCCGGACGAAACTTCAAGTGCATGGTGCGTTGCTGAATGCGGCAGGGACTGTCCGTATCCCGCCAGAACAGATAATGTTCCTTGCGCACGGCCCAGAGAAACCAGGTAAGCAGCCCGTCGGGAATTGTGATGCGGTGCCCGCCATATTCCTCATGCCGGGCGATGAGGGCCGCGACGTGCGGCAGGTTGGGCGACAGATCGCATATGTCCGGAGAAGCGATGATGTGCTGCAGGGTGATTTCGTTATGCACGGCGGAAAGACCGGATTTGTTCTGTCTGCCGCGGAAAAAGGCTATCTGGAGCCTGTCCCGTTCGGGGTAAAAGCGTAATATGAGATAATGGCGGCCCGTTTCCGGTTCTATGTCATTACTGAAAAAGGAGCGGAAGGTCTGCCTCCAGTCGGCGCGGGGCTTGCCGGGCGCGGCTTCGTCGCCTTCGCGGGAGGCAAGATTCTCGAGCAGTTTCAGGGCGGTGGCCGCCACATGCCGGCAGGCGCCGGAGAAAGAGTCGGAACAGTTGCATAGGTAACTGGCCGTTTCCTCATTGAGCGCAAGGGTCAGCCTGGGGTTGTAAATCTGAAAATCCTCTCCCTGGATGTTGCTTTTTATTTCCCAGAAAGAAGGCCCTTTTTTGAGCGTAATTTTTTGCACGCTGTTTTCATTGAATAAATGGCGGGCGGCATCAACGATATATTCGGGAACGGAGTCGTGGATAAACTCCTGAAGAATTTTTCTGGCTAAAGCTTCGTCCATGCTTTCCTGCCGGCAGGCAAATGATCGCTCCCGTCCTGATGGGTGAATCAGCGTAAGACAAACGATTTCTGGGACGGAACGTCATATACTATATGTTAGTACGTCAAGTCGAAACATTATACAAGCCATTTACAGGATAATCCGGAGAAGAAGCATGTAGAAAATAGCATACACACGTAAGGGATGAAAACGCCGCGCCGCACGCGCTGCGATCGGCCGATTGCGCTTTTTCCGCCGGGATGCTAGAGTATTTCCGGGGATTTGTTTGCAAATCCTTGCTAACATACTCATTAGGAAATGATCGTGAAAAGTCAGCGTACGTTCGTCGTCCTGTGGATTTTGGCGACGGCCTTTTTCTTCTGCGCCGCTGCCGAGGGCAATGCGGACGCCGGAAACGGGCAGCCCGAATCCGGCGATATCCTGGTTTACGGTATGCTTGGCGAACCAAGTAATCTGCTGCCGTATTTATCGTCCGACAGCGCTTCAAGCGAAGTGGCCGGCCAGTTTTATGTGGCTCCTCTTAAGTATGACAAGGATTTTAACGTAGTGAAATGGGCGGCGGAGGACTATTCCGTTCTGGACGGTGGCCTGCGTTTGCGCTTTACGTTGCGAAAAGGCGTCCATTGGCAGGACGGCGTTGAACTTACGGCCGATGATGCGGAATTTACCTACAGGACTATGGTGGATCCGAACACGCCCACGGCCTACGCCGGCGACTTCAAGGCGATTAAGGTCTTTCGCCGTCTGGACCGTTACAGCTTTGAAGTGGAGTACGAAAAGCCTTTTCCCCGTTCGATAAATACCTGGATGGGTTCTCTTATGCCCGGACATATCCTTGCAGGACTGGATTTGCGCGGCGTTTCCCAGGCGCGTTCTCCGTTAAGCTGCGGTCCGTACCTGATGGAGCAATGGGAAGCGGGGGCGAGCCTGAGCCTTGCCGCCAATCCCGACTATTTCGAGGGCAGGCCGTATATAGATCGTGTTGTATACCGGATTATTCCCGACCTGACCACCATGTTCCTGGAACTCAAGGCCGGTAAGATAGACGTCATGTCGAGCATGACCGCCCAGCAATATCTGTATCAGGCCAAGGATCCGTTTTTTACCGCGCAATATAACACGTATCGTTCCCTGGCGTCTTCCTACGTCTATATGGGGTATAATCTGAAAAGCCCGCTTTTTTCCGATGCGCGCGTGCGCCGGGCTTTAGCGTATGCCGTGAACAAAGGGGACATTGTCAAAGCCGCCTTGCTCGGGCAGGGCGTATCCACTATCGGTCCGTACAAGCCGGATAGTTGGGCCTATAACACCGGGATCGAGGATTATCCGCACGACCCGGCGAAGGCCCTGCTGTTGCTGGAAGAGGCGGGTTGGAGTAAAAGCGCCGGCGGCCTGCTTGAAAAAGACGGCAGGCGTTTTTCCTTCACCCTTCTGACCAACCAGGGTAACGAGCAGCGTATCAAAACCGCTGTCGTCATCCAGAGCCAACTGCAGCCCCTGGGCATTGAAGTAAAAATACGCACGGTGGAGTGGGCGGCCCTGATACAGCAGTTTGTCTCGCCGGGCTACTTTGACGCCGTTATTTTGGGCTGGACCATTCCCCAGGATCCCGACGGCTTTGAGGTGTGGCATTCCTCTCGCATCGGCGGCGGCCTTAACTTTGTCGGCTATGCGGACAAAGAGGCTGACGCCTGCCTGGATGCCGCCCGTTCTACCTTTGATCAGATTGAGCGTAAAAAGCGTTATGACCGTTTTCAAGAAATTCTGCATCGCGACCAACCGTATTGTTTCCTGTATGTTCCCTACACGCTTTCCGCTGTACACAAGCGTTTTCGAGGAGTTGAATCCGCGCCGGCGGGTATTTTTCATAATACCAATCAATGGTGGGCGCCGTTGGATAAACAGCGCTATCAGACTGTTTTCGTTCGATAAACAGATGTCGGGAATGGAACGTGGCAACGCCACAATGATCCGGGTGCAGGCTGATGATTCGTATTCAGGACGTTCTCGATAAAGTCGAAAGATACCAGAAGCCGGAAGATGTGGAACTGGTGCGCAAGGCCTATGTCTATGCCGCCGCCGCCCATGCCGGCCAGGTGCGTCTTTCCGGCGAGCCCTATCTTTCCCATCCGTTGGCCGTGGCGGATACCCTTGCGGACATGCGCCTGGACGGCGCCACCGTGGCGGCCGGGCTGCTGCATGACACTGTGGAGGACACCAAGGCGACCATAGAGGAAATAGACGAATCCTTCGGCGAGGATGTGGCGGATATCGTGGACGGCGTGACCAAAATCAGCCTGCTGGCCTTTGACAGTAAAGAGGCCCAGCAGGCCGAGAACATCCGCAAGATGCTCCTGGCCATGAACGAAGATATGCGTGTGCTCTTCGTCAAACTGGCGGATCGTTTGCATAATATGCGCACCCTTGAATTCATGAAGCCGGAAAAGCAACGCCGCATCGCCCGGGAAACCATGGATATTTATGCGCCTTTGTCCAACAGGTTGGGGTTGCACCGGATCAAGCTCGCCCTGGAAGACCTGAGTTTCCGGTATACCTCGCCCGACGCGTATGATCATGTGGCCGAATGGATTGAGCGGCATAAGGCTGACGATGCCGAGTACATAGACACGGTCATTTCCTCCTTGCAGGAAACGTTGGACAAGAACGGCATCAACTCCCGGGTTAAGGGCAGGATCAAGCATATTTACAGCATTTACCGTAAAATGACCTCGTTGAACATTTCGTTGGACGAAATGCACGACATTATCGCCTTTCGGGCCATAGTGGATGATCTCAAGGACTGTTACGCCGCTCTCGGTTTGGTGCATGCCACCTGGAAGCCCGTGCCCGGGCGTTTCAAGGATTACATCTCCATGCCCAAGCGCAACATGTACCAGAGCCTGCACACCACGGTCATCGGGCCGAAGGGCGAGCGTATGGAAGTGCAGATACGCACCGAGGAGATGGATCGCCTGGCTGAACACGGCCTTGCCTCGCATTGGCTGTACAAGGAAGGCGGCCGGGTCAGGGCCAAGGATGTGCGCCAATTTACATGGCTGCGCGAGATGCTTGACTGGACGAAGATGGAGAGCGATTCGCGTGAATTTTTGCGTTCCCTCCGTTTCGATCTTTTTAAAGACGAAATATATGTCTTCACGCCGCGCGGTGCCGTAAAAGAACTGCCGGAAAACGCCACTCCGGTGGATTTCGCTTACCAAATCCATACTGAAGTGGGGGATCGTTGCGCCGGCAGCAAAATTAACGGCAAGCTCATGCCCTTGTCCAGCATCCTGAAAAGCGGAGACACGGTGGAGATTATCACCGCGCCCAACCGCAGGCCCAGCCGGGACTGGCTCAAATTCGTCAAAACCGCCAAGGCCAGAACGCGCGTCCAATACTTCATCCGTACCGAGGAACGGGAGAGAAGCATTTCTCTTGGCAGGGAAATGCTGGAAAAACAGGGCCGCCGCGCCGGCGTCAATATCCAGAAGCACGTCAAGGACGGGAGCTTGCTGCTGGTTGCGCAGGAGTTGAAGTTCGCCGGCGTGGAAGAGCTTATGTCGGCCGTGGGCTACGCCCGTATCACCCCTCGCAAGATCTTGGGATTTCTTTTGCCCAAACCGGCGGAAGAAGCCGCGCCCGTTCCGGAAGCGGAGCAGACCCCAGCCTCCAGGACGCCCGCATCAAAACCCGCCACGGCAGACAGCGTTGTGGTCAAAGGGGTTGACGATATCCTGATTCGCTTTGCCAACTGCTGTAATCCCGTTCCCGGCGATCCCATCATCGGCTACACCAGCCGGGGGCGCGGCGTGACCGTACATACCGCCGACTGCCCCACCATCAATCAGATGGAACCGGAACGCCTTTTGCCCGTGCATTGGGAAGGCAGCCAGGAAGATATCCCCTTCCCCGCCCGTATACACATCCTGTGCCGCAATACACGCGGCATGCTCGCCAGAATAGCCGCCACCCTTGACGCGGGCGGAGTCAACATCGACTCCGGATCCATCCGCTCCCATGTGGACGGCCGTACCGAGATGGAGTTGCTTATCGAGGTTTCCAACCTCGTCCAACTCATCTTTGTCCAGGACAAGCTCCGCAAAATCGACAAGGTGCTCGAGGTTTCCCGCATGGTCGTTCCCGGCGTTTCAGAAGCCGCCGGAAGGTTTCATGCGGGCCGCTGAGGGGGTGTCCTGTAACGCGTTTCGTATGCGGGACGCTCCCTCAGGGTCTGTTAACGCTATGCCTTTTTGCCTTCTGGCTGCGCCAGATTGTGTCTGCCATCCCGGTCAAATACCGTAAGAGTATATTCCCTCATGGCAGACTCATCTTCCTTGCCGGAGAGCAAAAATTCTATAGTGTTAACACGCCCTGGAGCGGATTAACTTTGAAACGTTGCACTCGTCGCCCTCGGCGAAAACAAGTTTCACCTACTCCTCGCGCACGAGAGCCGGCGCTCACGTTGTTGGTTGCCAGAGCATTTTCAAAGTGAAAATGCTCTGGCCGGGCAAACGAGATCGTCGGGGCGGCCGTCACGCCGGCGGTTCGACCATACGAACGAATTTGTCCTTGCTTCCGCCGCAGATCGGGCACACCCACGTGTCAGGCAGGCTCTCAAAAGAGGTTCCTTTGGGGATTTTTCCCTTGCGATCACCGCGATCAGGATCGTAGGTATAGCCGCAGTTCGTTATCGGGCAACGCCACATATCGTAAGGTTCACTCATATACGCTCCTTTGTCCGCCGGGCGGACTTACGGCTCTTCAGCGGGAATGATCTGCGTACCTCTGTGAAAGGATGCCCAGGCAAACCACATGGAGTCAATGGCTATAACTTCGGTTAATTGCTTTTCACGCAGGCGGCCGTACGTACTGTTCCCTGCGAGGGTCCATTCGCTGCGGGTTTGCTCGTCAAGCAGTTTGTTGTCGATGAAAGTGAAGGAGAGAGGGGTTTTCCAGTCGCTCAGGCGGCGGTCAAAGACGCGGACGGCGTCCATCTGCTCATCGTAAATGGCGGCCATGGGAACGATGCCCAGAGTAAAATTGATGATTTTTCTTGCTTTGACGGCGCTTTTGATCAATGCGCCGCGAGTGGCGTCCGCTTCAAGACCCAGGATATGTTTTTTGGGAGGCAGGCGCGGATCGAGATAGTTGACGGGAAACGGCAGGCGGGTATCGTCATAGTAAGTGCCGGGACTCTGATAATTGCCGTACGGGTCCTTGCCGTACGAACGTTTGAAGCCGGTGGCGCTCGTCAGCACCTTGCCTGTTTCGGCATAGCGCTCTTTGACGCCGCCCCAGCGCGCCCAAAGGGCGGGGATGCGTTCAAGACGCTTGCCGCGAAAGGGGCCTTCAATGCAAACTCCCAGCAGTTGGTTCCAGAGGCTGTGGCTGACACGATCGTACAACACCGTGTTGCCGTTGAGAATATTGCCGGATACCCCGAAGGAGGACGGATATTTGCCGGCCATGGAACGAAAGGCCGCCACCGATCCGGTAAGGGGACAATACGTGATGCTGTAGTCTGCTCCGCGCGGCGTACGGGCGCCGTCATCTTCCGGGGCTGGCGGATTGTTCCCGGCGTCCGGCGGCGTATAGTTCACCACTTCGTGCCAGACCAGAATGCGTTGTGGGTAGATGTGCACCAGATCGTCCTTATAATTGACCACGAAGACGAATTCGTTGTTGTCCATGGACAGATTGGCGTCGGAGATGGAGGAAAATTCCGGTTTGTTGACGGCCGGGATTTTATCCGGCCCAAGGCCCGTGCGCTGCACGGCATCCGCAAGACGGCGCAAATCGCCCATGGAAAAACCTGGGTAGTCGCTGGGCAGGGTATCGGGGTTTGCCTCCTCAGCCGCCGAAGCCGGCAGGCAAAGGAAGAAGAGAGGCAATACGCATATGAGGAGGATGCATCGACGGATTGTGAGAGACATACGAAAAGCTCCTGATGGAGGGTGTTCACAGGAAATACCATGCCAGCCCGCTCAGGAGTGTGGCGGTAGGGGGCAGGGGGGCAAGGACGGCGAGTTTCCAGGAAAGATTGAGAGCGTTGCGGCAGCCGACAATGAGGATCATGACGAACCATGCGGCTCCGATGGCCGGACCGATAAAGGGGACCAAGCTGAGTATGAAAGGCGCTGTTGCGTAACTGACAATCTTGTATACTAAAAAAAAATCTGATTTTTCCGGGGTAAAAAGAAGTAAAAATATTCGGATGCAGGCGGTGATAAACAGGAGCGTCAGGCCAAGGGCGATGGGGGCAAGGAGCAGCAAAACCGGCAGAGCGATGTGGCTGGCGGGATCCTGAATCGTGCCGGGCAGCAGGACGGCAAGCGCCTGGGTCCATAGATGGGCACTGAGAATGGCTACATAGCCCATGATGAGAAAAAAAAGGTAGCTCAATCCGAGGGAAGCGCTCGCTGAAAGACGGGAAAAAAAGTATGGGGTTTGAAACAGCGCCCCGTGCAGGGTGTGCGTGAATGCTTTGAGCCAGCCATGGGCGGCCGGATTTTCCCAGGGGACGGGATGTTCCGGCGGGTCCGCATCCAGGCCGGCATCGCCTTCCATCGCCTTTTGCGCATGGAAAAGGCTTCTTTTTTCGTCGGGTGCCGGGAGTGCAATGTCCGGAAAATCCTGCAAGCTCCCGAGGTTGCGAACAGGCCTGGCATCCGGAGCGTCACGCAGCAGGCGGAGACCCCGATCTACGCGCTCTTCCGGACACGAGGCGTCTTCATCGCGGGAGGCAGGCGTTTTTTCGGGAGCGGAAGATATTGTGTGCTGCGCTGTGCGTCCGGCGGCGTTTTTTTGCATGGCCGCAGGTGTTTCGTCTTGTCTGTCGGCAAGAGCGTCCGCGTTTTCCCTGGAGCGGGGAGTTTCTTTCCGGCTGTCCGCTTTTGCGGAATCCTTCTCATGCGACGTATCCAAGGGGTAGGAGAAGGGCAATTCCGCCACCTGCTGGTCCAATTGCCTTTGCCAGTGGCGGCGCAAGCCGTCAACGGCATCGTGGGCGTCACCGCGCATGGCGGCGGCTTCGCGTATGGCGCTCTGAGGCCGCTGCACCGTTCCCTCCGGGATGGTGGAGGCTGAGGCTGTACGGCCCACGCGCCTTGCCGGGGCATTTTTTTTTGCGTCGGCAAGTGAAGCATCGGCAGTTTCCATACATGCGGCAGTGTTGCTGATGGTGCGAAAACGAAAGCGATGTTTGCACTTGGGACAGGTGGCTAGTTCCGCTGTAGGGGGGATATGGCTTTCGTTCACACTGCGGGAGTGCTCGCATTGCGGGCAACGAATAATCATGAGTGATTGTCCCCGGGGCGGTTTACGTGCTGGATTGCCGTCCGACGGTGCTCAACGCTTGCTTAGGATGTAGAGCATTGTGCAATGTGAAATGCTCTCAATTGGAAAGAAGCAAAGGCTGAATGAAAAAAAGGGTTGCCCCTCGCCGGGATAGCCCTTTTATCGTATACTGAAGAAGTATGTAAATCAAGCCGACAATAGCAGGGCGGCGCGTCAGTTTGCCGTGTTTCTGCGTCAGTCCGTGTTTTTCTATAGGAGCCGGAAGCTTTTCACTTATCTTTCCGCAAATTTACGATACATGTCCGTTCCGGTTTTTTTCATGAAGGGAGCGTCTCCCAAGCTTTGCGGCGTGGAGATCATCTGTGCCGGCGGCGGTGCCGCCGGAGCGGCGGCGGTATTTTGACTATGCTCGGGGTCGGCCTTTGCGGTTTCGTCCGGGGAGGCTCGTTCCGCTGTCATATTTTGCCGGTTAACGGCGTGCATGTAGCGTATGCGCGCACTCGCGCCGGGCGTCGGCGCGCTGCCTCCCGACGGACTTACGCCCGCTTGGGCGCGGGGAGACAGGCAGGCTGTGGGGCGCATAGCGGCGGCCGCTGTTTGGGCGGCGGCCTGCGCTTCGGGAGAGGAAAGGATTTCGCTGTAGGCGTTGCGCAGTCCGTTGAGGATTTTGATGACTTCGTCAATGCGCTTTGCGTCTTTTTTGATGTTGGCCATGACCAGGTGGCTGCTGCAGAAAAAGTAAAGATTATGCAAATTGGCCGCGAGATCTCCTCCTTTTTCCATATTCAGGGCGCTGTCCAACTCGTTGAGGATGTCCAGAGCCTTGGAAATGGAGATGCCTTTTCCGGCCATGTCATTGGCGGTCAGATTCGCTTTTGCCTGGTTGAGAAAGGTGATGGCCCCGTCATAGAGGAGGATGAGAACATTTCCCGGAGACGTGGTGGTCACCTGCGTCTGTAAATAGGCGTTAGCGGCGCGTTGCATGGGGGCTCCGATATGCTGATGTGGTTTTCATGGTTGTTTTCCCTTACCTAAGAGCATTTTCATTTTGAAAATGCTCTGTCAACCGGCGGCGTAAGAGCCGGCTCCCATGCACGAGGAGTAGGCGAAACTTGTTTTCGCCGAGGGCGACGAGTGCAACGTTTCAAAGTCAATCCGCATTAGTTGTCGCTCTTGTTGAGCTGGGTAATTTGGCTCTTCAGACCTTCATTGAGCCTGTTATATGTGCCCAAAAGGGTTTCAAGGCGGGAGAACTTCATGTTCATGGTCCGCTGCCATTTGCTCAGGCGGGCGTCTTCCTGCTCGATTTTTTTGTCTATATTATCAATGATCGTCTGGTAGTTCTTTTCAAGATTGGCCAGCGTTCCGTTGGTGCCGAGCATACCCTCGGAGCCGTTCATCATGGAAAGGAGTTCGTTGACCTTGCCTTCCTTGATGCTTACGGAGCCCTGGTGCGTGCCGGTGTTCAGGTCGTAAATGTTCAGCGCTATGCTTCGGGCCGGGTCGCCGGCGGGAGCGAGCAGCGTTATTTGTCTGTTGCTGTTATCTATACTGGCCGCCTTGCCGTTGATAGAGGCGGATATGATGTCGCCGGCGGAGTCGATGGCATACTGCACGTCATAGGTGCCCGGCTGGGCCACACCCATGAGATGGGAACTGTACTGAAAGAGATGCGGGGTGTTGCTCACTCCTTCGCCTGCGGTGGAAAAGTATTTGGCCACCGCCTCCGCATTTTGCGTCAGGGCCTCCTCCAGAGTCCTCAGTCCATGGAGTCCGGGGATGGTGTTGATGTCCAGCAGGCCGTAGTTGGCGTTCCCCTGAGAGGCGTTGGTGGTGATGCCTATTTCCGCCAGAGAGGAGAAGACGTCGCCGCTCACGTAGCCGGTGAGTGGATCCTTGCTCTGGCGCACGAAGCCCAGGGCGGCTTGGGCCACGGCCGACTTCATGCGCGAACTGATAAGCTGGACGCCGTAGTTGCCCGTCAGGATAGACCCTTTTTGCATTTCAAAAAGCGAGTCGGAATATCCGGGGTCCAGAGTTTTTTTGTCTTCGGTAACCTGCGTCAGACTTTGCAGCAGCGTACGGAAGCTGTTGACGGCCGAAACAAAGGTGGTGACGTTGTCGGCTATTTTCTGCATATCGTTGGCGACGGTGATGACGGTGCTGCCCACCGAACGCAGGGTCAGGCTCAGGCCTTCGATGATGTCGCCCGCGGCGATGCTGTTGCTGGCCGATTCCACGTACTCCGGCGGGGCGGGCCAGCCGTTCACCCGGATTTCCGCGTTCACGCCTTCTACGGCCAGCCAGCCGCTTGAGTTCACCGGGAGTTCGTACGACATGGAACTCAAGGTGCCCTTGTTCACGGTGACGCTGTGGCCGGCGCTTTTGGTCTCGATGACCATCTCGAATTGCCCGCCGCCGATGGACACCAGCTTGGCCGTGCCCCTCCTCCCCAGCCCCTGATTGAGGGTGTCGCACAGTTGTCCGATGGTGAGCGGCGCGTTTTGGGGTATGTTGATGGTCATAGTGTCTCCGGCCTGTCCCGGCAGATCGGAATTGGTGAGAGTGAGCTGGATCTGCAGGGGGCCGGAGCTTGTATCGACGACATCGGTAACGGCGCCGTACGGGTTGGTCATGATGCCTCGCAACGTGTCGTTGACCACCGGACCGAAGCTCAACTTGACCTTGCCGGGATTTGCGGGATCGTCGATGATGCTGACGGTGGTGCTGACGCCCATGCCTGAGGTGACGGCGTCAGCCTCCCCTTGCAGGAAATTGCGCAGAGCGCTAAGCGTCCCGCCGCCGAAGGCGCCGGTGGAGACGGTCATAGGAGCGCCAGTCGGACCGATGATCTCAAAGTCGTAGTCGCCGGCGGCGCCTGCGGCGATCGGATCGCCGGCGCTCGCGTAGCTCGTGGTGAGCGCGTTCAGCAAATCGTCGCTGTACGTGCCCGCGCCGTAGACGGAATCCCTTTTCGCCAGAGTGAAGGTATACGGTCCGGTGCCGGTCAGGGAGGCGATCGGTTCGCCGTTATGGGAGGGGACGTTGGCCGCGCCCCAAGCGTTGATGTCGTCCACGAGATCCTGGATGGTCGCGCCGTCGGGCACGGCTATGCTCGCCTTTTTTCCGTCGATGGTGAAGACGAAGGTCTGGGTGGAGCCGGTGCTGTTGATGAAGTCAGTCATCGATGAGAAGGGAGTCGTCAGGGAGACCCTGCCCGGCTGCTCGTCATACTTTTGGCTGCTGAAGCTCATGGGGCCGAAGGGGAGTATGTTGTCGGTATTTTGCAGGATCAGGGTGTTGGCGCTGCCGGTGTCCTTGCTGTTCAACTGAAAGACGATGCCGGTCTGGGTGGTGATGAGCTGCGCTCTGACGCCGCGGTTCAGGGAGTCGTTGTTGATGGTGTTCTTCAGACCCTCAAGGGTGGTGCCCGGCGGTATGTGCAGGGTGCGCTGCGCGCCCTGGTAGCTGTACTGGAACGTCCCGCCGCCGGGATCGGTGCAGATCACGTCGTTTTTGTCG
Organism: Desulfovibrio sp.; assembly: GCA_031279825.1. Classification (GTDB taxonomy): domain Bacteria; phylum Desulfobacterota; class Desulfovibrionia; order Desulfovibrionales; family Desulfovibrionaceae; genus Frigididesulfovibrio. The sequence continues at coordinate 3,788 of JAITHT010000032.1, read as the reverse complement.
AACAGGTTGGTGTTCATGCTCCAGGAGTACTGGGAGGCGAGGCTGTTCACCTCCAGGGTATAGGTGCCGTTCAGGGCATCGGCGCCGGCGACGGCGGTGGCGACCTTGTCGTTGGAACTGGCGGCGGTCTTCACCAGAAATTTGTTGACGGAGTTTATGCTGCTCAGGGCGGTCTGCATGTTGAGCATTTCCGTACGGATCAGCCGGAAGGCCTCAAGGCGCTGTTGCCAGTCCTCTTTCCATTTGAGTAGTTGATTGGCGTGGCGGGATTCTATGGAATACAGCTTGTTGATCACGTCCTGCCAGTCGGTGTCGCTGCCGAGTCCGCTGAATTTTATGCTGCCGGATGCGTATTGTACCATGGAGATTCTCCGGTGGGAAAAAATTGCCCGGTATGGTGTTCTGTTCAGGAGTCTTTGTGGCCTGCAAGCAAGCTTGATGCCAACATGACTGAGCGCGTAACCCGTACCGACGCGGCAGTCTTCCGCCTGCCTGTTATATCGGCACGGCGGCGGAAATATTTAGCGTCGTTGAGAGCGTTTTCGCCATGGAATTGCCGTTTCACGGCGAGCAAAGCCCGTCTGCGCCAATTTCGCGAGCGCCGCCGCGCTTTATTCGGCGCCGCCGGAGCATTTCGCGGGGCGCAAGGCGCGGAAGGCGTTTTTTGCCGTACGGCGGACGAGGTCTGTACGTAGAACTTGAAGATGGCTTGAGTGACGGAAGGATTCGGGGTATGTGTCAGGGACGGCTTTGCCTGTGCAGGATACTCACGTCGCGTCGCTGATACTGTATTCGCGTAAGGAGCGCTGCATCCAAATGAGGTAGCGAAGGCCTTCATGGCGGGGTCGGGGCTATATGGCCTTGCGGCAGGGGTTTCAGACCACAAAGGAAGTTCTGATGATGCATGCAAAAAATACACGATACTTTTCCTCAGGCGTATGGTTGCGCGTCTTCTGCGTTCTGCTGCTGTGCGTCGGACTCAGCGCCTGCGCGCGGACGCAGGTTCGCGGCCAGTACGATGTCGCCGTCGGCGGCGTCCGGCATTAGCCGTTGCCATGCATAGCCGCGGCCTTGCTCCGTCGTTCCTGGTTCCCCCTGAAGGTCGGGGGATGCGCCTGGACGCCGCACTGGCTTTTTTTCTGCCGGGCATGGGCTTGCGGGGGCGCAGGCGTTTATGGACATGGTGCCGGGTTATGGTGAACGGCCGTGATCGGGCGCCGGGTTTTGCCGTGCTTGCAGGGGATTGCGTCCGGATTGTCCCCGTTGACGGCCGCGCCGGAGTGGAAGATCTGACGAAGGTCATAGCAAAGGCATGCGCGGGCGCCTCTTTTCCCGACGCCTTTCTTTCCCTCCCGTGGCCGTGTCTCCGGAACGACCGGCAGTTCGATTTACGGCAGGAGGCTGTGCCGGAAGCGTCTTTTGTCGCCGCTGTGCGCCTTGTGGCCGCAAGTAAAGACTTTGTCGCTCTGCACAAGCCTCGCGGCCTGCATAGCGCTCATATCGCGGGCGGCCGGGCGGCGAGTCTGGAAGCGCTTCTGCCCGTTTATTGGGAGCGCCTCTGGAAAGATTGTCGATTGACGGAGGCGTTTTGCGGCGGCGCGTCTTCTTTGCCCGTCCTGCTTACCCGTCTGGACAGGGATACTTCCGGCATTGTACTGGGCGCTATGAACGGCGAGGCGGCCGGACGTTTTCGCGTGGCGGAGCGGCAAGGACTGGCGTGTAAGCACTATTTCGCCGTACTGCGGGGAAGTTTGCCGTATCCCATCGTGATCACGAAACGTCTGGCGACGGATGCCCGGGTGACGCGGGTGCTGGACGAAGAGGAATCCGACGGCGCCCGGCATACCAGGGTAAGCCCTCTGGCGGCGGTGGAAGGCAGGGGGGGAGTTGGGGAGGATGGACCGGTGGACGCTTCTTCCGCGGCGGGATGCCGAGAGGGAGCATCCGGAATCGCGGCCACCCTGGCCCATGTGCAGATTGCGCGCGGCGCGCGCCATCAGATTCGCGCACATTTGGCCGCCGCGGGTTTTCCTCTGGTGGGCGATCGGCTGTATTCTCCCCGGGCGGCGCTACGGGAAAAGAGCGCGTCTTTTTTTTATCTGCATCACGCTAAGGTAACCTTTCCCGGATTTTCAGCCCTTGACATGCCCGGCTGGAATCTGGGGGAGGATGCCGCCCATCTGTGAAGAGACCGTCGGGTGGGGGGTGAAATAAATCGCTCTCGCGGCGACAGTTCCGCGCGCCCGCAGGCACAGGCGAAATGCATAATTTTTAAAGATATGGCGCCGGCCCCGGAGTATTTTCACTTTGAAAATGCTCTGGCAACCGACAGCGTAAGCGCCGGCTCTCGTGCACGAGGAACAGGCGAAACTTGTTTTCGCCGAGGGCGACGAGTGCAACGTTTCAAAGTTAGTCCGCTCTAGAAAGAATAGCCGTATGAGACGCCGTAAGTGCCGTATCCGTCATTGGTTCTGGTAATTCCCCAGGTGGAATAATGAGTATAGCTGCCCTGGAGCGTATGTCGGTAATTTTCGCCGAAGGACGCCCCGACGCTCCCCCGGGTTCTGAACAGCAAATGGCTGCCGAAGTTGCGATCATCCATGTGATCCCGGCTGTTCAGCGCTCCTCCCACTTTGACGGACATAAAGGGACGGATGGACGCGTCGGTAAAGAGCGTGAAGTAGATGCCGGGAGAAATATGGGCTCCCCATACGGTATCCTCATGCGATGTATTGTCTATCCAGGCATGACCGCCGATTTCCGCAACAGGGCCGCATTCGAAAGCGCCGTTGGAAAACCATGGAGCATATTTTTGGGCTATATTCAAGGAATAGGCCATGGAATCGCTGTCACCCCCGGCTATATCCGCGTTTACGGAAGTGGCGGGTTCAGCAAAGGCAAGAGACGCCGACGCGACCAGCATCAGAGCGACGGAGAACATAACGCGCAGTCTCATAACTATCCTCCTGAATATACCATGCTTGTGCTGCAAAGGATATAGTATCCGTTACAGAAAGTCTAGTAAAATTTTATACTATATCTAGAGTATTTTCCCCCGGCGTATTCCCCTTCCTTTTTTGCGGTTGATCTTTTCTCAAATAAAGCGTGCGGGCTATAAGGTGAAAATTTCGGTAAGCGGTTATTTTTCGGGAAAAATCCACATGAGGGTTGACTTCGGACTATTATCTGAGTAGATATTCCCCCTTGTCGGGATGTAGCGCAGCTTGGAAGCGCACCTGAATGGGGTACTAGTTCTACCCACTCAGGAAGCACCAAGGCAGGAGCAAAAAAAATTGACTCCAACGCACATCCAGAAAGAAAGAACTAGTTGAAATTGTTGGAAATCGGGATGTAGCGCAGTCTGGGAGCGCACCTGAATGGGGTTCAGGGGGTCGAAGGTTCAAATCCTTTCATCACGACCATTTTCAAATAATTTCAATATGTTATGAGATACCCCAAAGGGCGTTTGCGAAAGTAAACTCCCTTTTCTCGTTTCTGCAATCCGCAAAAATCCTTATTCTGCCATACTTTTTTACATGTTCACTTTTCGGACTTGGCCTTGGTACACTGAAAGGTTTTGACCAGTCCGAAAGCTGAAATGTGTTCCCTCCCTTTCCTTTTCGGTCAAAATATGAACTGACCAAGGGAAGCCCTCTAGGACAATCTCTGTCCGCAAAATTCCTTACTCCGCTTAACTATTCACATCGGGAACTTCGTGCGCTCTCTGCTGGGTCTGTGTGGGCCTGTCCGGGTGCTCTGGCGATGCTCATTCAGTTTTACACGTAAAA
>JAITHT010000019.1 GCA_031279825.1 Desulfovibrio sp. | reverse complement strand
ATATAGCCCCGACCCCGCCCTGAAGGGCGGGGTTTCTTTCCGGGGCGGAAGCTTGGGAGGGGTCCAAACCCCTCCCAAGCGCAAGACGCGAAGCCCTGAAGGGCTTCGCTACCTCATTTGGATGAAGCTCCAAAGATTCGACCCGCCCTACCCCCATGCGACAGAGGGCTTTATCTTTTTGGCGGCGCAATCGGCCAAGTACAAATTGATCAGGGTTTGATAGGGCATGTTCACCTGTTCGGACAGCCCCTTGAAATAGTCCACCGTGGCCTTGTCCAGCCGGATCGTGACCGTGGCCTTGGGCTGCTTGGCATAGGGGTTCTTCACGCCATTGGAAAAATCATATGCGTCACGCATGGCTACTTTCTCCTTCCGTATGTTGCTGCTTCCGTTCTAGTGGCCTTCCGGGCCGAGATAATCCGTATCAGCCCGTCACTCTCCCGGTAACAGTGGCAAACCACCAGCATATTCACCGCCGCGCTCAGGCCCAGTAACAAGAAGCGGTCTTCATCATGGGGGCTGTCCGGGTCGTGTATCAGCAACGCCTCGTAATCATCAAAAACCGTTTGCGCCTCCGTGAAGGAAACCCCGTGCTTTTTCTGATTGCTGATGGCCTTTTTCTCATCCCAAGCAAATTGCATGTGATCTCCTTGTGTACATACAAAATATTTACACTATGACTTTTTGTCAATGCTCACACCGGACATCCTGCGCCCTTTCCCCATAGGCTGAGACAGTTCCGAGACAGTAGGAGAGACGGTCGTGAGACAGTTGCTCACGTCCGTAAACCGTTCTCCCGCAATCCAAATGAGGTGGAGGATCGGCTCTTGCCGAGAGCGCGAAAAGGAGTTATCTTCAAAACAAGCGGGCCGGTTTGTGCGCTAACACTCCCCGGCCCTGGGACAGTTCCCCTGTGATGGAATCACAAGTTTATGCCCCTGTTGGATGGTCAGATCCTTCAGGGGCAAACTCATTTTCTACTTGTTGATCAAGCGATTAATGAGAGATGCCAAGACGTTACCCAGCGTACTGGCGATAAGGTCCCGTAGGAACCGCACCATAAGCAATACCTCCTTGTCTTGGACTCGGAGAACTGCCCCACAGACCTTTTAGCCCATCGGCCCGCCGCGTTCAAGCACAGGATCGGCTGCCCCTTCCCCCTGCCTCCCCAATGCCCTGACTGAAGGTGTACCGCTGTACCACCCCGGCACACATTACATAACATCATGTTTTTATTGCTCAATAAAATAGCCTGTTCAACCATCTGATCGCAAGGCATCCAAATCCAAATGAGGTAGCGAAGCCCTTCAGAATCGATAAAACGATATTGAGCAGCGCATAAGACAGCGTTGGCATCAAACGTGCATAGCGGTATGCGCGGTAAAGCCGTTCCAAAAACACCCTCTATCCGCGTGTAACGCAACAAAGGCGGCTATCATGAAGCACCTGAAAACAGAGGTCTGTCGTCTGTCGTTCTTTTTCTGCCTCGTTGCCTTTGCGGGCGGCGGCATGGCCGCCGATGCCTCCGCCTCCGGCCGCGCCGTCACCGGTTACGCCGTTTCCGACCCCGGCGAAGTCGGCTTGCCGCATGCGAGCGGGAAAGTCGTCACCGGCAACGTGTCTCATCAGCCCGTCAATAAACCGGCGCTGGCCGGCGTCTATATCGAGCCGAAACTGGCGTACTCTTCGACGCAAATGGACGGAATGCGGGGCAAAATGGACATACAGGATCTCGGCTCGGGTCTTTCGGCATCGGACGAGGGGAGCCTTGGCAGCGGCAGCGGCGACTCGGTGGGCGTGGCCTTTGCCCTGGGCTACGACTTCAAGCCCAAGTACGACGTGCCCGTCAGGACGGAAATCGAATACGCCGGGTTCTCTGACGCCACCGCGAAAAAATCCCACGATGCCGGTTTTTCCGGCGTCGTGGCGACGATTAAACAAATACACCGGATTCAGACGCTGTTCTTTAACGCCTATCTGGACATAGAGACCGGAACGCCGGTAACGCCCTATATCGGGGCCGGGATCGGCGTGGCCTTCGTCAACAGCAGGGGAAAGCTCGCCGGATCAATCGGCGGGCGGGAATACGACCTGCTCAATACGGGCTCGAAATCCACGACCAATGCCGCCTGGAATATCGGCGGCGGGCTCGGCTTTGACCTGAGCGATCACGTGACGCTGGATCTCGGCTACCGCTTCGCCGGGCTCGGGCAGGCAAAAACCCCCACAGACTACGAAATATATCCGGGAATTGCCGCCATCTCCGGGAGCCTGAAAACAAAAAACCTGTACCAGCATCAAGTGTTTGCCGGCCTTCGGTTCATCTTTTAACCGGCCATGGCCGCTAAAACGCGGCATCGCGCCCCGCGCCGGAGGCCGGCCTCCGGCGCGGGCCGGCGATGGGCACAAGGAAAACGCCATCCAAATATGGAAAGCCGCTGAGCCCGCCCGCCGGAAAGCCCTGCTCCCTGCTCCCCTACGGGCAGCCTGACGCCCAAGTGAAAAGGCCCCAACGCCCGCCGCCTTTCCGGATTTTTACTGTATAACATATTGATTTTATAAAAAATATATATTTTTTTCATTTTTTTTCATGTTACCTCTTTTCAAGCCTGAATGCGGTCTTATCTTAGGAGCGTTCAAACAAAAGGAGCGCTGCGAAGGTCCACCGGGCCGGCCCGCGAAGGCGGATTCGCAGCCGTTGCGGAGAAGGCGCGCGGAACCGCCCGCGCAAAGCGCCCCCCCCCCGCATACCATAAACCTAAAAGAAGAGTGAATCAGCATGGAGGTTTGTGCATTATGAAGCTGAAGCCCCTGAATGACCGAGTTCTGGTCAAGCGTCTTGAAGGCGAAGAAAAGACCGCCGGAGGTTTGTTCATCCCCGATACCGCCAAGGAAAAGCCATCCAAAGGCGAGGTGATCGCCGTCGGACCCGGAAAAACCGCGGATGACGGCAAGCAGATCGCCATGACGGTCAAAGCCGGCGACAACGTGTTGTTCAATAAATACGCCGGTACGGAAATCAAACTCGACGGCGTTGAGCATCTGGTCCTGCGCGAGGACGACATTCTCGCCATTATCGCCTAAAAACAGTTCGTCTTGCTGACGGCATATATTTCATTTTCAGGAGGAATCTTTACATGCCCGCCAAAGAAATCATTTTTGACGCCAAAGCCCGCGAACGCCTTTCCCGCGGGATAGACACCCTTGCCAACGCCGTAAAAGTGACCCTCGGCCCCAAAGGCCGCAATGTGGTCATCGAAAAATCCTACGGCTCTCCCGTCATTACCAAAGACGGCGTTACCGTCGCCAAAGAAATCGAGCTTGAAGACAAGTTCGAAAACATGGGCGCGCAAATGGTCAAGGAAGTCGCTTCCAAAACCAGCGACGTGGCCGGCGACGGCACCACCACCGCCACCATCCTTGCCCAGGCCATTTACAAGGAAGGCGTGAAGCTGGTGGCCGCCGGCCGAAATCCCATGTCCATCACGCGCGGCATCGACAAGGCCGTGGCCAGGCTCGTGATCGAGCTTGACACCCTGGCCAAGCCCACGCGCGATCAAAAGGAAATCGCCCAGGTGGGCACCATTTCCGCCAACTCCGACAGCACCATCGGCAACATCATCGCCGAGGCCATGGGCAAGGTCGGCAAAGAGGGCGTGATCACCGTCGAGGAAGCCAAGGGTCTGGAAACCACACTGGAAGTGGTCGAAGGCATGCAGTTCGACCGCGGCTATCTTTCCCCCTATTTCGTCACCAACGCCGACAAGATGGTCTGCGAAATGGACGACCCCCTGGTCCTCATCAACGAGAAGAAGATTTCCAGCATGAAGGAAATGCTTCCCATTCTTGAGCAGGTCGTCAAAATGAACCGTCCCCTGGTGCTCGTCGCCGAAGACGTGGACGGCGAAGCGCTGGCCACCCTGGTGCTCAACAAGCTGCGCGGCTCCCTCCAGGTCGTGGCCGTCAAGGCCCCCGGCTTCGGCGACCGCCGCAAGGCCATGTTGCAGGATATCGCCGTCCTGACCGGCGGCACCGTGGTCTCCGAAGAAATGGGCACCAAGCTCGAAAACCTTTCCGTGGCTGATCTCGGCACCGCCAAGCGCGTCGTCATCGACAAGGACAACACGATCATTGTGGACGGCGCCGGCAAAAGCGACGACATCAAAGCCCGCGTCAAACAGATTCGCGCCCAGATTGAAGAAACCACCTCCGATTACGACCGTGAAAAGCTCCAGGAGCGTCTGGCCAAAATCGTGGGCGGCGTCGCCGTCATCCATGTGGGCGCGGCCACGGAAACGGAAATGAAAGAAAAGAAGGACCGCGTGGAAGACGCCCTGAACGCCACCCGCGCGGCCGTTGAAGAAGGCATCGTCCCCGGCGGCGGCACGGCGTATCTGCGCGTCGCCAAGGGCCTTGACGGCGTAAAGCCCGCCGACGACGACGAAGCCGCCGGCATCCAGTTGGTCCGCCGCGCCATTGAAGACCCCCTGCGCCAGATCGCCAGCAACGCGGGCTTCGAGGGTTCCATCGTGGTTGAAAAAGTGCGCGGGGGCAAAGACGGTTACGGCTTTGACGCCGCCACCGGCGAATATTGCGATCTGATCAGCGCCGGCGTCATCGATCCGAAAAAGGTGGCCCGCATCGCCTTGCAAAACGCCGCCTCCGTCGCCTCCCTGCTCCTTACCACCGAATGCGCCGTGGCTGAAAAGCCCGAGGCCAAAAAAGACATGCCCCCCATGGGCGGCGGCGGCGGCATGGGCGGCCTGGGCGGCATGGGCGGGATGTATTAAGAACGTTTTCGCCGTGAACACCCGCGGCAGGCCGGCGGCGTAAGCGCCTGCCTGCCGCGACGCGGCTGATTACCCCGGCAACGGGAGCCCCCGCGGACACCATCGTCCGCGGGGGCTCCTTGTCTTCGCGGCCGTGCATTTTTTCGGCGGAACGTTGCGCCTATGCTGTGAATGTATGACTCAGGCCGCTAATCTCCGACGACGATTCAGAGAATGCGCTTCTCCAGAGATGCTATATTATTATTATTTTTATTATTATTATTATTATTATGGCTTGTCTTGCGGACTATTTGTCTGCTATACTATCCTCAGGAATGAGAAAGCTTGGTAGTCAGCGCACGTGAGCTGACTACGCGTTGTTTCGCGCCGCACGGAAGTCTTTTCCGTGCCGGGTGCGTTTTGTTTGTTGCCCGAGGGAGTTCCCACCCGGGAGTAATGCAATACGCTCGGAACGGCCGTGAACACGCCGTTCATCAGAGCCGCCGCGATCCGGCGGCCGGGCGGAAACGATATAAGGCGGTTTTTTATGAAAAAAGTTTTGTCGTTCATCATACCCTTACTGGCGTTTTTTCTGCTGCTCAACGTCCCCGCGGCATGGTTCCACATGCCGGGACTGACGGTGGTCGAGCAAAGACTTATCGCCATTTTCTTTCTGGCGGCTTTCTGCTGGATACTTGAGCCCATCCCCATTTTTGCCACGTCGATTCTGGTCATCGTCCTGGAACTGCTGTTTATTTCCAACAGGGGCCTTATTTTCCTGCGCGGCGCCGCCGGCGATCCCGTTTTCGGCAATGCGTTGACCTATCAGAGCATCATGGCGACCTTCGCTTCGCCCATCATCATGCTGTTCATGGGCGGCTTTTTTCTGGCCATGGCCGCCACCAAGTACCGCCTGGACGTCAACCTGGCGCGCGTGCTCCTCAAACCTTTCGGCTCCAGGCCCAATTTCGTGATGCTGGGCTTACTGCTGATTACGGCCGTTTTTTCCATGTTCATGAGCAATACGGCGACGGCGGCCATGATGCTGGCCATTCTCGCGCCGGTGCTCTCCGCCCTGCCTGAAGGCGACCGGGGCCGCACGGCCTTTGTGCTGGCCATTCCGGTGGGCGCCAACATCGGGGGCATCGCCACCCCCATCGGCACGCCGCCCAACGCCATCGCCCTCAAATATATCCTTGACATCCAGCCTATCAGCTTCGGGGAATGGATGCTGTTCGGCGTGCCCTACGTCATAGTGCTGCTCTTCATCGCCTGGGTCCTGATGGCGTGGCTTTTTCCCTCAAGGGAAAAGAGCGTCACCCTCTCCATCAAAGACGAATTCATGCGCGGCTGGCGGGCCAATCTGGTTTACGCCACCTTCGGCGTCACTGTTCTTCTGTGGATGTTCGGCAGGCTTCACGGCATGACTTCGGAGGTCGTCGCCATGATTCCCGTGGCGGTTTTCGTCTGCACCGGCATAATCACCAGAAAAGACATGAAGGATATCTCCTGGGACGTGCTCTGGCTGGTGGCCGGCGGTCTGGCCCTTGGTCTGGCCCTTGAAAAGACGGGGCTGGCGGCGCGCATGGTGGACAGTATCCCCTTCGCCTCCTTCTCGCCCATTATGGTGCTGGTGGTGGCCTCGCTTGTCACCCTGCTCATGGCGAACTTCATGTCGCATACGGCCACGGCCAACCTGCTGCTGCCCATCATGGCCATTCTGGCGGGCGGTCTGAGCGGCCTTGAGTCCATGGGCGGCCAACTGGGCCTCATTTTAGGCGTCACTTTCGCCTCTTCGCTGGGCATGACCTTGCCCATCAGTACGCCGCCCAACGCTTTAGCCAGTTCCACAGGCATGGTGGAAACGCCCGACATGGCTAAAGTGGGCGTGGTCATCGGCATCGTGGGCACTTTGCTGACCATGATCATGCTGTGGATCATCGCGGGAACGGGCCTGCTGCGACCGTAACGCGGGTTCGCGTCACGCGTGTTTTCGGAGTGGGCGAAAGGATTTTTCGCCGTAAACGACGAGTGTAACATCGCCAAGCCAACGCGATCCCGACGACGGACGCGGCGTTATAAAGGTAATCCGCTCTAAGGAGAAAGGCTATGAAAGAAATTCACGTCAATGACATCACGCGAGCCGTGGCGGCCATGTCCGTCAAGGCTTGCTGCAAATTGCCCGCCGACGTGCGGGATGCCTTGGAGGCGGCCCGCGTCAGCGAACCGTCGCCGATGGGCCGGAATATTCTGGAACAACTGCTCGAAAATGCCGCCATCGCCGCCGCGGAGGACATTCCCATCTGCCAGGACACCGGTCTGGCCGTGGTTTTCGCCGACCTGGGGCAGGACGCGCGCATCGTGGGCGGCGATTTTGAGCGGGCCATTCATCAGGGGGTGCGCAAAGGCTACGTGGAGGGTTGGCTGCGCAAATCCTGCGTGGCCGAGCCCCTGTTCGAGCGCAAGAATACCGGAGACAACTCCCCGGCCATCATCCATACCCGCATCGTGCCCGGCGACAGCCTGCGTTTGCGTCTGGCCCCCAAGGGCGCCGGCTCGGAAAACAAGAGCGTGCTGAAAATGCTGGTGCCCGCCGACGGCATCGACGGCGTGCGTAAAGTGGTGCTGGACGCCGTATTGGCCGCCGGCCCCAACGCCTGTCCGCCCATCGTGGTGGGCGTCGGCGTGGGCGGCAACATGGAAGTGGCGGCCCTGTGCGCCAAACGGGCCGCCGCCCGGGACGCGGGAAGCGTCAACGCCGACCCGCGTTATGCCGCGCTGGAGCGTGAACTGCTGGAAATGGTCAACAAGACGGGCGTGGGGCCGCAGGGCTTGGGCGGTCTGACCACGGCTCTTGGCGTGCATGTGGAGTGGGCGCCCACCCATATAGCCTCTTTGCCGGTCGCCGTGAATATCAACTGCCACGCCGCCCGCCACGCTGAAAGCGTTTTATAGGAGGAAAGTCCATGTCAGACATACAGCTTACACGTATTCGCGCGCCTTTTGACGATGCCGTGGCGCGTTCTCTTAAAGCGGGCGACAGCGTGCTGATTTCGGGCACGATTCTGGCCGCCCGCGATGCCGCTCACAAAAAACTGGTGGAAACCCTGGACAGAGGCGAGCCGCTCCCCGCGGACATCCGCGGCGCGGTGGTCTATTATGTGGGGCCCACCCCGGCCAAACCGGGACAAGTTATCGGCGCGGCCGGGCCCACCACGGCCGGGCGTATGGACGCCTATACCCCCAGATTGCTGCATGAGGGTCTTAAGGGAATGATCGGCAAGGGCTATCGCAAGCCGGAAGTGGTCGAGGCCATGAAAAAACACGGCGTGCCCTATCTGGCGGCGGTGGGCGGCGCCGGCGCCCTGATAGCCCGCAGCATCAAAAAATACACGGTGTTGGCCTATGGGGAACTGGGTCCGGAAGCCCTGGCGGCCATGGAGGTGGAGGATTTTCCGGCCATTGTGGTCATTGACTGTCTGGGGAACGACTACTACGAGGCGGGGCAGGCTCCCTACCGGAGACTGTAGTCCGCGAACGGCTTTATGGTCGTATCTTCGGAACAAACATAAGGAGTTGCTATGATAGCGAGTAGTTTCCCCGCCGGCGCCAGATCCCGTCTGGATTTCTGGCAGGTTGCGTCAGGCGCGATACTGGCGCTGTTTATATGTGTACATCTGATTCTGGAGGGCAGCGTGGTCATCAGTCCCAAGCTGACCGACGGCATCGCCTGGCTTCTGGAAGCCACCTGCGTGGCTCAGATCGCGGCCCCGTGTCTTGTGCTGCTGATCCTCTTCCACTTTTGGATCGCGGCCCGCAAAATGCCCTTTCGCGCGGGAGAACTGGGCGTGTTCGTGCGGCACAGCAGGTGTCTGCGCGAAGCCGATACCTGGTTATGGCTCGTGCAGGTCTTTACCGCCGTGGTCATCCTGGCCGGCGCATTCTTTCACGTCTATACGGTCATGACCGATCTGCCTATCACCGTGGCCGGCAGCGCCAAGCGCCTGCACTCCGGCTGGATGGCCTTCCACGCCGTCTTCCTGCCCTGCGTCATCCTGCATACGGGCATCGGCATCTACCGGCTGGCCGTAAAATTCGGCATCTGCTCCAAGGCGGCGCGCAACAGGGTGCGCGCGACAATCTGGATCGTCATGGGCTGTTACCTGACACTCGGCACGCTGGCCCTGAGCCGCGTCTGGTTCCTGGAATAGGGGGTGTATATGCGTGTTTATCATAGTGATGTTCTCTGCATGGGCGCCGGTCTGGCCGGAGAACGCGTGGCCGTGGAAGCCGCGCAAGCCGGCTTCAGCGTCATCTGCCTGAGTATTGTGCCGCCCAGACGTTCGCATTCCTCAGCCGCGCAGGGCGGCATGCAGGCGGCGCTGGGCAATTCCATCATGGGTGAGGGAGACTGCCCCGAAATCCATTTTAACGACACGGTCAAGGGATCCGACTGGGGCTGCGACCAGGAAGTGGCGCGGCTTTTCGCCAATACGGCGCCCATCGCGATGCGCGAAATGGCCTGGATGGGCGTGCCGTGGAACCGCGTCGTGCCCGGCGAACACACGTATTTCAAAGGCGGAAAACCCTTTCAGGCCATGGAAAAGAAGGAAAACGAGGGGCTGATCCATTCCCGCGCCTTCGGCGGCACGGCCAAATGGCGCACCTGCTACACATCGGACGGAACCGGCCACGCGGTGCTCTTCACCCTGGACAACCGCATGCTGCAACTGGGCGTGGAAGTCCATGACCGCATGCAGGCCGAGATCCTCATACACAACGGTGAACGCTGCATGGGCTGCGTGGCCCGCGATCTGCGCAACGGCGAATTGGTGGGCTATTTCGCCAAGGCCACCCTCATCGCCACCGGCGGCTTCGGGCGCATTTACCGGGCCACCACCAACGCCGTCATCTGCGACGGCGGCGGCCAGATCACGGCCCTGGAAACGGGCGTGGTGCCGCTGGGGAATATGGAGGCCGTGCAGTTCCATCCCACAGGCACCGTACCCACCGACATCCTGGTGACCGAAGGCTGCCGCGGCGACGGCGGCACCCTGCTGGACGTCAATCAATACCGCTTCATGCCCGACTATGAGCCGGAAAAGGGCGAGTTGGCCTCGCGCGACGTGGTCTCCCGCCGCATGACCGAACACATGCGCAAGGGCCTGGGCGTCAAGAGCCCCTACGGCGAACACCTCTGGCTGGACATCCGCCATCTGGGCGAAAAGCATATCACCACCAACCTGCGTGAAGTGTATGACATCTGCATGCACTTTCTCGGAGTGAATCCCATACATCAGCTTATTCCCGTGCGCCCCACCCAGCACTACAGCATGGGCGGCGTGCGTACCGACAAGGACGGCGCGGCCTACGGCCTGCGCGGCCTGTTCTCCGCCGGCGAGGCCGCCTGTTGGGATATGCACGGCTTCAACCGTCTGGGCGGCAACTCCCTGGCGGAGACCATCGTCGCCGGCCGTATCGTGGGCGAAAAGGTGGTGGAATTCCTCAAAGGCGGCGTATCCGACTTCTCCTCGCAGGCGCTCGATGACGCGGCCGCGCAGGTGCAAGGCCGCATCGGGGCGTTGCGGCGCGGCCGCGGCGAAGACTGCTACACGCTGCGTAACGCCATGCAGGACGTGATGATGGAGCATGTGGGCATTTTCCGCAACGGCAAGGATTTACAGACCGGCGTGGACAAGCTTCAGGATATTCTGGCGCGCTGCAAGACGATGCGCGCGAGCCACGGAGGCGGCGAGCTGTCCATGGCCCTGCGCGTGCCCGGCATGGTCAAACTGGCCCTCTGCGTGGCCTACGGCGCCCTGCAGCGGGTGGAAAGCCGCGGCGCCCACGCCCGCGAAGACTATCCCGAGCGTAACGACAAGGATTGGCTGGTGCGTACTCTGGCGACCTGGAAGGAAGGGGCCACCCTGCCTACTCTCAACTACGAAAAAGTCACGCCGTTCTTCATCCTGCCTCCCGGCGACCGGGGCTACGGCAGCGGCAAGATCATCCCCGGCAAGCTTGAGGACGGCGACATCGTGTCCTTTGCGCAACAGGTTTAAGGGAGGAAACTATGGGACGTAATCTGAAATTTGAAATCTTCCGCTACAATCCGCTGACCCCCGACATCCAGCCGTGCATGCGGACCTATCGGTTGGAAGAGCACCCCAGCATGACGCTCTTCATCGCGCTGAATATGATCCGCGAACGGCAGGACGCCAGCCTGCAATTCGACTTCTGCTGCCGGGCGGGCATCTGCGGTTCCTGCGGCATGGTCATTAATGGTCGGCCCGGCCTGGCCTGCCATACGCAGACCTGCGACCTGCCCAACCACATCGCGCTGCATCCCCTGCCCGTCTTCAAATTGCTGGGCGATCTTTGCGTGGACACGGGAGTCTGGTTTCGCAATATGGGCACAAAAATCGAATCCTGGATTCATACCGCCAAGGCCTTTGAGCCGTCCGTTCCTGAGGAACGTATGGACAACGCGCTGGCCAACCACATCTTCGAACTGGACCGCTGCATAGAGTGCGGCTGTTGCGTGGGGGCCTGCGGCACGGCGCGCATGCGCGAGGACTTTATCGGAGCGACGGCCATCAACCGTCTGGCGCGCTTCCATATCGACCCACGCGACAATCGATCGCCGGCGGACTTTTACGACATTATCGGCGACGATACCGGGATATTCGGCTGTATGGGTCTGTTGGCCTGCGACAACGTTTGTCCCAAGAACCTGCCTCTGCAGGATCAACTGGGCATCATGCGGCGCATGGTGACCATAGAGTCCGTGCGCGGCATTATTCCGGCGTTTATACGTAACAAGCTGCAGGGGTGCGGTTGTAAACAAAAATGCTGAATGAGGCGGGGAAGCCCTTCGGGGCTTCGCGTCTCGCGCCCGGGAGGGGCCCCAACCCCTCCCGGGCTTTCCGCCCCGGAAAAAAACCCCGCCCTTCATGGCGGGTTTTTTTCCGGGGCTATATGGCCTTTCGACCGGGGTCTCAGACCACAACGGGCATGGCGCCGGACGCGGACCTTGCGGGCAAAGCCGTAAAGAGGTTCACGGACTCCGCGAAACGCTCTAATCACCGAGCCCGCTGAGCGTTATAAAGAGCTGGTAGGTCTCCTCCCTCGGCTCCTTCAGTATCCGGCCGGTTATGCTGAAGCACTGATGGTTGTAGCTGAGCCGCAGGTCCGTTTCCTTGTTCTTCAGATTCTTGAAATCGTTTTTGAGGGATGCCCCCAGTCTCCAGGGACCAAGCGCGGCGGTCTGTATGTCGAAGCGCAGGTATTTGATGTCGTCCTCGCGTTTGCGCGTGTATTCATCCAGGGCTTTACGCAAATCATAGCCGACATAGACGCTGCCGTACTCGGGAAGGTGCAGCGAAGCGCCGCTCTGGTGGCGGGTAAGCTCGCGCAGATAGGGCGACCAGTTGTTTCTGGTGCTGAAGGAGACGGCATCGGTGGCGTATACCGTCAAATCGGAAAAGATATCGCCGAAGGCATGGCGCGAATAGCTGTCCCGATCCCTGACGCGGGAGGCTTCACGCATATCGTAGGCCTGCTCGACGCGCAGGCGCAGCAGATCCGCGTAGGAAGTCTTGAGCGCGGGCGTCATGGCGCCGTTTTCGTCCTTGTTGAGGACGACGCTTTCCTTTTTGCCGGTCAGCACGTTGGTAAGGGAATAGACCAGTTCCGATTTCGCCTCAAGGCGGTCCTGATCGTCGTAGTACGGGTTATCCTCCTGATCCTCGTTGAGGCGGTAACGGTATTCCAGACGCGGCTGGACGGAATGGCGAAAGGCCGTCCAGCGCGACTCTCCCACCCCCTTGTCGCTCAGGCTGAGGGGCGCCGCCTCCAGGGGAAACACCCGGGCGAATTCCGTGGCCCCGGCAAGGGAGACTTCCGGCAGGGTGCGCGAAACGCCGGTCTGGCGCACGGAGGAGGATCCGGACGCGTCGGGACGGGACGGGTATTCGGTTTCGTACAGCGTCTGAACGACGCCAGCGCCGGCGATAAGGGAGCCGTAGGGAGTGCTCACGGGCAGGGTGAGACGGGGAATCACCTCATAACGGGCGCCGCGAGTGCCGTTGCGCCGATGCAGGTAGACGGCCTGGGCGCCTGCCTCGACCTCCAGGGGCAACGCGGGCAAAAGCCGGCCTTTGTGCAAAAAGGCGTCCGCCTGAGGCATCCGCTGGACATTGTCATCCTCGCTGAAGGGCCTGTTGCCGTGTCCCAGGGCGGGGTTCTGGGTATAGTAGGAAGACAGCGCCAGGCAGAAGCGATCCCAGTCGCGGCTGAGCAAAAAGCCGCTGACGCGATCCCGGTCCTTTTCCTGGAGATCCCGGCTGAACCATTCGAACAGATCGCCTCTGGAGCGGCCGAATCCTGAAAAACCCTCTTTGAAATCCAAAAGAAAATACTGGTCGGAAACATAGTCCACATCCGCCTTGAAACGCCAGTCGGAGCCGGACAGGCGGCTGTCGAACATGCCGCGCAGCCAGAAACGCTCATAGTTGGTGCGCAGGAGGCCGTCGCCTGAATGCAGGCCCGACGTGTCGCCCGCGTCGCGCGATTTGTCGTACAGCCAGTCGAAACGGAGCCAGCCGAAGGTATCGGCCGCCGGTCTTGCGCGGTACTCGACGCCGTGCATGAAGCCGCGCTTTTCCATGACGTATTCGTTCAGGGTCAGGTCGCTGCTCTCCCCAAGCGCCCAGAAGAAAGGCTGGTTGTAATACATGCCCCGGCCGAGGCTTCTGCCGTATTCCGGCACGAGCAGACCCGTCTGCCGGGTCGTTTTTGTCGGCAGCAGGAAATACGGGACGTAGGCCACCGGGACGTCGTTAATCTGAAAGGTCGAGCGGCCGAGACGGGCGTAACCGTCCACTTCCAGCACGGCTTCCCCGGCCGTTACGGACCAGGCGGGAACATCCCCGTCGCAGGTGGTCACCTTGGCCCGGGAAAAGGTGTACATATCGCCCCAGTGTTTGTCGATGCGATCGCCGGCGATGTAGACGTGGGGGCCGGCCATAAAAATCCGGCCTTTTTTCAGCCAGCCGACGCGGCTGCGCAAATCGAATTCCGCCTCTTCGGCCGTCAGTTCGTCCTTTGCGGTGCGGACGACGACATTGCCTTTGAGGTATACCCACCTGGTGCTTATGTAGTAGCGGGCGAAATCCGCCTTGAGGTATTCGCCGCCGCGCTTGAGAAGCACGTTCCCCTCGGCCTCCATCACTTCGACGTCATTCAGGGTGGAGACCCTGTCGGCGGTAAGTTCCCAGCGCACCAGGCGCTGATCCTCGCTTTCCATAAGCAGAGGGCTTACCCCCCGGGGCGCGGCGGGCGCTCCCGCGCTCCCTTCCTTCGCCTGCCCCATACGGGATTTCGGCGACGCGGCGGCATGGGACGGCCCCCCGGCGCACGCGCATAGAAAGGCCAGAACGGCGACGAAGAGGATACGGGCGTTCACGCGCATTGCCGCCAACCGATCACGGCGGTCAGGAAAAGAAGGGCGACGGTAAGGACATCGTGTCATCCTGGGATGCATAGCACAGCTTTTTCCAAAGGGAAAGAATCGGGCTTGTACTTTATTCGGGAGAAGGCTATTCTTCTGGAAAACAGGAAGCGCGCCAGTGAACAGTTCTCCGTATGCCGCCGCGGCCCGCATCAATCTTGAGCATATTTGCGGCAATTACCGCCTCCTGTGCGGCATCCTTGCCGCCGGCAACGACGGCGCGGGCTCCGCCGCCGGACGCGGCGGCATGGAATTCGCCTGGCCCGCGCTGATGCCGGTGGTGAAATCCGACGCTTACGGGCACGGCCACGTGCAGGTGGCCCACGCCCTTATGGAGCGGGAAGGGGCGGCCGTTTTCGCGTCGGGGCACGTCAGGGAAGCAGCGGCATTGCGCCGGGGCCTCGACGCGAAAAGGGAGCTCCGCTCCGCTCCGCCGCGGATCGTTTCGCTTCTCGGTCCGCTGGGTCCGGACGATCTGCGGCTTTGCGCCGACTTCGGCATTATTCCGGCCATCCACTCCTTTGAACAGATCTCCTGGTTGCGCGTAGTGGACAAGCCCCTGCCCGTGGCGATAAAATGCAACAGCGGCATGGCCCGTCTGGGATTCAACCCCGAGGAGATGGAAGAGGCGGCGAAACGCTTGGGGGCCGCGCCCGGGGCGCTTCCGGTACTCGCCTTGTCCCACCTGGCCAAGGCCGACGCGGACGAGGAGAGCATCCGCGCCCAGGCGGCGGCGTTCGCCGGCATGCTGGAACCCCTGCGCCGCGCCTGGCCGGATATGGCCGTTTCCTTATGCAATTCCGCCGGCACGCTGCAATCGCGCGCGGTCTCGGAGATCATCGGGAGGCACGTCTGCCGGCCCGGCATCGCCCTGTACGGGGCCAACCCCCTGCACGGCACCGCCCTTGCGCCGCTGGGCAAAGACTTTACGCCGGCCATGGCGGTAAGCGCGCCGATCATGGCCGTGCGCTCCCTCGCGCCCGGCGAGGGATTCGGCTACGGACACGCCTTTGTCGCCGAAAAAAAGACCCGCGTCGGCATTGTGGCGGCGGGCTACGCCGATCACCTCGCAAGGGGTCTGTCGAACCGCGGTTTTTTCTGCGCCGGGGGAAAACGGGCCCGGATTCTCGGCAGGGTATCCATGCAAATGACGGCCGTCGATCTGAGCGACATTCCGGAAAGCGGCGCGGGAGAACTTGTCTGGCCCCTGGGCGGCCCCTGCGGGAACGCGGTACGGGCCGAAGAACTGGCCGACATCCTGGGCACCATCAGTTACGAGGTGCTCTGCCTGATGGGAAGCAACCCCAGAATATACGAAGCTTCCCGGCGTGAAGAAAACGCGCCGTAAGCGCCCCCGCGCCCTTTGCCGCGCCTTTCGCCCGAAAGGAGGCGGGACGGGGAAGGGCGCTTTTTCGCGTCAAAAGCGTATTTCCACCCTCTCCTGTTTCTGTCTCTCCGTACAGCGCTCAATGGAGCCTATGCGCCAGGCCACCATGTGAAGGGCGCGGATTCTCCCCATCACCTCTTCCGCGATGTCTTTGGGGACGATAACGACATAGCCGATGCCGCAGTTGAATATCTGCAGCATTTCCGGCCAGGAAAGCTTCCCCTGCTCCCGCAGCCAGTGAAAGACAGGGGGAATCCCCCAGGAGCCGAACTCGATAACCGCCTTGACCTGCCCCGGTATGGCGCGCGGAACATTGTCGTAAAAGCCGCCGCCGGTGATGTGGGCCATGCCGTTTATGGAAAAATCGCGCAGCAGGTTGCGCACGCAGTCGGCGTAAATGATGGTGGGCGCGAGCAGAACCTCCTTGACCGAACGATCGGTACCGGGAAAAATGTCCCCTCCCTTGAGCCCGCTTGCGCCGAGAAGCTTGCGGATGAGGGCGTAACCGTTGGCATGAGGGCCTGAGGAGGCGATGCCTATAACGTCGTCGCCCACCTTGACGCTCGATCCGTCAACAATGGCGCTGTCGCTGACCATTCCCACGCAGAAGCCGGCCAGATCGTATTCTCCGGGCTGGTACATGTCCGGCATTTCCGCCGTTTCGCCGCCGAGCAGGGCGCAGCCCGCCTGCCTGCATCCCTCGGCTATGCCGCGGATGACGGTTTCAGCCGTATCCACATCCAACTTGCCGGTGGCGAAATAATCAAGAAAGAAAAGGGGTCTGGCGCCCTGGACGATAATATCGTTGACGCTCATGGCCACAAGATCTACGCCCACGGAGGAGTGTTCCCCGAAAGCGAAGGCAAGCTTGAGCTTGGTGCCCACGCCGTCCGTGGAAGCCACCAGCACGGGGGAGTCGATGCCCTCAGGCTTGTACAGACCGCCGAACCCCCCTATATTCGAAAGCACTCCGTGCGTGTGGGTCTGGAGCACTATTCTTTTGATGCGATCAACCAGGCTGTTGCCGGCGTTGATGTCCACCCCGGCCTCGGCATAGGCCCTGGCTCGATGGGAGGGATGTTTCGCTGACATATGACACAACTCCTTGTCGTACGGCATTGTGCGATTAAGACGCGAAGCTTTACGGTGAGCGCGTTCCCGGAGCGTCGTATCCGAAGCGGAGGCTTTCCGCGACGCAATGCCCCATACCCGCAAATGCCGGAAAAACCGCGGCACGCCCCTTGCCCGTCCAGGCGCGCACGGAGTTGCCGAAAGGCGGCCGATAGGATATTCTCAGGATACTCTGTCGCCCGCAAGGCCTTATTACTTACCTTGGAAGGTCTCCATGATATTCTCTTTAGCGCGCTTTCGCAAGTACGTAAAAACGCGGAAGGAGCAATCCCCGTCTTCCCGGCCGTCGGACCCCGGATCCGCCGCTCTTTCCCGAAAAGACGGCGCCGTCCCGCGACGGAGCGGCGCGCGCGCCTTTGCCGTCGCGCTGCTTGTCGCCTGCGCGGGCGCGCCGCCGGCCTTTCCGGCCTCCGCCCTTGCCGACGAGATCATGTCGGTGACGCGGGATCACCTGTATATAGGCAAAGAGGCGCCGTCCGGCGGAGGAAGCGACGGAGGAAGCGGCGCCGTCCCGCCCCCGCCGCCCGCCCCGGGCGGCAAAGAGGCCGCGCGGCGGGAAGAGGCGCCCCCGAACCTTGCTCCCGAAGTGCAGGTGCATACCCTGTGGCCCGCTCCCCCGTACGCCGCCCGCCCCGGCGGCATCCGGCCGGGCGGGCAGCGTCCCGGCCACGGGTATCCCGCCGATCCGGCGCGCAATCCCGGGCACAAGCCGTGGCAATACGGGCAACAGGGTCCGCCGCGGACATGGGGACAAGGGCCGCACGGGCAACAGGGTCCGCCGCGGACCTGGGGACAAGGGCCGCCGCATCAGATACGGGAGCAGGGGCCGCGCCAAAAACCGCCGCGGACATGGGGACAGCCCCCCTCCCCTCCCGGACGGCCGCCTCTGTATCAGGGAGGCCGGGCGCCGTTGCGGGAGACGCAGCCCTAGAGCGCGGGGAGCGCCCCCGCGTCCCGCGGGGGCCGACCGTCATCCCGCGAGGTCAATATGCTGCTTATTTACACGGGCAACGGCAAGGGCAAGACGTCCGCCTCGGTGGGGCAGGCGCTCAGGGCGCACGGGCAGGGGCTTGCCGTCGCTTTCGGGCAGTTTATGAAGCGGCGGGATCAGGCGGGCGAGCAAAAGATACTGGCCGAACTTCTGGGCAGGCGTTTTTTCGCGGACGGTCCCGGCTTTTTCCGCAGCGAGCGGGAGCGGCGGGAGCAGCGACGGGCGGCGGCGGCGCTCTTGCGCTGGGCGCGGGAGATGCTCGCCCCGGAGGATTGTGCCGAAGGCCGCCGCGCCGGCGAAGGGCGCGCGCCCTCCCCGGGAAAGGGCGTGGACATGCTGGTTCTTGACGAAAGCCTGTACGCCCTCGGCCACGGCCTCGTATCGCCGGAAGAAATGCAAAGCCTGGTGGAAAGCGCCCGCGGGCGGGGGGCGCATCTGGTGCTCTCCGGCAGGGGGCTGCCCGCCTGGCTTGAGGCGGAAGCGGACATGATCACGGAAATGACGGAGCGCAGGCATCACTTTACCGAAGGCCGTCGGGCCGCGCCCGGCAGAGAATTTTAAGGAAGCACTGATTAATTCGGGGCTCCGCCCCGAACCCCGCCGGGTGGAATAATTCCCCCCGGACC
>JAITHT010000038.1 GCA_031279825.1 Desulfovibrio sp. | reverse complement strand
ATAGCTTCCATTTCGTAGCCTTCCTTGTGGCTAAAGTTTTGATGGTGGTTCACCAAAACCTAACCAACTTGGCGGGCTACGTCATTTTTTCATTGTGCGAAAAATATCGTACGTTATCGCAGTATCAAACGCGCCTCAAGAATTTTCTTGCCTTTCTGCCTTGCCTGTTCCAAACTCTCCTCGGCGGCCGGGCAAGCCGCGTAAGCGTTCTCTGCTGAAATTCCCAGACTTCAGGCGGAGGAGGATGTCAGAATAAGGCCGAGCTTTCCGCCCCGGAAAGAAACCCCGCCCTTCATGGCGGGGTCG
The DNA here is from genome assembly GCA_031279825.1 of Desulfovibrio sp. Classification (GTDB taxonomy): domain Bacteria; phylum Desulfobacterota; class Desulfovibrionia; order Desulfovibrionales; family Desulfovibrionaceae; genus Frigididesulfovibrio. Next base: position 32,925 of record JAITHT010000038.1, on the reverse strand, counting down.
GGGCTATATCCGGCATGAAGGCCGGGGTTTCAGACCACAAAGGAAGTTCTGATGAATATTTTGTTCATGCTGGCATTGTCACTGGCTGTTTTCGCCGTCGGGAGCAGGTTTTACGGACGGCTGGCCGCGAAATGGATGGGGGTGGAGCCCGGCAGACCTACGCCGGCTGAAACCCTTCACGACGGCAAGGACTATGTGCCCACAAAGTTCGGCATTCTGTTCGGCCACCATTTTTCCGCCATTGCCGGGGCAGGCCCTATAGTGGGACCGACCATGGCCGTCCTGTACGGGTACCTGCCGGTATGGCTGTGGATTCTGGTCGGTTCCGTCCTCATCGGCGCGGTGCACGACTTTGCCGCCCTGTTTGTCAGCATCCGGGAAAAAGGGAGATCCATCGCGGATGTGACCCGCTCCACACTGGGTGATACCGGATTTTTTCTGTTCGTCTGTTTCGCCATCCTGCTGCTGACCCTGGTGACCTCCGCTTTTCTCTCCATGACCGTGCAATCTCTGACGAGTACCGTGCCCTTGCATCTGCTGGGTCTGCCGGCGGATCAGACCTTGTTGCAAACGCGAGAAATACACGGCGTCACCCATGGCCTTATCGGCGGCATCGCCTCGACCTCCGTCATTATCATCACCCTTTTCGCCCCCTTTCTGGGCTACGCCATTTATAAGCGCAACATGCGCGTCAGTATCGGCTATCTTGTCGCCGCCGCCCTGGCCTTCGCCTCCATCCGGGCAGGCATGCTCCTGCCAGTGGTGGTTGAGCCCCAACTATGGATGATTATCCTGTCCCTGTATGTCATCCTGGCCTCAGGGCTGCCGGTCTGGCTGATACTGCAGCCGCGCGATTTCATCAACGTGCAGATACTGTACGCGGGCATTGCCGCCATCTTCATCCTCGTCATCGCGGGCGGCCTCCAGGGGATCACCGTGCAGGCCCCTGCCCTGGCCATGGAAGCGGGTAACGCCGGACTCGGCGGTCTCTGGCCTTTTCTGTTCATCACAGTGGCTTGCGGCGCGGTATCGGGCTTTCATTCTCTGCTGTGCACCGGCACTACCTCAAAACAGCTTGCGCGGGAGGGCCAGGCAAGAAAAATCGGCTATAACGCTATGATCTTAGAGGGAATCCTGGCAACATGCGCTGTTTTGATTGTCTGCGCCGCTCTGCCGCAGCACGACTATATGCGCCTTGTCTGGCCCCAGGCGGAAAGCGGAGCATCCAATCCCATACTGGCCTTTGCGCTGAGCATGGGGATAATGTCGCATATAATTTTAAATATTCCCGCGTATTACGGAACAATATTCGGTATACTGATGGTGGAGGGTTTTGTGGTGACGACCCTGGACGCGGCCGTGCGCCTCAACCGCTATCTGTTTGAAGAACTCTGGAACGCGCTTTTTAAAAACGCCGTCCCGGCGATCATGCGGACCGCCTGGTTCAATTCCTGCCTGTCGGTATTGCTGATGCTGTGGCTGGCCTGGAACAACGCCTTTACCGCGCTTTGGCCGATGTTCGCCACCATCAACCAACTTTTGGCCGCCCTGACCCTGCTGGCGGTCGCCTCATGGCTGCTTGCGCGCCGCCGTCCGGCATGGTTCACCATCATGCCGGCCGCCTTCATGCTGGCGACCACTATTGCCGCCCTTCTTCTGCTCATGCGCGCGGGCGTCGCGGACATCCAACGCGGGGCGCCCCTTTCCGGCCCCTTGACGCTGATTACCATGGAAGCGCTCTGTCTGTGCCTTGCCGTAAGCCTGATCTGCCTCGTGTTCAAAAAGCTCAAAACTCAGACGTAATCCCCGGCGATGAAAAGCGCGTGATCGCCGATATGCCTGCCCCCCGAAGAGATCGCATACTGCTGTGGATTGTGGCCGTTGCACTCTTCATGCAACTGCTGGACAGCACTGTTCTCAACACGGCCCTGCCCGGCATGGCGCGCGAACTGGGAATCTCAGCCGTGCGCATGCACGCGGCGATTATCGCCTACATGCTGACCACCGCCCTGATTATTCCGGCATCAGGCTGGCTGGCTGACCGCTTCGGCGCCAGAAACACCTTTTGTTCCGCCATATGCCTGTTCACCGCGGGTTCCCTGTTCTGCGCCCTGTCGCCATCCTTGGAAACTCTGGTCATTTCGCGCGTCATCCAGGGCATGGGAGGGGCAATCATGGTGCCGGTGGGGCGATTGGCCATACTCAAAGCCTACCCGCGCAAGGAACTCGTGCGGGTGCTCAGTTTTGTTACCATACCCGGCCTGATCGGACCGCTGGCGGGACCCGCCGTCGGCGGTTTTCTCGTCGAATACGCCTCCTGGCACTGGATTTTCCTGATTAACCTCCCTGTGGGCCTTGTCGGCGCGCTACTCGCTTTTCGCTGCATGCCGGAATTCAAAGAACGCGTTATCGGCAGTTTCGACAGTAAGGGCTTTGCCTTTTTCAGCGCCTCTCTCGTGCTTCTCACCCTGGCTGTGGAAGGCCTGGGAGAATTGCGCCTGCCCCTCCTCATATCCTCTCTTTCCGGCATTGCCGGGATTTCGCTTATGGCGATGTATTGGCTACGCGGCGCGCGCGTGCCCCTGCCTTTGTTCAGCCCGTCTCTTTTTCATACCCGCAGCTTTGCCGTGGGCATACTGGGCAATACCGTCTCCCGCCTCGGCTCCGGCGCCATGCCCTTTCTGACACCCCTGTTTCTTCAGCTTGTTCTGGGCTATTCGCCCTTTGCCGCCGGCATGACCATGATCCCCACAGCCCTGGCCGGCATTGCCGGCAAACAGATGATTGCCGCCCTGCTCAGGAGAGTGGGATTCCGTTGCTTCCTCACCATCAACACTCTCCTGCTGGGAGGGCTGATGGCCGCGTTTTCCCTTGTGGGCAAAGAAACGCCGTATGCGGCTCTTCTTCTGCTGCTCGGGCTTTTCGGAACGGTCAACTCCATGCAGTTTACCGCCATGAATGCCATTACCCTTATTGAACTTGAGGACCGGCATGCGAGCGGCGGCAATACCCTTCTCTCCGTTACCATGCAGTTGTCATCCTGCGGCGGCGTGGCCATAGCGGCGGCTCTGCTTGACACCTTCACCCTGGCCTACTCCCCGCTGCCTCCGGAGGAACGCCTCACCCGGATATTTCACAGCGCCTTTCTCTGGATTGGTCTGATCAACCTGATAACGGCCGTCATCTTCAGCAAAGCGCCCGCGCGTGTAAAGTAGGCGTCTTACGCACAAGATGCTGTAATAAAATGATTTTTATAAACAGGTCGTATATGTCGCACACCCAACACGCCATCGCCTCAGCGAAGGAAAAAACATGAAAGCGATCGCCATATACCTGCCCCAATATCATATCATTAGCGAGAATAATGAGTGGTGGGGAGAGGGTTTCACGGAATGGCACAATGTTAGAGCCGCCGTTCCTTATTATGAAGGTCATTATCAGCCGCATATTCCTCATAAAAGCATTGGATATTACAATCTGCTGGATGAAAATTGGATAGAGAAACAGCACAAAATGGCATTGCGCTATGGCGTATCGGCGTTCTGCTACTACTATTACAACTTTGCAGGCAAAACTCTTTTGGAAGAGCCTCTTCGCATTATCGCTCGCCATACCGGCATTACTAACGCATTTTGTCTTTGCTGGGCGAATCATGACTGGACACGAGCATGGTACGGCCAAAATAAGGAAATACTCATCAAGCAGGAATACAGTCGGGAAAATGCGGTAAAGTTTTTTTACGATGTCAAGTCATACCTTGCCCATGAGCGATATATAACCATTGATCAAAAGCCTTTTTTTTTGATCTATGATCCCATAAGCAATCCCCTTATGGGAGAATACATCGCCATATGGCGGCACCTTGCCCATAAGGAGGGCTTTGCGGGATTGTTTCTGGCAAGCGTGGAAGCGCTGAGGTACAGACCTGCTCCGTCCGTCTATGGTTTTGACGCCACAGTGGAATTCGCGCCCGACTGGTATTGCGCGACGGAATTTGCAAAAAATGCATATTCTCCAAGAGTTATTGATTATCAGACAGTTATCGCGAATATGATCAGCAAGCCCGCGCCTTCGTATACCAGACTCCGGTGCGTTTTTCCCGGGTGGGACAACAGTCCCCGTTATAAAAATGTAGCCACGATTTTCAACAACTGCACCCTGGGGGCATTCAAATATGCGCTGGAGCACGCCGTGGACCACACGCGGAAGACTCTCCCGCAGAATTTGCAGTATATATTCATCAATGCATGGAATGAATGGGGTGAGGGCTGCCACCTGGAACCCGACGAACGGCATGGTTTCAAAACGCTCGCTGTAGTCCGTCAAGTCCTGGGTAACGTGTAATTGTCCGGCAAGTGTCATGTTCCAACAGATTGTTCACCAGCCGTCTATGTTGCAACAACCGGAATTGCCTCCCAAAATCTTTAGACGTATACTCGTGCGCGTCCGAAATTTTGAGGCGGTCTGCCGTCCGGAATTCTTAACGGGCATGTAAGGTTGTTGCCGGGAGAGCTGTTCTTGTTTTTTTTACACACGATCACGGGCGCGTCCGGCGGCGAAAAGAGCTGTTCCGTGCCGACGCCGCAAAGGGAAAAGAGCGGATTGCGGGGCGGCGGTACGGCCCGCGTCCTGGCCGGCCGTTTCGGCTATGTGTTTTGCGCGCAGTGGGGCAGCAGCCTCCTGACGGGCGTTCTTTTGATCCTGCTGGCCCGTTCCGGCCCTGAATTGTACGGCTTTTTCACTTTGGCCATGGCTCTGGGCGCGTTGGTGAACATGGCGACAGACGCCGGCCTCAAGGATTATCTTGTCCCCCTGATGACGCGACGGCGCGCGCCCGTACGCCGCATTCTGGCGCAGGCCATGTTTTTGCAGACGGGTCTGCTGCTTCTCTCGCTCGCCCTTCTTGCTCTGCTCTGCCTGCTTTTGGGCTACGGCCCGCAAAAAAGCGCGGTCAATCTGATTGTCGCCGCCGGTATGGGTCTGAATACGGCTGTCCAATCGTTCTTCGTGCTTTGCCGGATACGGGGGCGCCAGGATACGGAAATGCGCATCACCGTTCCGGCAAGTCTGGCGGGCAGTCTTTTCGGCATCGCCTGCCTGTTGTCGGGATTCCCGCCGGCGTTTCTCGCCTGTTTCAAGCTTGTGGAATCGTCGGTTGCCTGCGTTCTGATCGGCAGAGCCTTGCGCTGGCGGCTGGGCGGGTTCCCCACCGGGTGCGGGAGATGGATCGGCGAGTGGCGCCATGGGCTTTCCTTCACGGGCATCGCCGTGTGCGCCCTTTTATACAACAAGCTGAACATGTACGTTCTGGACCGGCACGGCGGCGAATATTCCCTTGGCCTGTACAACGCGCCATGGGAAATCGTGGACGGACTCAGCGTGTTGGTTTCCGGCGCTTTTCTGGCCAAGGTGATTTTTCCCCATCTGGCAGGCCGGTGGCAGAAAGACATAAGGTCCTTCGCACGTACCTGCGGCGTCATCGGCGCGGGCTTGCTGCTGTTCGGACTGGCGCTTTCCTTTATTCTTGCCGCGACCGGCGAACGTCTGCTGCCGTTGCTGTACGGGCAGGCCTACGCCGCTTCCGCGCCTTTGCTCCGCGCACAGTTGCCCTGCCTGCTGGCCTCTTCGCTGCATAACCTCGCGGCCTCCATGCTGATCTGCATGCAACAGTACAGGCCCTTACTGCTGGCCTACGCAAGCGGTCTTTTGTGCAATATCGCGCTCTGCGCGCTGCTTATACCCGATCAGGGGGCGTTGGGGGCGGCCTGGGCCATTTCCGGCACCAAGATATGGATGGCCGCCTGCACGGTGGGGCTGGCGCTGATTTTCCTGCGCAACGTCAGGGCGTTGCGGTAGCGTGGGCCGGGAGATCTCCCGGGCGGGGTTTGGTCCCAGCCCAAGCCTCCGCCGCAACGCTGTGCGCTGTGTTCAGCCTTTCGGCCCGGGATGCTCCACCTTGATTACCAGTCCGTTCGCCGCCAGACGGTAGCGTATGCCGCGCCAGACAAGGCCGCGGGAGAAGACGGTCCGGCAGAAGGCGGTACACAGGGTTTGTAGCGCGAGGCGCAAACCCCGCCGCCAGAGGGGGGGCGGGCAGTCCGGGGCGGCACGGCGGCGCAGGCGTTCCTGAAAGACAAGGGGCAGTCCCAGATGGGCAAGGGCCAGAGGTCCCGTTGCGGCCGGAAGCCCGTTACCGGACGCCCAGACGGCGAGCAAGAGCAGATCGGCGCAGGCGATTGCCGCAAACCAGGCAAGGGAGATTCCCAGCGTTATCCAAACGGCGAAGGTATAAAATTTCGGGTAGAAGAGTTGGCGGAAAAACCAGTCCTGCAACTGCTGTTCGCTCATTGCCCGTAACGGACTGTCCAGTATGGCCTGCTGGCGATAGCTCACCCGGATTCCTTCGCGCATAAGTAAACCGGCCAGGGAAACGTCGTCCACCACGGTCTTTTCCCAGAGCGCCGCCACGTTCAATTCCCGAAAAGCGGCGGCATCGGCCGCGAACGCGCCTCCCCATGGTTGCGTGAATGCGGGCAGGCTTTGCAGCAGGCCGAGATGCCGGACAAGAATATGACAGGCCACGGCATTAGGTTCGGCGGCAAGCAGGCGCGTGCGCCTGTAGCCGGAACAGAATGTTTCCCGGCCGAGAAGGATGGGTTCCGTCAGACGGCGGATGAAATCCGGTTTCGCCAGGTGGTTGGCATCGCAAAAGACATATGCCGCCGTTGCGGGAGCCGCTTCCCGTAAGGCGTCGAGCAGATTACGGTTTTTCTGTCCGCAGAACTCCGCCGTTCCGGCGTCGACATGGCGCGTGTGGGCGTACCGCGCCGCCAGAGTCTGGGCCAGTTGCCGGGCCGGATCCTCGACGCCGTGGGTGACAAGCAGCACGGCGAGGGCGGGATAATCCTGCCGCAGCAGAGAATGCAGGGCCGCTTCCATGTCCGGGGAGCGGCCGGAACAGGGGATAATCAGGGTCACCAGGGGAGGGGAGGATGGAACGGGCTCGGCTTCCGCCTCGTCCGCTTCGTCGGAAGGGGAGGTCCCGACACACCACGCCAGGGCGAGAACGCCGGTTTGCAGTCCGGCTGAAACCGCCCATGCAAGCAGAAGAAACAGGTTCATCCGCCAGCTCCTTTGCGGTTTGAAATCCCGATCAAGCGCAGGAGACATGGATTTCTCGGTCCATGCCGCCTGCTTGGTTGACGCCGCGCCTTTTTTCCATATGTTAGAGCATTTTCACTTTGAAGATACTCCAGGACGTGTTAACATTATAGAATTTTTATTCTCCGGCAAGGAAGATGAGTCTGCCGTGAGGAATATACTCTTACGGTATTTGACCGGGATGGCGGACACAATCCGACGCAGCCGGAGGGCAAAAAGGCATAGCGTTAACATTCCCTAGTCTGCTCCAGAGGGTTGCGGACGCCATAGCCAATCTCCGTCCGCATCCGTTTCATCCATGTGCCGGATGCCGTCGCAGCGCCGCAGATCGTCAAGCGTCATACCCTGCACCGGGCAAAAGCCGTGCAGCCAGGAAAGATAGCCTTCCATGCGTCCGATCAGGGCGTTGACGGCGGCTTCGTCCGGCATATGCGGCGCGCCGCCGGGCATGAGTTCCGAAGAGTGGCAGGTCATGGAGAGAAAGCGGCCTCCTCTGGCCAGATGCAGTTTGGTGATGCGTTTCATAGCCCATAAGGGATGATAGACGGGCGTGAGTCCGAGAACTCCCCATGCGCGCGCGGCGCTTTTCAGCGCCTGTGCCGCCCCGGCCGCCGGTCCTTTCCCCGCGATCTGTTCCAGGGCGCGGAAATGAGAGGGCAGAGCCCTGTAAAGCGGCAGGCAGGTCATGGGCGATTCAATAAGCAGGGCGCCGCTGACAGGCACATAATAGGGTTCGGCCGGAGCCGCGAAAAAATCCGGGCCGCGCGCGGCGTAATGCAGCGGGCGGACGGAAGAATCCACAAGCGCCCCGGTGTCGGCAAGATAGGGCCAGTGCCACCGGTGCAGGTGCCATCTTCCCATGCGGAAGCTGGTGAGCGGCGCGCCGTTATAAGCTTTCCCCGCTGTGAAGAGAGATTCCAGACGCTGCCGGAAAAGATGGGGAGACAGGCCGCCGGGGCAAATATAGCGGGTGTCGTCCCGGCGGATGTTTTCCTCAAAAGGCGGCGTATCCCAGTGGTGCAGGTGAGCGCCGATTTCCACGCGCACTGCCTTGCGCATGGCGTCGAGCGCGTCAAGGGCCGTCTTGTCGTTGAAAACGCGATGTGTGCAGAGCAGGGTCACGGGCAGGGAGAAGCGGGCGAGCGCAGGCGCAAGGCGCGTAAGATGCGGTACATTGTTGACGGTGGCGCCAGTGCGTGCGTAGCGCCCGCAAAAGAGGCCCTCTTCTTCCACGTCAATGGAGAACAGCAGGCGCACCTTTCCGAAAGATGCCGGGGAGAGCGAAGAAGCGTCGTCCGCGTCGAGCATGCGTGTTTCCTTATGTTCCGGCCGTCCCGGCATGTCGCGAGAAGAGCGCCGTCAAACTGCCGAGCGTAACGTCGGGATCAAACATGGCCGTCACCAGATCTCTGGCGTTTGCGGCCATGCGTAGCGCCTCTTCTCGATCCCGCGCGAGACGTTCAATCGCCGAGGCCAGGGCGGAAGCGTCGCGTTCGGGCACCAGCAGGCCGGTCTCGCCGTGGCGGACGACGTCTCCGATACCGGCGACGTCGGTGGCGATAACGGGCAGGCCGTGAAGGGAGGCTTCCATAATCACGTTGGGCAGGCTGTCCGACCGGCCGCTGCCCGGCAGGACGATGGAAGGCATGAGCAGCATGTCCGAAGCCGCCATGAGCGCCCCCACATTGTCGTGCGTAACGAATCCGCGAAACAGCACCTGCTTGTCCAGATGCAGATCCCGGACCATCCTTTTCAGTTTCCGTTCGCAGGAGCCCGCCGACATATCGGCCCAGCCGGCGGAACCGACCAGGGTCAATTCCGCCTCAAGGCCGCGTTTCCGCAGCAGGTGCACGGCCTCCACGGCATACTGAAAGCCCTTAAGCCACAATAATCTTCCCACGCAGAGCAGGCGAAGAGGGGGGAGCATGCGGACCTCGGCGGGAGAAGCGGCGGCAAGGGTGCACACGTTGTAAATCAAGTGATGCTTGTCCGTGCCCGGCTCCAGCGCCGCAAGGCAGGGCATGTTGCAGGAGACGTTGGCTCTGGCGAAGCGGGCGCTTTTCAGCTTTTCGGCCAGGGCGCCGTCGGAAGGGCGCACGTCGCCGGAATGGACGGAAATGGAAAAGGGAATTTTTGTAAGACGGTGAACGATCCAGGCCGCTGTCGCCGGGCCGTTGCCCCAGGCCGCGTGTATATGTTCCACTCCGCGCGCGCGGAAACTCTCGGCCAGGTAAAACGCGCAGAGCCCGGCCCAGGCATTTTCCAGTCGCAGTTCAAGGGTTCTCCACGGGCGGAAGAAAATATCCCGCAGAATAGCCGCGCTTTTTTGCGGATCGCTTCGCAAGGCCCGCCACAGGGCGGCCGCGATACGCGGCAGGGCGCGAAGGCCGAGGCGTTCCACAGGGATGGGGCTTCGCCGCATATGCGGGCTGAGATTGCCTCCCCGCCATCCGTACAACGAGTATACCGAAATAGGGAGCCCTCGAAGGAATAACCCTTCCGCCTCATAAAAAACAAAAGTTTCCGATGCCTTGGGAAACCAATGAGAGATATAGGCCACTACAGGGACGCAAGTTTGCCGTGTGTGCATCGTCAGTTTTTCTTCGTGTTTTCCCGCCAGCGCAGGGTGGCGGCAACGCCTTGTTCCAGAGCGGTTGTGGCCGTAAAGGAGAACTCCCGGCGGAATTTCGCGCCATCGGCCAGCCAGCCCTTCTGACGGCCTTCCAGGGCTTTGTCCGGAGTCAGGGGAAAGAAGCGCCCCGGCAGGCGGCGCGCGGCGAAAGCGCTTCCTTGCGCCGCCAGCCGGATCAGGGCATGCGGTAGGACGACGCGCCGGGGATGGCGACCGACCGCGCGGGCGATGATCTCCCCGAATTCCCGCAGGGAGGAAGGCCGTCCGTCCTCAAGATGGTATGTTCCGGCAGCGCGCGGCGCATACAGGCACAGCAGCGCGGCATCCACCAAATCCTCCACATACAGAAAAGAATACGGCGTCTCCCCGCGCCCAGCCTGCAACACCAGCCCGCGCGCGGCAAGCCCGAACAGCGGGGCCAGTGCTTTGTCTTCCGGGCCGTAAACGATGGGCGGGCGCAGGATGGTCAGGCGGTCGTCCCTCACGTGTTTTTCCATCGCCCACTCGGCCATAAGCTTGGACCAGCCGTAGGCGGAAACGGGAGCCGGGGGGGAGGCCTCGGCGATTCCCGGAACATCGCCGCAGGGGCCGGCGGCGGCAAGGCTTGACAACATGATGACTCGTTGGACATTGCGCCCGTGAGCGGCAATCATTGTCGCCAAATGCTCCGCCCCGAGGCTGTTGTCGCGCAGATACTCCCGCCAGTCCGAGGCAAAGAGGCGGGCGGCGCAGTGGATAACGGCGTCGGCGTTGCCCAGACTGTCGCGCAACTGCGCAGGAACCGCGCCGCGCGCGCCGAGTTCTCCCGTGACGCGGCGCACGTCCGCCGGCAGCACGGAACGATCCGATCCGGCGCGGACGAGCACCGAAACCTCCGCCCCTGCCGCGCGCAGACGGCGGACGATATGGCGGCCCACAAAGCCGGCGCCTCCGGTGACGAATATCCGCATGGCGTCAGGCGCGCGAACAGGTCCGGCGATAAACGCGCGCACGGGTCAGCCGTTCGCCCTGCAAGCGTTCGCATATATGGTTGATGTTGGCGTTTTCCTCAAGGATCCACCCTGCGTCCATATAGTCAAGCTGGGCCGTATCCGCGAACAGCTTGACGGCGCCGTACAGCAGTTGGAAGGTGGCGATGCCCCGCCGGCATTCCGGAGCGATCCCGAACATGAACATACGTACCCTTCGGATGCTGCGCAGACCGCGCATGAAGTGCCAGAGCGCGGCCAGGGAAAGCCGACCGTTCAGGCGCTTCAATATCTGGCCGAGATCCGCGCCGAAGAGTATCATGCCCACGGCCTCTCCCCGCTGTTCGAGAAAAATAAGCTCCGCCACGGTGGGCAGGTGGCGCATGACAAGCCAGGAATACCTCATTTCTTCCGCGCTTATGGGGGTAAAACCCCAATTGCCCGACCAGCAACGGGTATATAAATCGGCGAGCAGGCGCATGTCGTCGTCATAGGTCGCCTTGGTTGAACGGCGCAGACGAAAGCCGGTATTTCGGGTAAAGTCCTTATCCAGTTCCTGATGGCAGACGGAAACATTGTCCAGGCGGGAAAAGCGGTAAAAAAACAGATCCTGTTCCTTTTCCATGCCGCAGGCCTCGGCAAGCGCGGGATAATAAGGAGGATTCCAGGGGTTCATGAACGGCGGAAAGTGCTCGAAACCTTCCACAAGCATGCCGGCGGTGTAATTGAGGGAGGGATTAAGCGGCCCCCGCAAAAAGACCGCTCCGCCTTCCGACCGTGCGCCGTGCCAATCCTCGACGGCATGAAACAGGGCTTGGGCGACATCGGCATTGTCCTCGCAGGCGAAATAGCCCCAGACGCCCACGCGCTGCCCGGCGGCGGCGTCCAGATGATGGTCGATAACGGCGGCTATGCGCCCCACGGGACGGTTTGCGCGCAGCGCGACGAAAAGCCCGCGTTCCGCGTGTTTCCAAAAAGGATTGCGCGCCGGAGCGAGTTGGTCCTTTTCCATGAACATGGGCAGGGGGACATACAAGGGCTCATCCCCGTGCAGGAGCAGGGGAGTTTCCAGGAACAGCCGCATGTCGCGATGTGAACGTACGGGTTCGACGGATATGCCCGTCGCGCGGGATATGTTCATAGCTTGGCCGGAGATTGGGGTTGCGGCGTTTGACATCATTGCGGAGCCTTTGTATTGCGGACGTTACGGATGAAGGTCATTACGCGATACAGTAAAGATAAAACTTTAAATACATGCCGGGCTGCGTCCCGTCAATACGCAGTGAAAGACGGGCGGCGAGGCAGGAGTATCGCCGGCGCCGCGCCGGGGGCGGTTCCGGAAAAGCGCGGCCACCGCCGGTGGTGGGGGTGATATGGCGAGGATATTGTATGGAATTCAGGGGGATGCCGGCGGGCACGTCAACAGGGCCATGGCTGTGGCGGAACTGTTGCGCGGGCATGAATTGCTCTTTGCCGGCGGCGGCATGGCGGAGCGCGTCCGCAGCGCCGGCTACGACTGCGTTCCTTTGCCTGTCGTTGGCACGCGGGTACATAACGGGGAACTCCGGATAGGGGCTACCCTGCGGGACTTTGCCCGCATGCTGGGCGCGCAGGCGGGGCATGTGCGCAGACTGGCCGAAATCATCACCGCCTTTGACCCAAAGGTGATTATCACGGACTACGAATATTTCACGCCCCGCGCCGCCGCCCGTCTCGGCAGAACCTGTGTGAGCCTTGATCACCAGCATGTCGTTTCAAGAACCGCGCACCGACCGCCTGGGCAGATCCCTGCCAGGTACATGCTGCTCACGGCTATGCGCGCGCTTCTGCCCAATGTGAGCGGCTGCCTGATAAGTTCCTTTCACCAGCCGCCCCTCGTGGATCCGGCGCGCGACCGGATGTTCGGCACGCTACCCCGTTCCGACGTACCGGCGTTGCAGGCCGGCGACGGAGACCACGCCGTCGCCTATCTGCCGGATTGCGACCTGCGCAAAATCACGGCGCTCTTTGGGGGCCGCCGCCGGGAATACCGTGTCTATGGCCAGGGGAAACGGTCAAGGCAGGGCAATATCATCTTCAGGGAGCCGGGACGGGAGCAGTTTCTCGACGATTTGGCTTCCTGCGCGTATGTCGTTTCTTGCGGCGGACACGGGTTGTTGACGGAAGCCCTGTACTTGCGTAAGCCCTGTCTGTGTTTTCCTCGCCGTCTGCTGTACGAACAGTACTGGAACGGCTATTTTGTCCAGCATAACGGCTACGGGCGCTGCTTTATGCGTTTTGACCTTCCGCCGGATGCCATGGACGGTTTCGAGGCATCGTTGGACGCGTACAAAACCCGTATAGCCGCGCACAATTTTGACGGGCGCGAAGACCTGAGAGCCTGCATTGCCGGACTGCTCGCAAGTTGAGCGGGCGCCGCCGCATGCGCGCGCATCGTCACGCCGAGGCGCGCCGCACAATGCCATAGGAGCAAGTATGTCCAGAAAAGCAAGCGTGTCGCCGGGCGTCTTCCTGAAAAGCGCGCTCAAGGTGCTCGCCAAACCGTGGATGGCCTCCAGCCTCATATGCCTGGAGAAGGAAAAATTCCTCTTTGATTTCCTCAATAAAAAGCCTGAAGAGGGGATGGCGCGGAGCATACGGCAGCTTTCCATCCGGATAACCGACGCGTGCAACTTGCGCTGCCATACCTGCGGCCAGTGGGGGGATAAAGGTTTTTTGCGCGGCAGGAACCTGCGCGAGTTGAAGAAGCAGGAACTGCCTCCGGAACGCTACCGGGAGCTTCTGGACGATTTGGCCGCGCACGGGCATCGCCCCACCGTGTATCTTTGGGGTGGGGAACCCATGCTGTACCCGGGCGCTCTGGACATTGTGGAGCATGCGACAAGGCTGCATATGCCCGCGGCGTTCGCCACCAACGGTACGGGGTTGCAAGACGCGGCGGCCCGGCTGGCCGCCGCGCCCATGTTTCTGTTGCAGGTGTCCATTGACGGGCATAACGCCGGGGTCCATAACGCCGCCCGGCCCGCCGCCGGAGGCGGAGATAACTTCCGGGACATACGGGAGGGCCTTGCCGCCATAAAGGAAGCAAAGGCCCGGCACAAGAGCCGGTTGCCTCTGGTCGCCGCCCTGACCACGCTTTCCGAAGCCAATATGCGGCACATTGTGGATATTTACGAAGCGTTCGCCAAGGACGTGGACATCTTTGTCCTGTACCTGTCCTGGTGGATTGACGAGCGCCGCGCCGAAGCGCACGACAGGGATTTTACCCGGCGTTTCGGCTTTTCCCCCGTCTTGCACCGGGGCTGGGTCGGCGACTGGGTGATTAAAGACAGAGCCGTTCTGGCGGAACAACTACGCGAGGTCAGGCGCCGTTCTTCCTCTCTTGCGGCACCGGCCGTGAACATCATCCCCAACCTCAGCGACCGGGACGATTTGGAACGCTACTACACCGACCATTCGGCCACTTTCGGCTTTGATCGGTGCATTTCCATTTTTCAGGCGGTGGAACTTGACGCCAACGGCAACATGTCTCCCTGCCGGGACTACCATGATTATGTAGTGGGCAACGTACGGGAAGAAAGCATTACCGCGCTTTGGAACAACGCCGCCTATACGCGCTTTCGCTCCAGCCTCGCGCGCGAAGGGCTGATGCCCGCATGCACCCGCTGCTGCGGTCTTATGGGCTACTGACGCTGTGAACGAATGTGAGCTGATTACCTTTGCAAGCTTGCACTCGCCGCCCCCGGCGAAAACAGGTTTCGCCCACGCTGCCGGTTGACAAAGCATTTTCAAAGTGAAAATGCTCTAAAAAAAGAGTTCCAGGGCAGCGTATTTTTTGGCGCAACGATTCACAATCATCCACATGGGCAATTAAAAGCGTACGGGCATACACGGCGGAACGGACGCTCAATCATAAGCCTTTGCGTAAGGGACATAAAGCAACGCAGAGGATTAACCGATTATCATGCGCAAATTTTCTTCAAAGGCCGGCCGGAGCTCTTCGGCACGATCCGGATCAATCCCGCATAATCCGAAAACCGCGGCAAAAAGCATATCCACAGGCAGCACCAAACTCTGGATGCCGTCACTCACCCGGCAATGCCTGCCTATGGAGGAAACAAAATAATGCCGACGGCTTTTCTGCGTCCCCGATCCGGAAACAATGGAATAGACCTGATCCCCCGTATCGGTTACGAACAGCCGCAAACGGGTGAGCATTGCCGTTTCTTCATCATAGTACGAGCTTTCGGAATACAGTTGTCCGCAAAAATACAGCTCAGTCCCGTTATCGCTGCGCAGAAAAAATTTTTCCGTTACAGCTCCTGTGGTTACTTTGCTCATCCTTAAATACTCCTGACTGCAACGTATGTCATAAGTCGGCCAAAGACCGATTTATGAAGATCGCTCCGCCGCAAAATACGCTTTCCGGCTCGCTCCGGCGGCTCCGCCGCCGCACCGCCCCAAGGGACGGCACCGGAAGTCAATTTCATGATGCATTATGAAACGACTTCTAGAGTACACGTGATCCGCATATAATGCGATCATGTCCGCCGGTCAACCGGCACCCTGAAATTGTTAACCGTCGTGGCGAAATGCCGCTTTCATCCTCTCTTCTTTTTTGCATCCGCCCCTGGTGAATGTAAAAGGCTGAACTGCTCCTGATCTCCCCGCGCCGGTTTTCTTCCTCTTTTTTTCTTTGCCGTCTCAAGTTCCCCCGGCTGAGGAGGCTCCCTTTGCGCGTTTTCTTCCGCAACGCCTCCAAATAGTTCGCCGCCGCCGCTGCTTATCCAAAACGCCTCAAGATCAAAGCGGGAGATTCGGAATTCGCGCCCAAGCTTGGCCGCTCGCAATTCTCCGTTTCGGATGGCGCGGCGTAACGTTTCCCTATGGCAGTTAAGCAGTTCCGCAGCTTGCGCCAAAGTGAAAGTTGTCTTGCCGGAGAGCGCGCTCATATCCTTTAATGCCTTTTTCTCTTCATCTATACTCCCTTCTGTCACTCTTAGTCGCAACGGATAACTTTTGTCAACTTTATTTCATTTTTATTCTATCAAAACGGCAATATATTTTTACTTATTTTTATTATAGAAATATATGTAATAATTTTACAATATTATATGCTTAGCACGCTCTATGGACAAAAGAGGACTGCAACGTGAGGGGTATTTTCACTTGAGGTGAGGTCGCCGCAACGTGATCTTCGGCTTTTGCCGGAACGGTATGTAAGCTTAACATATTGACTTTTAATCTTCGTTATTGCTATTTTGCCCAGTAAAAAAAATAAGTAGGCGTAACCATCAAGCAAGGACGAAAAAACAGCATGATTTCTCGTGCCGATATTTTGAAATTGGAGGCACTCCGGCAGGAAGCTCCCCCTTCAGAAGCGAAGGGCCTTTATGACCCCCTCATCACCCTTCTGACTAAAAAGCGTTCTAACAAGCTCTCGCCGGTGGTTAAAACCGCACTGAAAATGAAACCAGACAGGATACTGGATATAGGGTGCGGTTATGGAGCCTTGGCGATTTTTTTTGCCATGCACGGAATGTCCGTGACCGGTATTGATCTGAAGCCGGACGGACTGGAGGCATGTGCCAGGCTTGCCGAAACTCTCGGCATCCAGGGCGTCAGCATGACGCAAATGGACGCTTGCGCGATTTCGCCGTCTGGATTCGATATGGCGATATCCACGGATTTCTATGAACACCTTCCCTATGCAAGCCAGCCGGAACATCTGCGTTCCGTCTGGAAAGCTTTAAAGCCCGGCGGAACGTACATCGTCCGGGCTCCTCACCGTGCCAATCTTCGTCAACAAAACCGGGAGGAGCACATCGGCCTTCCTTCTTTTACAGCCCTACAGCGACAAGCGTCTGATGCCGGGTTTTCCGTCCGCTTCGGCATAGCGCACACGGCCCTTGTATCACCCGTCAATTATCACATTCCCTTGGAACAATGGTTTGAATCCCGAAAATGGAGCGACCTTTCCATCTACAAAGGATTGCAAAAATGCGGATTAGCAAACGTATTGGCATATCTTGAAAAATAGGGAAAAATCGGGAAAAATAGGGACGCAATACTCAATTGACTGTCTCCCGAACTGCTGATATTTTTCGCTCATGGCAAGACTTGCACGTATAGTGGCGGCCGGGGTCGCCCACCACGTCACCCAACGCGGAAACCGTCGCCAGACGGTCTTTTTTTCCGACGAAGACTATGTCGCCTATCGTGAACTGCTGAGGGAGTGGAGCGCCAGAGATGGCCTTGCCATATGGGCCTACTGCCTCATGCCGAATCATGCGCACATCATCGGCGTTCCGGAGAAAGAAGAATCTTTGCATAGGGCCATTAAAGAAACCCATCGCCGCTACTCATGCCGCATAAACACGCGCGAAGGCTGGCGCGGGCATCTCTGGCAGGGCCGTTTCGCTTCGTTTCCCCTTGATGAAAAGCACGGCCTGCAAGCGATTCGCTATGTGGAACTCAATCCGGTCCGTGCGAATCTGGTCGGACGCCCGCAGGATTGGCCCTGGAGTTCCGCTGCGGCTCACCTGAGCGGCGCGATGGATCCCCTGCTCTCTCCGGTACCGGAGGTGTATGTCTCGGATTGGCGCGGGTATCTTGAAGAAACCGAAGCGGAGATCTTTCTCCGGCACGAGCGGACAGGCCGCCCGCTTGGCGGAACGGAGTTCATCCGGCAACTTGAGGACAAGTGCGGTCGTACGCTTCTTCCACAAAAGCGGGGACCAAAATGTAAAGCTGATAATTAGTATTATGTCCCCGAAATAACCCTGCTGTTCCCGGCTTTTTGTCCGGCGGCGCCGGGTACGGGATTTTTTTTACCGGCGGGCGCCTTCTTTTTTTCGTTTCTTTTAGCCTTGGAGACGATTGTCTTTTGTTTTCGCGATTTTTTCGACTCTTGTTCCGTCGGGGCGTGCATTTTTTGCCGCGCTTTATAGTCGGCGTACATTGCGGCGGCGCTTCCATCAAGGGGGATTCTGCGCGCGCCTGCGTAACGTTTGGCATAGTAAGCCTCATTCAGGGAGCTTTCCGTGACGCTCTTGCCTGTCGTCGGGCTATGCACAAATTTGCCGTCACCGGTGTAGATGCCGGCATGCCAGCCGGTGCGGTTCCTCATTCCCTTGAATACGACAATATCGCCGGGTTCAAGATCTTTCCGTTTTTCTACGGCGTCTCCAAACAAAAGCTGCTCGCGGGCGCTTCGCGGAAGCTGGATGCCTACCTGCGAATAGGACCAGCATACCAAGCCGGAACAGTCAAAACCCGTCGCAGGCGAAGTTCCTCCAAAACGGTAGGGAACCCCGATATTCGAGCGGACCGCGTCAACGACATTTGATATACGCGCGATTCCGTCGGGAGAGACGGGCTGATCGCTGACAAGTTCGGAAGAATCCTGCCTCACGCAAGCTCCCGTCAGCAATGCGAGCCCTATGAGCACAGGCGGCAACAGTATCTTCAGACAACTGAGCAGGGCCGGACCGCGCCGTGTCGCCTGAGCGCGCGCCGTGCTGGTACGCATAGAAGTCATTTCATGATTCCCTGATAACTCTTCTGAGTAAAACCATGGAAAAGGCAAGATGAACAAAGGCGGTGAATCGTTCGAGAGCGTTTTCAAAGTGAAAATGCTCTAGTCCTGGCCTTTGTTGTACTCCTCCCGCGCCTTGCCGTGCTCCGCCAGAATTTGCAACGCTTCCCGTTTGGTCGGGATATGGGCGCAGCGGGGGTTCCTCGCCTTGTTTTCAGGGCAATACCCCAGTTGAACGCAGCTTGCTCCCGCGTCGCGAAAGAGATCCGGAGCGGCTTTTCTGCACAGCGTCAGCATCTTGGCAGCCAAGTCGCGTATCTCATGCTGGGCGTTTTTGCAGCAACGTATGGCGAACCAATCCAAAAGGGCATGGGCGTTCATGCCGATAATGGCTTTAAATTCCGTTGCCTGAGGTTTCATGTAGCGCAGGTCTTCTTCAGGTAACCCCATCTTCATGCCTTTATCGTACCATTGCTCCGTAAGCGTTGCCAAAAGGCCCGCATTTACTCGCAAAGACAGCATGTCGCCTTCTTTACCGTTGTCCGGCAAAGGGGTGCCGTCACGGGTCGTCAGCAAGGAAATAGGCACAGGGACGGATACGGCAACCGTATTGATTTTTTCGGGATAGACGAGGGAAAATTGCCGTTTTCCCGTCAATTCGGCCCGCCCGGATTTAATCAGGTAGGAGGCGAGCCGTTTTCTGACCAACTGCGTTTCCGTTACCCGGGAATAGCCTTCAACCCCGAACAGGAAGAAGTCGAACTCCAGGGCGGCCTTGTGCCCGCAATCAAGAATATTGTCAACAATAGCCTTGGAATACGGAGAGGCGACAATGTCTTCCAGCGAGCGCTCCGAACGCACGAATCTCGCCGCGATATCGGTATAGATCTTTCCGCCGCCGGCAATAAGCACGACCTTTCCTTCTCCGGTACGTTTTTCAATCACCATGGCCTTATGCTCCTTGCGAGTCACGACAGAGGGAATAACGCGCCCTACATGCTCTCCTTACGCCGCAAGGGCATGATCGAGGTATCCCTCGTCTTGCCTCCGGGCGAAGGATCGGTATATACTTTTCCGTCTGGATACGGCAACCGTGTCCGTGATGCCTAACCGCCTTTCGTCCGGGAGTACGTCGCTTTGCTTTTGCTCCGGCGGCCCGGCATATCAAGGAAACAACCGAAAAACGGGAGAAGCCCATGGAAACGCTCACCGCCCTGCATACCCGGCGCAGCATCCGTAATTATACGGATCAGGCCGTCCCGGAACAGGCTATCCTCACCTTGCTGGAGGCCGCCATGATCGCTCCCAGCGCCGGCAACGCCCAACCCTGGCAATACATTATCGTAGACGATCCCACGGTTCTGCGGCAGGTGCCCGTCATCAATCCATATGCGGGCATGGCGCCTAATGCGCCTGTCAGTATCGTGGTTTGCGGGGATCTTAACGCGGAAAAATATAAAGGCTTCTGGGTGCAGGATTGTTCCGCCGCCATCCAGAACATGCTGCTCGCGGCCACAGCCCTCGGCCTTGGTACGGTGTGGACCGGCATATACCCTGTGGAAGAGCGCGTCCTTGCCTTTCAACGCCTGCTGCAGTTGCCTGAAAGCATCATCCCCCTGGCGCTGATAGTGATCGGGCATCCCGCCGCGTCTTCCGAAAGAAAAAGTCGTTTTGATGCGACAAAGGTACACCACAATTGCTGGGGAAAACCCCGCTCCTTTGGAACATGTCGCGCTTGAGACCTTTGCTTTACGGCGATCCTGGCTCGCCGTTTTATCGACGCGAGAGCGATTTCATTCTGAAACGGCATGAAGGTCAGGACAAAGGACGCTCTTTCGCATACGCTTATTTGTTTATGGCCGGCTCGTTGCAGGGCGCGCCTGAAGTGCGGGAGCAGCGAGAGAGCTCGTCGCTGTTTTGCAGAAGAAAATCAGGAAGACTTTCGGGAACCGACTGCCCCCGTTCATCGGGGGAACTCCGCCGGACGATCTCCGGTTGCGACTGGCCGTCCGTACTCTCGGGTGCAGGACCCTGTTGCGGCTTTCCTCCTCCACTTGCGCCATGCTCCTCGCCGCGAGATACGGCCGGGGAATGGACAGGCTCTTTCAGAGAATGCCCGTTTTCGTCTTTCGTGTGCGGGGGCCGTTCTCTTATTCCTTCCATCGGCGCCGTTTTATCGGCGGGCATGCCGTTTATCTGGATCAGGGGCAAAGCCCGGAATCCCTGACGCAGGACGGCGGCTTTGTTGCGCATAAGCTGCACGGCAAGAAACAGGCGTTCGTGAAAGGGCAGATGGGGCACGGGTTCTTCGGGGGTAATGCTGCGGGCCAGAGCCTCGCGCAGGGGGACGTTACCCCTGAGCAGAGCCTGCAGGCGAATAATGGAGTCCATATCGCCGTTTTTTTCTTCCACAGGATACAGCGCCGCCGCATTCCCCGACATAAGAATGGCTGAACGGCAGGCTTCGCAGGAAGGAGAAAAGTAAATGCGCACGTCGGTGGAGCGGGAGTTCCCCATGGAGTACAGGGGTATCTGTTCATTGGCCGCGAGCAGGGCATTGCTCAGAAAAAAACCGAACCATATGGGTAACAGCACGGAGGGAGTCCGCCGCGACACGAACCAGCCGTCGCCTCCGTAACATAGACAGGAATAGGTCAATCCCAGAAAAGCGGCCGTCACCAGGCAATCGAAACAAGGCGCTGTAAACAGCATCACGACTAGTAGAACGGTATCCAGAAATAGGGCCACCAACGCCATGAATCTGGCCAGTTCGCGATTGCCGCGCAAACAGGCTATTGCCAGCAGAAAAAAATACAGACCTCCCGCCCACCACAAAGAAACGCCCGCGATGAGGCTGTCGCGAAACAGGGCGCAACCGGAAGTGGCGCAAGGGGCGGAATTGCTGCTGGGAAAAAGAATATAGCCGCACCAGGCGAGCCCCAGCAGGGCAAACACCAGAGAGGTCCACGGGATATAGACATTGCTTCGCGCGCGTATGGACATGAACACTCCTTTCTCAACGCCGGCCGCGCTATGAAGCGTATCATACAGCATACGTTCAGGCGCGGTTCGCGGCCAAGTCCTCACTCCGGAAGCTTGACGCATACCGGCAAATTCGCGGTATTTTTCTTGCTTTTTCTTTTATTGCAGATACCGCATAAGGTAAAGGACGTTATGCCTGTGGAGGCGGACAAAAAATTATGAGGGGAGATTTCGTGAGCATCCCGCCCGGCACAGCCGACTCGTCCATGGCACCTATACCGGCGCATAGCGTCCGCGTAAGCGCCAGGGCAAGGCGCATCCGCTTGCGCGTATTGCCGGGCAAAGGGCTTGAGGTGGTGCTGCCGCAAAACGTCGATCCGGCTTGCGTGCCCATGCTGCTCGCACGTCACCGCCTGTGGATCGAAAAGCACCTCAGGCGCGTGCCTGAGCGGACGCTCCGCCGGGATGCCGGTTGCGCCGTACCGGAGTCTATACTGCTGAAAGGCGGGATGGAAACGGTGCACATCCGGCGGGTGTTTCCAACCGGGACGCCCCGGATTGAAACATGTCCGAGTTCCGAAGAAAGCCCCGGTAATTCGCGGCCGTCCCGTCTGTCTCCCCCCTCATCCCACCGCAACCTGCTCCTGGAGGAGGATCTCCCGGAGCGTCTTTTGTGCCGGCTACGCGAATGGATTCGGGAGGAAGCGCGCCTCCATCTCGGCAATATGCTGCGAATACTGGCCGAAAATCACGGCTTTTCGTATTCCGGCTTTGCCGTCCGTTTTCAGCGAAGCCGGTGGGGAAGCTGCTCGGCAAAAGGCGGCATCAGCCTCAACGCCTGTCTGCTTTTTCTTCCGGAAAGGCTGGCGCGTTATATTCTTCTCCATGAATTGTGCCACACGCGCCAACTTAACCACTCCCAGGCATTCTGGAAACAGCTTTTCGCCGTGGAACCCGACGCCCTTGCCCTCGACAAGGCCATGCGCCATGCTTGGAGCCATGTGCCCGCCTGGATTTTTATCTGATATCTATTCTCGCAGGCTACGCCGAATGGCGAGGTTCAAAAGTACGATGCTCCGGGGCAATGCCCCCTATTGAATGACGCCCCCGCCCACGATCATGTCGCCCAACGACAGCACCAGGGACTGCCCCGGCGCCACGCCGGGTTGGAGTTCGGCAAAATCCACGGTTAACAGCCGGCTGTCTTCCTCCGGCCGCACCGTCACCGGCGTGGGTTGCTGCGAGGAACGTATGCGGGCCTCCATGGCAAATCCCGTCTCAGCCGGCGGCAGCATCAAACGCACATCGCCGATACGGCACGAGGAGCGCAGACTCTGCGCGAGCGGGCCGACCACCACTTCGTTGCGCTCGGCATCCACCCTCAGCACGTATAAAGGAACGGCCGCCGCGATGCCAAGCCCTTTCCTCTGCCCCGGAGTGTGATGCCAGTATCCGATATGGCGGCCCAGCACCCGGCCTTCCGTATCCACTATATTTCCCGGCATGGGCTGCCTGCCCAGCAGTTCCGCATAGTCGCCGGCATAAAAGTCCTGGCTGTCGGGCTTGTCATGCACCGGCAGGCCCCGCCGCGCGGCCAAGGCCCGCACGTCAACCTTGCGCATCTCTCCCAGCGGAAGCAGGGTTCGGCTCAGTTGCCTCCGGCTGAGACGGTACAGAAAGTAGGACTGGTCTTTGCGCTCATCCAGCCCGCGTCGCAGGACGTGCCGGTTGAAGCGCCGGGAGAACTCCACGCGGGCATAGTGACCGGTGGCGAAATACTCGTGTCGAAGACCGCTTTTGGCGGCCAGAACAGGCAACAGGCCGAACTTGAGCATCTGATTGCAACGCACGCAGGGGTTGGGGGTCTTCCCGGCCAGATAGCTTTCCCGAAAGTAATCGAGCACCACGCGCCGGTAACTGCCCGCGCAATCAAGCGCATGAAAGGGAATACCCAGCATCCCGGCGAGATCGGAGGCAAGACGGATGTCTTCCCGCTCTCCGCAATCATAGCAGGAGTTTCCCCGGGAAGGGGCGAAGGGACCGTCGTATACGGCCATGGTAACGCCTATTACCCGGTAACCCTGCTCCAGCAGGAGCAGGGCCGTCACGGCGGAATCCACTCCGCCGGACAGGCCGACCAGAACCGTCGGACGCTGTGTTTCGTTGCTGCAAGCCATAGCCGCTCAATTGCCCACGCAGGGTATCGTAGGTATGCGAGGCGGGCGGAAAGCCCCGCGCTTGTCGCTCCCCGTACACATGCGGGAGTTCCGGAACATTTTCACTTTGAAAATGCTCTGTCAACCGACAGCGTAAGCGTCGGCTCTCGTGCACGAGGGGTAGGCGAAACGTGTTTTCGCCGAGGGCGACGAATGCAACGTTTCAAAGTTAATCCGCTCCAGGGGTGCGATCGCCTTCATATTCGCCGTTTCTCCCGGAGCGGGGGTCAGGATCCCTTCCGCCACGGCAGTACCATATATCCAACCGCGGAAGATATCCAGAAAAAGTGCTTAGCCCCTTGGTGAGGTATAGACTACCCCGAACTGGGGGAGGGAAGATGCATGGGATACATGCTCAACGCCCGCGCCCGCATGGTTCCCGATGCGCCGGCGTCTCCGGCGCTGTTCGGCATAAAACGCTTGTCTCTGTGCTTTTTCCGTCGTACCTTGCCCGGTGCGCTGAAGCGTTCCGGCAAGCGTCCGCGGCTGTCCTGCGGAAGTAGCCGCCTGCTCCTCGAGCGCGGGTCGGCGCTTACCTTGCCGCTCGACGGAATCGGGTAATCAGGAGAAGTGATGCATCCTTTTATCAAATCAATCAGCCTTCAGAATTTTCTCAGTTTCGGGGCGGAGGCGCAGACGCTGGCATTGCGCCCTCTCAATGTTCTGATTGGCCCGAACGGCTCCGGGAAGTCCAATTTTTTGGAGGCGTTCGACCTCCTTCGCGCAGCGCCGGATGACTTTATGAAGCCGATCCGCGAAGGCGGGGGAACAATGGAGTGGCTGTGGAAGGGCACAAGCGAGACGCCCACCGCGAAAATTGCCGCGACTCTCAGTAATCCCAAGGGAGTTCAAAGCCTTGTCTATTCTCTGGCGTTCACGGCAACGGGACAACGTTTCGAGTTGATTGACGAGCGTATAGAGAATGAAAAACCCCATGGCGAAAAGGCCATTCCTCTGAGCTACTATCAGTTTAACGGAGGCAAACCCCTGCTGCGGCCGCACAAGACGACAGCGAAGGAAGTAACGCCGGGAGGGTTTGATTGTGAACGTTCCATTTTGGCGCAGCGGCGAGATCCGGATCGATATCCCGTCGTTACATATATGGGGGATGCTTTCGCCGCCATGCGCTTATACAGGGAATGGAGTCTCGGGCGAAACACCGCTCCCCGGAAGCCTCAGTCCACTGACATGCCGAACGCGCATCTGCTGACTGACTGCTCCAATCTTGCCTTGGTCTTAAACTATCTTCAGCGCGACCCGATTATTAAATCCGCCATCGTCCAGGCCCTTCATGATTTTTCCGCCGGCTTTGTCGATTACCACGTGCAGTTTGAAGGCGGCACTGTGCAAATCTTTTTTCATGAAAAAAGCAGGAGCAGGGGAATTCCGGCTACGCGCCTATCGGACGGCACGCTGCGGTTTCTTTGCCTGCTGGCTGTCCTGCTGCATCCGAGTCCGCCGCCGTTGGTTTGCATCGAAGAGCCGGAGTTGGGCATGCACCCTGATGTACTTCCGACAATAGCGAATTTGCTGCGCGAGGCATCGACCCGTACCCAGATTATAGCGACAACGCACTCGGACATCCTTATTGATGCGCTCACGGAAACTCCCGATTCCGTTGTCGTTTGTGAACGGCACGAGCAGGGCACGCACATGAAACGTCTGAACAAGGAGACCATTGCTCCCTTTCTGGAAGGGTATCGCCTCGGCCAGCTTTGGCTCAGCGGAGAATTGGGAGGAACGCGATGGTAAAACTGCATGTTTACGTTGAAGGCGGCGCCAAGCGGCAAAAAGATTTGAATATTGCCTGCAGGAAAGGTTTTAAACGTTTTGTCAGTAAAGCCGGGATAGATGGAGGAAAAATTCAATTTATCCCCGGTTTCGGCCGCGAGACCACGTTTACCATGTTTCGTAAGGCGTTCGTGAGAAATGCCGATTGTCTGCTGCTTATTGACAGCGAAACCGCGCTAAGAAGCGTTCATGAGTGCGATGCGGATGGACGAGGAGGACTGCCTTGGGAACATCTTAAACTTCGCAGGGGTGATACCCACTGGAAAAAGCCGGGCAACGCGGACAGTTCGCATTGCCATTTCATGGTCGAATGTATGGAAAACTGGTTTCTTGCGGACAAGGAAAAACTCAAAATTTACTTCGGCGGCGCGTTTCAGGAAAGCGCCCTCCCGGGAAACAGCGATATTGAGTCCGTGCGTAAACCGGACATACAGAAAGCCCTGAAGAAAGCGTCCGCGGAGTGTGCGAAGGGCCGCTATGACAAAGGAGATCACTCGTTTGGCATTATCGAATTGCTCGATCCCGAGTTGATCGGGCGGAAATCTCCATGGGCCAGACGCTTTATCGACACGCTGAAAACGCGTGTGGCCGGATAATCCGCACATCGGGGCAGGCATGTGAGCAAATTTCCAAACTTTGAAGAACTCTCGACCCGCTGCAACGTTATGGCAACAGGGCCGTCTCATTCCTATGCGGCGGCGAGACGGAAACGGGCGGAGAGAGGCGCTGTTGTACGAAGAAGCGCTCAAGGCGCACCGAGGGCATGCGGGCGAATTTGCCGCTGACTACATACCGGAACATCCGAGAGCCGTATGAAGCGTTTTATCTTTGATCCGGACGGTACGATAAGCGCGGAAGAGACGCTTCCGCGCCGGAGAGCAAAAATCCTGTAGCGTTAACACGCCCTTAAAGCATTTTGACTCTGCAATCGCCATCATGAATCCGGAACAAGCCACCCGCGAGCCGGCGTGTATTTTTTTGACAAAGGCCCTTGACATTTCCTTGCAACAATGTATATTTTTTTCAAAACTGAAATATTGTCGGGGGAGTCGCTCTCGTGGTGAAAGCTCCTAAGCTCTTATGGGAATAAGGCGTACCCGCCGGGGGAAATGGCGGGCGCCTTGATAAGGCTGTGGAGTGTCGACAATAGCGGGAATCCTACTATATATTGCCTTGCAGGGTTTCTCTGCCTATGCCGCCTGTGATCTTTCCCCGCGTCCAACGTCCAACATTACTACATTTAAGGGGGATATATGGCTCCTGAATCCAATGCTTCCCGTCCTGCCGCTACCGCTCCTTCGCGTCAGAATGTGACCGTGCCCGTGCCGAATGCGGGCGCCGAACTTGTGGTTAATTCTTCCGCCGGCGGGCAACTCCAGTTCGCTTTTGACCCTTCCGCCGCCACCACAACCCGTTCCGGCAACGACTTGGCCTTTGAACTTGACGGCGGCGGCAAGGTGATGGTGAAAGACTTCTTCGTCGTGGGCGATGAGAGCCTGCCCTCCTTGCGCATGCCTGACGGCGTCGTCGTCGCCAGCGCGGACTTTTTCGCCGCCAGCGGTCTTGATATGACCACCGCGGCCGGTCCCGGCGGCGGCAACAACGCCAGCAGCGGCTCGGGCGAATACCTTGACGACGCCGGCAACCTCATCGGCGGCATCGACCGTTTCGGCAAGCTGGGCACCGATTTCTGGGGCCGAGGCATCGAATCGTCCGATACATACGTGGTCCGGGAAACCCCCGGCGGCTCCTTTGATCTTGGGGGCAACAGCTATGACGGCGACGGGTTCTTCGTTACCGCCGGCATGTATGAAGACTGGCGTCCCGAGCAGCATACGGGCGACTATGACACCAGACTGTTCGGCAAGCTGGATTTCACCTTCACTCCCATGGGTTCCACGGTGGTGGACGCCGTGCATCTTTCCGGCTTCGACGCGGGCACGACCATCATTATCGGTACGCCGCGGTTTGACGCAGACGGCAATCTGCTCAACGGCGTGGTGGTCTCCGGTCCGAATCAGCCCTTTGCCTTCACCCACGATAATTTCGCTTCCGACGGCGTATACGTTCTGCCGCCCGCCAACTCCGATCATGATATGACCATCGCGATCTCCGTGGATATTCGCGCCGTCTCCTCGGGCGTTCTCGGCGTGGTGAACGGCACTTGCGTCATTATCGTGGACGCCGTGGCCGACCAGCCCTTTGTGCGGGATGCCGCATTCGACGACATGCATCTTGTCGGGCAGGTGGATACGGTTGAGAGAACGGTTGTTGAGGATGAGCACGACTACGACGGCCTGGGGCATCATTTGACCGAACAGGCGGCGAGCGGGCAGGAGAGCGTCGAGGTCTCCGTGCCCTTTGAGACCACCGTCAGGTTTGCGGACTACATGGACGGCAGCGAAGCGCACTACGTGCTGATCGAGGTTCCCCATGTGCCTGCGGGCGCCGACTGGGGCTGCGTGGACGCCTCCGGCAACCCTGCGGGCACGATAACCGGCCCGGACGGCAAAGAATACTTCCAGGTGCCCGTGGGTAACGCCGATATAGCGGCTGCCGGCGGCGAGATCACGGTGAATGTGACCTTGACGGTTACGGGCGATTCGGCCACGGTGAAGGATACCCCCATACATCTCAACGTCGGCGCCATGGCCGAGGAGCATCCCGGCGACGGGGAATTGACCCTGGACAACAACGTCTCCTTTGATTGGAAGGAAGGCGGCGAGGATTTCACCCTTGACGTCGTGGACGGCGGCCTGAAGGTGACGGCGGGCTGGGCATCCGAGGGCGACAACGACGCCAAGCATCTGGGCCGGACTTCCGACGCGTATGCTTCCGGCACGGCGCAGGGCGCGGGCACAGACAACGCGCCGGGTGGCGCGATCAACACGGGCGCGCCCATCGTCATAGAAGTGGGCGTGGGCAGCACGGGTCAGCCCGAAGCCATTACCTCCGTCGTCTTTGACTATGACGCGAGCGAAGGCCACCTGTTTTACAACGGCGTGGATCTCGATCCGACCGGCAGCGGCCATGTGCTCATTGAGGCGGGCGCCCTGGCCCCCCCCCTCAACGATCCGGGCAAGCTTGAAGGCGTGCAGTATCGCCCCAATGAGGACAGTTTCAGCGACAGGGACGTCCCCCTGCAATACCGCGTGAATGTGGAAAACGGCGCGGGAGTCACCGGTAGCTACAGCGGAGGCATTACCGTGGTCGTGGACGCCGTGGCGGACTTGTCCTCGGCGGTGGAAAGCGCTCTGACGGGCGGCTCGGACGCCCAGCATTTCGCCGATAACGGACAGGAGATCGTCGCCGATTCGCAAACGCACGACGCACAGGGCTGGGAAAACGATCAGTTCGGCATGGACTATTCCAACGTGGAATACAGCTTTAGCCTGAGCGTGACCACAAGCTTTCCGGATACGGACGGTTCCGAGAACCATTATGTGCTGGTGCAAAAGCCCGGCGCCGGCTGGAGCCTCGACGATCTGCCGCCGGGCTATACCTCGGCCGGCGAGCATACCGGCAGCGACGGCCAGACCTACTTTAAAATCCAGGTGGACGATCCGACCCAGGCGACAGCGGATCTGGAATTGACCCTCAAGGCCACGGGCATTGCCGGCGACACGCGGGTGGACGTCAAGACCGGCTCCTACGTCGAGGAAAAGACGGACCCGGCGAGCGGCTATGAATACGACGTGGAGAACAATACCGCCGAGCGCACGGACGGCACGAGCGTCTCGTATGAGGTGGACGTCCTCAATGCCACACTCACGATCAAGACGGGCTGGGCATCCGAGGGCAACAACGACGCCAAGCATCTGGGCGGGACTTCCGACGCGTACCTCTACAGCGGCGCGCAGGCCGGTTCCACCGGCAACGAGGCGGACGGCGTGACCAACGCGGGCGCGCCTATCCTGTTCTCCCTTGCCGGCGGCGCGGGTTCGGCGGAAGTCATCACGGACGTGGTCTTCACCTTTGACGGCGAGCGCGGCGCATTGACGCACAGCGGCCCCGGCACGCTGAGCGGCCCGGTGGCGAACCCCGACGGCACGGTAAGCTACACCCTTTCCGGAGTGGACAGCGCGACTATCGGCGGCGTGCGCTTCGTGCCGGCGACGAGCGGCCCCGAGAGCTACAACGACGCGGACGTGGCCATGAGCTACCAGGTGACCGTGTCCAACGGCGCCTCTTCCCATACCTTCAGCGGCACATCCGTGGTGATCATCGACGCGGTGGCGGATCGTTCCGGGGAGGTGGTTGCCGACGCCTCCGGCGCGGCTGCCCAGGACTATGTGGACGCCGCCGTCGAAAGCGCGAGCGATGCGGACGCGCACGGTCAGGACGGCTGGGAAAACGATCAGTTCAGCCTGGACTACTCCGGGGTGGAATACAATTTCAGCGTGGAGGTCATCACCAGTTTTCCGGATACGGACGGCTCCGAGCGGCATTTCATCCTGCTGGAGCAGCCGGGCGGCAACTGGAGCCTCGGCGATCTGCCGGCCGGCTTCGCGTATGTGGACGACTATACGGCCAGCGGCGGCAAGGTGTATTTTCGGATAGAGGTGGAGGACCCCACTCTGGCGGACGTCTCTCTGACCATCCCCCTCAAGGCCACGGGAATCGCCGGCGACGTGGACATCACCCTGGCGACCGGCTCCTATGTTGAAGAGGCGGACAAGACCGGCGTCGAATACGACATGGGGAACAACGTGGCCGTGCGTACGGACGGCACGAGCGTCTCCTACGCGGCGGACGTGCTCAATGCCACGCTTACGGTCAAGACGGGCTGGGCTTCCGAGGGCAACAACGACGCCAAGCACATGGAGAGCGGGGATTCCGCCGACTACAGCCACGGCGGGGCGCAGGCCGGTTCCACCGGCAACGAGGCGGACGGCGTGACTAACGCGGGCGCGCCCATCACCCTCGGGCTTTCCGGCGAGGCGGGTTCGGCGGAAGTCATCACGGACGTGGTCTTCACCTTTGACGGCGAGCGCGGCGCGTTGACGTACAGCGGCCCCGGCACGCTGAGCGGCCCGGTGGCGAACCCCGACGGCACGGTAAGCTACACTCTTTCCGGAGTGGACAGCGCGACTATCGACGGCGTGCGCTTCGTGCCGGCGACGAGCGGCCCCGAGAGCTACAACGACGCCGATGTGGCCATGAGCTATCAGGTGACCGTGTCCAACGGTGCCTCTACCCATACCTTCAGCGGCACGTCCGTGGTGATTATCGACGCCGTGGCCGACCGCTCCACAGACGTGGAGACCACACTGACAGGCGCCGACTCCCAGAATTATACGGAACAAGCCGTAATACGCGAGGATGATCAGGCCGATCATGGCTCGGACGGCTGGGAAACCGACAGCTTCGGCATGGATTACAGCCAGGTGGACTTCGGCTTTACCCTGCGTGTGGAGACCAGCTTCCCGGATACGGACGGTTCCGAAAACCACTATGTTTTGGTGGAGAATCTCGGTCCCGATTGGACCCTCGGCGATTTGCCGGCGGGCTATTCCCTGGTTGCGGACGATCATGCGGGCAGCGACGGCAAGACCTATTACAAGATACAGGTGGACGACCCCACCCAGGAGACGGCGTCGCTGGATATATCCTTTACGGTCAGGGGCCTTTCCTCCAGTACGACTGTTCCCGTCAGCACCGGCTCCTATGTTGAGGAGGTGGGCAGGACCGGAGTGGAATATGACATGGGGAACAACATGGCCGAACGTACGGACGGCACCTCGGTTTCTTACGAGATAGACCTCGTCAACGCCACGCTCACGGTTAAGACGGGATGGGCTTCCGAGGGCAACAACGACGCCAAGCACCTGGGCGGGACTTCCGATGCTTACGGCTACGGGGGCGCGCAGGCCGGTGCCACGGGTAATGAGGCCGACGGCCTGACCAACACGGGCGCGCCTATCACCCTCAGCCTTGCCGGGGGAGCGGGCAGTATCGACAGCGTGACCTTTACCTTTGACGACAGCCGCGGCAGCCTCTGGTTGGATGGCGCGGAATACCATTCCGGCGATGCGATTCCGGTGAACGCGGCATCCCTGGACGGCCTGCGTTTCGTGCCGGCGACGAGCGGCCCCGAGAGTTACAACGATGCCGATGTGGGCATGAGCTACGAGGTGACCGTATCCCACGGCGGGGCTTCCCATACGTTCAGCGGCACGTCCGTGGTGATCATCGACGCGGTGGCGGATCGTTCCGAGGATGTGGTTGCCGACGCCTCCGGCGCGGCTGCCCAGGACTATGCGGACGCCGCTGTCGAAAGCGTGAGCGATGCGGATGCGCACGGCCAGGACGGTTGGGAAAACGACCAATTCGGCCTGGACTATTCCGGGGTGGAATATACCTTCAGCGTGGATGTCAGCGCTCGCTTCCCGGATGTCGACGGCTCCGAAAAGCACTATATCCTGTTGGAACAACCCGGCGGTCAGTGGAATCTCGGCGATTTGCCGACCGGCTTCAACTATGTGGACAGTTATACGGCCGGCGACGGCAAGACCTATTTCCGGATAGCGGTGGAGGACCCCACGCTGGCGGACGTCTCCCTGACTATCCCGCTGAAGGCCACGGGCATTACGGGGGACGTGGACATCACCCTGGCGACCGGCTCCTACGTTGAGGAAGTGGGCAAGACCGGCGTGGAATACGACCTGGGGAACAACGTGGCCGTGCGTACGGACGGCACGAGCGTCTCCTACGCGGCGGACGTGCTCAATGCCACGCTTACGGTCAAGACGGGCTGGGCTTCCGAGGGTAACAACGACGCCAAGCACATGGAGAGCGGGGATTCCGCCGACTACAGCTACGGCGGGGCGCAGGCCGGTTCCACCGGCAACGAGGCGGACGGCGTGACCAACGCGGGCGCGCCCATCACCTTCGGGCTTTCCGGCGAGGCGGGTTCGGCGGAAGTCATCACGGACGTGGTCTTCTCCTTTGACGGCGAGCGCGGCGCGTTGACGTACAGCGGCCCCGGCACGCTGAACGGCCCGGTGGCGAACCCCGACGGCACGGTAAGCTACACCCTTTCCGGAGTGGACAGCGCGACTATCGACGGCGTGCGCTTCGTGCCGGCGACGAGCGGCCCCGAGAGCTACAACGACGCCGATGTGGGGATGAGTTATCAGGTGACCGTGTCCAACGGCACTTCTACCCATACCTTCAGCGGCACGTCCGTGGTGATTATCGACGCCGTGGCCGACCGCTCCACAGACGTGGAGACCACGCTGACGGCCCAGGACGCGCAAAGCGCCACGGATCAGGCCCAGATAAATGTGGACGATAAGGCCGAACACGGTTCGGACGGTTGGGAGAACGACAGTTTCAGTCTGGGCTATGGCGACGTGGAATATAGTTTCAGCCTAAACCTGAAGACCAGCTTCCCGGATATCGACGGTTCCGAGGACCACTATGTTTTGGTGGAAAATCTCGGTCCCGACTGGACACTCGGCGGCTTGCCGACGGGCTATTCCCTGGTTGCGGACGACCATGCGGGCAGCGACGGCAAGACCTATTACAAGATACAGGTGGACGACTCCACGCAGGCCGAGGCGGATCTGAGCATCACCTTCACGGCCAAGGGAGTGGCCGGCACGGAAGTGACCGTCAAGACCGGCTCCTACGTTG
>JAITHT010000006.1 GCA_031279825.1 Desulfovibrio sp. | reverse complement strand
GCGCAAACCGTATTCGATATCGCTGAAGCTGGGCTGCCGCATGTCTTACCTCCCGTGAAGTAAAGAGAGTATACAAAAAACTCAGCCTATTGGCGATCCTTGGGCGGCGATTAAATCAGCGGTTCCTTAACTTTGAAACGCTCCGTTCGGCGCAGCCCGCGAAAATGAATTTCGCCTGTGCCTCATGGATACACGGCGCGCGGAGCTATTGCCGCGGCGTCAGCGCTCGGCGGCAATGCGACCGTCATGAAGGCGGTAGGTAAGGTCGCAATATTCCGCTACAAAGGGATCGTGGGTAACAATAAGAATACCGAGAGAAAGTTCTTCACTTATTTTACGAAAATGCGCCATCACCTTTTCCGTGTTATCGCTGTCAAGCTGCCCGGTGGGTTCGTCGGCAAGCAGCACTTTCGGCCGATTGACCAATGCGCGCGCTATGGCCACGCGCTGCTGCTCCCCGCCTGAAAGCTGGTTGCTCCAGGCATGCGCCTTCTCCAACAGATTCACCGAGTCAAGCAACTCGGCGACCCGCCGCAGGCGTTCCCGGCGGGGAACCCCCGCATAGATGAGGGGGAATTCCACATTTTCCTCCACCGTGGAATAAGAAAACACGGCGCAACTTTGCAGGATGAATCCGAAAAACTGCCGGCGAAAAAGGGCCTGCCGCGCATGATCAAGGCGCAGCAGATCCTGCCCCTGGGCGCTGTAGGCACCGCTATCCGGGGACTGGAGCAGCCCGAGAATGAGCAGCAACGAGGATTTGCCGCAACCCGAAGGCCCCATGACGGCCGCCATCTGTCCTGCCCTGAGTTCCAGGGATACGCCTCTCAGCGCCCGATACTCGCCGTAACTTTTAACCAGATCCT
Organism: Desulfovibrio sp.; assembly: GCA_031279825.1. GTDB lineage: Bacteria > Desulfobacterota > Desulfovibrionia > Desulfovibrionales > Desulfovibrionaceae > Frigididesulfovibrio. Next base: position 9,336 of record JAITHT010000006.1, on the reverse strand, counting down.
TTGCCGCAAGCAAGCTTTCCATACAATACCCAATAAGCCTAGTGTCTAATTGCAAAAATTACAAGTATATTTTTACGGAGATTTTTGCAGGATTGTCTGCTGAAAAATATTGTTTTCAGCAGACTTACGCCGCCTTCGGCGGAGCAAAACCCTCCAGTGTTTTCTAGTGTTTACTTTTGCAAGTAAACACTAGAGCAGATTAACCTTGCAACGTTGCACTCGTCGTTGACGGCGAAAACAAGTGCAAGTAAACACTCCACGCGCTGTGCCACGGCCGCAAACCGCAGCTATTCAAAGCGCAGGGCAGCCGCCACATCCATGCGGCCGGCCTGCACGGCCGGATACGCACCGCCCGATGCTCCCACCAGGGCAGCAACGAACAAGGATACGGGCACGCTGAAAAGGATGCGCCCCCAAGCCAGAGGAAAACCGACGGCAAGGCTGAGGCTGATCACGGCGAACAGTCCCGTAACAACGCCAAGCAGTCCTCCCAACAGGGAACTGCACAGCGCCTCGCCGAGAAATTGCTGCATGATGTCTCTCTGTTCGGCACCCATAGCCAGCTTCAGACCTATTTCACGGGTCCGCTCGCGAACCGATGCGAAGGAACTCTGCCAAATGCCGAAACAACCAAGCCCCAGAGCCGTGATTATGGCAAGCTGGAGCAGAAGATGCACTTTGCCGACGACAAGCCGCACGTTGCGTATGCCCTCCCGCGGATACTCCAGCCTCAGATAGGGCGCCGGCTGTCGGGAACGTATCAGTTCAGGCAGCCTTTCGTGCATATATTCCACATCGTTCAGATGCTTCATGCGCACAAGGATACGGTTGGGATAATTGTTACTCTCGAGGCTTCTGTCGGCAAGGGTCGACAGGGGGATGTAGCAACGGTCGTTTCTGCCCTGCAGCATGAATCCGCCGACAATGCCCACTACCATGTAGTTATCGTTAAACAGAGTCAGTTGACGCCCCACGTAAGGGCCATCCCCGAATATCTGTCGGGCGATCTTCTCGCCAAGGACGCACACCCTGAAGCGTTTTTCTTCGTCTTCCTCCGTGAGCAGCCTGCCTTCGGCGGCGTACAGGTCGTACACATCCCAATATGCCGGATCCACGCCCATCAGATACACATAGACAAGCGTATCGCCCACATGCATGGAAACGGTATGGGGCGAACGCGTGGACATGCTGGCGCTGTGAACCTCAGGGAGATTCCGCAGCAGCGAGACCGTATTTTTGACAAAAAACTGCGGAGGAGCGCCGGGGTATCTGTATTCTTCATGTTCGGCGGAAAGGATGGTCACATTACCGATAAGGGAGACATCCCGCGTCACACGATCTTCAATATTGTTGCCGACGACATGCACCACAATGAACATGGCTATGCCTATGCTTATGGAGGCCGTCACCCCCATGCGCACATGACGCAGCTGCCGTGAAACAACAATCCGCAGAAGATCCGACTTGCTGAGCACGACCTATTCTCCGCCGCTCCGGATACAGGGCGTGGCTGCCACGGATCGCGCCTTCACCGCGAAAGAGGAAAAGGCTCCCGAGCTCTCTCCGGCCGAAACAGGCGCGGAGGCGCAATGGCGATTCAGACCCAAGGAATAGAGAAAGCCGAGAAAATAATGCAACATAAGCCCTGTCCGCAGAGAGAAGGAAAGCAACATGAGCAAAAATGCCGGCAAGGCAAGCAACATGTACAGGATGAAACTGTCCCCTGTTTCCCTGTAGCGTCGGTATGCGCGCAGGCCGACATACAAACAGAGCAGGAAAAAAAACGCAAGCGCAATGACGCCTAGTTCCGCCGCCATCGCCGTATATTCGCAGAAATAGGGAAATACGAGAACAGGATCGCGTTGGTTGGCCAAGGCGAAACGCACGCGCAACAATCCCGCGATATCCGATTCTCCCCATACCGCCAGCGGTTTTCTATACTCTCCGCTAAGCTGGTATCCGATCCCGAAGGGATATTGCCGCGCTATGTCCCATTCAAGGCGCGTGGAAATCGCCCGAAAGAAAAAACGCGAAAAATCCCTACTCTCCAAGGCAGGTGGGGGTAGCGAAGGATCCGTCTGCGCCCGCCGACAATAGTCCGCAATGGCGTCCAGGGTGCGCCACTGCGCCGCATAGCCGAAAAGACGATCCCGTTCCATATGCAACACGGCAAGAAAAGCCGCCAGCATACATGCCGCGACCAGGATCGCGCCGCGTCCCGCCCATCTTTTATAACACATGTGGACGATAAAGGCCATACTGAGAAAGCCCAGGCTGAGGACCCCGGTACCTGTGGAAGTGCCTTTCCCACAGTAAACGATGACCACAAACAGCAGAGGCAGGAGGTAGACGGCGTATCTTTGCAGTTTATAAAAGAAAAAAGCCAAGACAGGAGTGAAGGCGTAAGCCATGTGCGCCGGTTCGCCAAAAAGACCCCGAACCCTGTTTTCATAGTAGGGAGGCGGCCAATTGCCCCAATGCGCGTTTTCCACCCTGAACCATGGGTTGGCGGCGATCAGCAGGTTCTTTATCTCCACCGCCCCGTAATTGGCCGACAGTTCCAGGATCATATGCGCCGCGTTGGAAAAAAACATGATCATGAGCGCCGCGATAAAAAACTTTCTGGCCGAATCCTCCGGCAAGGAGGAAAACAAAAAGGCGTACCACAGCATAAAACCCACGGGCACGATTTGCCGCTCAAGGTAATTGAGCAGCGTAAACGTCAGCAGTCCCCGTCCGCCATGCAAGGAAACGCTGAGGCTGGTGGCAATCAAACCATAAAGCAGGAAGGCGCCGGCAATACACAGCAACATACGATGCCGCCCGAACTCCCGCTTCCATTGTCCGGAAAACACATAGCAGATGAAGCCGAGCAGGCTGACGACATAGGTGAGCCGAGGATGAAAGCCGCCCACAATTTTATACGGAAACGCGTCAAAGGAAATCAGAGCGATGGAAAAAAAGGCAAAAACATAAGAAGCGCGGAGCAATAGCCGTAAAAGAGGCAAAGAAGGCGCTTGCCGGGCGGAGGAACAACACGCGTCAACGGTCATGATCAGCAGATTTTTCGGCGGCCTGTTTACGAAACATACAATTTTTTCCACTCGTCCAGAAACAGCAGAGCGGCCTCGACATCCGACAGGCGGCCGCTTTTGGCCCGAACGGCGGTGACGACATCGTCAAAATCCGCATCAGCGCTCATATTCAGGTCTTCCATAAGCCGGGTGACGGCATGCAGCATGCTGTCGGGCATGTCCGCCGGCCAGTTCACGGGCTTGCGCCGCCCGAAAGCGGGGATGCGCTCGCGGGCGAAATCCAGCAGTGTCCGCATACGGGCGGCATAGGTATGGTCCGCAAGCACGCGGGAACGCGCGCGCGTGGCAAAGGCCTTTCTCTCCTCATGCCGTTTTTTGTAATAGCGGAATTTTTCCTCCAATTCATCCAGAGTGTCGAACAGAACCAGTTCATCCTCGCGGAACAGTTCGGGCATGAGGGCGCGCCGGTCAACCAGTTGGAACGCCTCGCACGCGGCCAATTCAAAGGTACGGGGATTGACGAAATCTCCGCCGCTCACCAGGACGTCCGCTCGGATGCTGGAATGCAGATTAAGGTTGACTATCGTCGCGTTATAAATGCGCACGCAGTCTTCCGGACTGATCCTGCTGCCCCGGCGCTGGACAAACGGCACAAGGAGCGGCTCGTCCTCCCATTCAGTACCCCAAATTTTCAGACCTTGATTCGCGAAGCGCAAAAACGCCTTGCGCCGGTTAGGATAACCGGCGCCCATGAACGAAAGCTCCGCGCCGAACTCTTTTTCCTCCGCCGGAGTGAGCTCCAAAGGACGATGCAGGGAAGGCAAAGCGGCCAGAGGCAGATACAAAGCGTTGTTCACGCCTATACCCGCAAGCTCCGAGAGAAAAGGCTCCTTCTGGATGACCGCGAAAATATCGTAATAAGGAGCAAAAGCGCGCCAATAGGTAAAAAGTCGAAAATCCTCCACAAACCACATGACCGTGGGGATACCGTCCCGACGCAGGCTTTTAAGCGCCGCCCGGCTCATGGGAGCCTGGGCCAGGCATAATACCAGGTCAGGGGCAAAACTGTCCACTTTGGCCAGGATACATTGAGAAATCGTCTGCAAAAAGGATTCCCGCAGTATTTCCAGACGGCTGCTGCCCACCCGCAGGTCTTGCAGGGCGGTAAAGGCCGGGTAAAACGCGGGAGCTTCAAAGCTGTCCACAAGACAGCCGATTTCCCGCATGGCCTCCAGACAATACCGGCCGACCGGCAGGGAGCCCCCGTAAAAAGGAAGAACAACAAGAATGCGCAACATGGGTTGTCGGATGCCTCTGTTACAAATGACAAAATACTCTTGTGTCCGATTGCAAAAAATACATATGCGGATATGTTTGCGGGACCGTCGGCTGAAAAACGTGAGTTGCAGCCGGCTTACGCCGCCTTCGGCGGCGCAAAACCCGGTATTGGTTCAGTTTGCCGTGATGCTGCGTTGGGCTTCCTTCCTGAGGTTCGGTACTCTTTTTGAGACAAATGCAGGGAGTTCAGCACCTCTTCGCGTTTTTCGATGCCGATATAACCCGAATCGCCATACACCACCCCGTCATCTTCACGGATAAGTTTGGAGGCAACCACTATATCGTGGACATTGGCGGGTGTCGTCTCAAGACTGTGAACATAGCCACTGCCCGCGTCCACGCCCACATGACATTTCATGCCAAAATACCATTCGTTGCCTTTCTTTGTCTGGTGCATCTCGGGGTCGCGTTCTTTCTTTTCGTTTTTTGTTGAACTTGGCGCATTGATGATGGTCGCATCCACGATGCTGCCTCCGCGCATCATGTGACCGCGTTCTGCAAGCACCCTGACGATGGCATCAAAAAATACTTTGCTGATATTGTGCTTCTCCAACAAATGCCGGAACTTGAGCAAGGTCGTGGCATCTGGGACCTGATCGTCGAAAAAATTCACTCCCATAAAGGTACGCATGGCATAGCTGTCATAAATGGCGTCTTCAAGTCCCTCGTCGGAAAGATTGAACCAGCATTGCAGCAGGTACATCCGCAGCATTTTTTCAGTGCCCATAGGAGGACGGCCACGTTTTCCATTCGGGTAATAGGGCTCAATATAGGCAACCCATTCGCCCCAAGGAATGCTCTGATTCATTATGCGCAAAAATTCGTCGCGCTTCGTCGTGCGTTTGCGTCTTCCATATCCGATGTCGGTCAAACTAGGGCGCTTCATGTCCATTCCTACCTCCAACTTATGGAGATATATAACATAAACAGGAAAAATCAACAATCAATTTTATAAATACACAACGGAGTAAATCCGCGTTTCCCTAGAGATTTTATAGAGATATTAATGGATGTCAACATGGCCTAAGCTGATAATTATTCAGGAACGGAGCGAATAATATCAGCCAAGTCATCTCGGGTAATATGATTAGCTCTTACAGCAGCTTTTATGTCATATTTTGTCAGAGGGAATTTTGAAAATATTTCCTCCATTTGATCCTTATCAATGTTATTTAACCATTGAGGTATTACAAGGCGTCCCTCATGTTTCGGTTCAAGATGTACCTCAGTAGCATCAATTGCCCCCTTGTGATAAAATGGCGTCCAGTATAAATCATGCCCTTCGTCCATACTTTTCTCAAGATAAAGCACTGTTCCAACTGGAATAAAATAAAATCCCTCATCATTTCCAGAAATTTGAAGGGGCTCGTTTATACGATACATTTTCATGGAAGATATCTCCATAGTCTAGAAGTTTGCAACAAGCTAATCCGCCAAGAATATTGCTAGAAGTGCAATAAAAATGCAATATCTTATATTATTGGGGATAAGTATTTTTCTTTGCACAGGGACATACTGTATTCGCCTCTAATACTGCTTGCAAGTCTGCAGGCATGAATATTTTATGAGACGGCCAATCTTCTAACTTAGCGGCCGCTCCTTCTAAGTTCGTAAGCCCCCGCCTTTTTGAATGAGAAGCAGCGTTATGCATAATTTGCTTTCCCGATGTCAGGGCGCCATCAATTGAGATTGTGGTGCAGTTATTGTTTGTAGGGTGATAATCGGTGACGAGTTTATAAACTTGCTGAAATTTCACTTGAGTAGGACATTTTTGTGCTCCAGCTATTAACGTTTTAAAATGTGAATTAATTCTTTGTGCCTCTGCTTGTTTCAGAGGATATACAAAACCAACTGTTTGCCTATCTAATGCGTTTTCTCTGCGAATATAAGAGATGAAAGAACTCCATATTCGCAAAATACCTTCTCCTTGGCTATCGAAGGTGCCCCAAACTTTTCCATATCTCCCGAAGTCATACGTTGTATCCTTTTTATCAACAACAACTCTTAATGCAACATGACCATAGCTGGACTCTTCTCCACTTTTTTTTATATATGGACCACCAATGAGAATTTCCATATAGGGTCCTGAAACAACAATTTGATTGTTTTGAGTTGTCCTGCCACTTACACCTTGACGTGCTGTCTGGATTTCTACGGCATTCCTTATGACTTCAGCCATTATTCAACCTCCACACACTCTTCAAGGTTGGGAAAACGGATGTCACACTTCCCGCGTGGAACATCATCCATACGGACGAAACCGTTACTATCAAGCAATCCCTTCTTTTTTGATCCATCGGCTAAAGTAATGATGTATTCTTCATTTGATATTGGCTCATCCCGCTCGTTCAGCAATTGAAATTCTACAAAAGTTGTATCATCTGAAAAATTTTCGATAGGTGGCGCTATACTTCGTTCGGCCGCCTCATCCTCTGCGGCAGCTTCCTCCTCTCCGCCCTCCTGCTGCTCCGGTTCAAGCGGCGGCATGGGCTTGGCCATCTCTCCACCATTGGGGATGGAGCCCTTGTCCACGCCCTTGGGCGGTTCAGGCTCGGTCGGTGCCTCGGGGCTTGCCCACTCGGGAACGCTTTCCTCGCAGTTTTCCAGAATCTTGCCGGCATGGATGGTGATCTCGCCTCCGGTGATCGAGATAAACGAACCGCCGACTTTCAGGACAATCGCTTCCCCGGCTTCAATCATGATCGTGCTGTCGGACCACAAATTGAGCGCATCGACCGACGTGTCGTCAAGGCCGTCGATCCGGGTCAGGCGCGAGCCTTCGATTTTCAGGTGATCGTTTTTCTTCAGGCGGACCATACGGTCGTCGGCCAGATCGTAGCTGGTCTTGCCGCCGGTCTTGACCATGTGGTCGCCGCCGGTGGTATTACTCCGGTTGGCGCAGATCATGTCCGCCCAGTCCTTCTTGATGTAGACGTTCGCGTCCTTTTCACCATGGACGTAAATTTCCTCCGCGTTCGCCTTGTCTTCGATCCTCAGTTCGTTAAAGCCCTTCTTCTCCTTACTGGGAGATGAGTAACTTTTGAAAACCGTCCGGGTCTTGTTGTCGGGCAGGGCATACGGCGCTTGATTCAGCTCGTGGTACACCCGGCCGGTAATAATCGGCCGATCCGGATCGCCTTCCAGGAACGAGACCAAGACCTCGTGCCCCACTCGCGGGATAGCCATGGTGCCGTACTGGCCTCCGGCCCAGCCATGGGCTACCCGGATCCAGCAGGTGGTTTTCTCGTCCCATTTCCCTTCGCGGTCCCAGAAAAACTGTACCTTCACCCTGCCGTGTTCGTCGGGGTAGATTTCCTCGTCGCCTTCGCCGGTGACGATGGCGGCCTGCTGGCCGACGATCCTGTTCTTGGGGTGATTCAGTTCGGGAATAAAACGCGTGTCCACCGGAAGCGCGGTCACGATCGCGGAATATGACTGGCCGTATTCGGGCGCTTCATGGCCGAGGACCTGCGGCTGCTCACCGTTCTGGGCCAGGGCGAGAATCCACCAGGACACGTTTAACTCGCGGCGTTTGTGCCCGAGTATGACGAACTGAAAGCCCGGCGTGAACCGGCAGGAGTCCGTCATAATGTCGATCCAGGTATGCATGCTGGCCTGACGCAACGTCTGGATATCCACGTACCGCTCTCCCTCGTCCGGGGTCCGGTACAGATGCGGATATTGGTAAACGTCAAAATTTATCTTGGACGGCAACGGCGGGAGACCGCCAGGCGGAAGCTCTTTCGTCACCTCAAGGTTGACCTTGGCTTGCGTGAAATCCCACTCACGGTAAGTTGACTTGTTGCTGCTCGCCTTATGATTCAGCGTCAGGCGAGAGATTACCGAAGCGTTGTGAACCGAACCGGATCCCGGATTGAACTCAAAGGTGGGCAGACCTCCGGGGAGCGCGGCGTGCGCGCTGCCGGGGAGGTTTGAGAAGAGGATGCGATGATGGGAACTTGTGTGCTCGAAGAAAAAGTAAATCCCCTCTTCTTCGCATAGGCGGGATATGAAGTAGTAATCCGATTCATGATATTGCACGCAGTATTCACGCTCCGGCGGAGGCGTGCATTTAGCGAACGAAAAAGAATCGCCGCTAAACCCCTGCTCGATGAGCAGATCCGTAATGATGTCCACGACGGTCTTGTCCTGATAAATCCTGTGGTCTCTGGTCTCCGTGAGAAACCAAAGACGCGGCACTATCGTACAACGATAATGCGTCCGCTTATTTCCGGTATGAAGTTGCCGTATCTCACGCACAACCCCATGGACATAGCGCGACTCTTTGAACTTGTCCTTGATGGTCAGGCAGGCGTTCTTGCCGATAAGTTCCTTGATGGGAGCATTCTCGCTGTCATACACGAGTTCGACGTCATAAAAATAGAGGGAACTCACGCCCTCCTGACCGGAGAACGAATACACATCGAACTCTGGGCCGCCATCAATTTTTATAAAATACCATAGCTTATCGGCGCTCGCGAACATGAGGCCCTCGCTGGCTACACTGTTTTATGGAAACGCTGAATAATGAAGTCAAGCAGGTTTTATTATTCAGCGGGGCAGCAAAAAAACGTCAAAGTTGCTGCATTTGAGCTGAAATTCCTTCTATTTTCTTCATTTTGTGCCCCTTTTCCAAAAAAAGCGCACGTATCCTCAGGCCGGCAGTGGCCGGCCCGGATGCACATCAAGAGATTTGCGCTGGTGAACAGCATGTGCAACCGATGCGTATTTTTGGTCAGGCCACGGTAAACGGTCTTACTATATCCGAAGAAGCGCTTGATAATCAGAAACGGGTGTTCAACCTCGGAGCGGATCGAGGACTCGCGCCGCTCGATCCGCTTTTTGTAGTCGGGCAAATGATTCGGAGCCTTCCGTACGCTTCCGGCCCGCCGGTTGATGCGGTATTCGATGGAAGACACGTGTGCATCGCTGACTATCTCTTCGCGTTTTTCGATGCCGAGAT
>JAITHT010000005.1 GCA_031279825.1 Desulfovibrio sp. | reverse complement strand
TTTTGTCGTGCGCTTGCGCAAACCGTATTCGATATCGCTGAAGCCGGGCTGCCGCATGTCTTACCTCCCGTGAAGTAAAGAGAGTATACAAAAAACTCAGCCTATTGGCGATCCTTGGGCGGCGATTAAATCAGCGGTTCCCTAAAAAAGTCATGAAAATATGACAGTCGAGATTCATGAGCAAATACCAACGATTAGCTGATGAACAATAACAAACGCAAGGCAACTCAGGATTGTCGTCCATTGCGACGGTATTGCCGAGGTTACGTTTAAGCGGACAATGGCGCGAGTGAAAATGCTCCAGTTTGCAAGACGCCGTTGCGATTAATGCAAGAATAGAGGAAAAATATATTTCCGTAAAGATTTCTGCGCAGTGACCTCAAAAATATTTTGTCTTTTGCGGAGGTGTCCATAAATTTGTGTAATCGGTTTTTCAATTAAGAGGGAAACCTGCCCTCATGCTTTGAGAATGCGTCCATTGACAGAAAGCGTATATACCTGCATGGGCAGTTCTTTGCCGCTTTTTTCCAGTGCGGCAAGGGCAGCGCCGCTTATGCCGGCGCAGCACGGAACCTCCATCCGGACAACGACGATGCCTGCGATCGTATTGGATGCGATAATAGCCGACAATTTATCACTGTAGTCGCCATCGTCCAACTTTGGACATCCGATGAGGCTGATTTTATCCCGCATGAAGTCTTCATGAAAATTGGCGTAGGCATAGGCCGCGCAATCCGCGGCAATGAGCAGATGCGCGTTTGCAAAATACGGAGCTGTTACGGGAACCAGCCTGATTTGAATCGGCCATTGGCGTAATTGCGATTGCGAAATCTGCGCGGAGACTGTATGGAACGGCCGCGCAATCTCTCTCGAGCTCATTCCCGGGCATGCGCACACGGGCTGAGGATTCTCTTTGCGTTCTTCCGTCACTCGTTGCGTAACGGCGCTGCTGTTATAAGCCGTAGGCTCACGTTCCATAAGCCTAATCGCGCCGCTTGGACAGGCCGGCAGACAATTTCCCAGTCCGTCGCAGTAGTCGTCGCGCGATAGCCGCGCCTTGCCGTCCACTAGGCCGATAGCCCCTTCATGGCAGGCATCAACACATAACCCGCAGCCGATACAGAGATCTTCATTGATCTCGATTATTTTTCTGAGCATTTCTTAAAAACCGCTTTTTGCAAAACACGCACAACTACAAAAATCTCAGAGCATTGTAACTTTGAAGACGCTCAACGTTACAATGCCCTCAAGGCGCAATATCCACTATAACTTCACACGCTCCCGCGAAAGATATCCGGCCTTTCCAAGATCTGCCCGGATGACGCGCAAGAAGCTTCTCGCTTTTATGACCGGAGATCCGTCACTCTTCACCTTCGGCGTGGGACTGCTTCCCCGCCCCTTTAAGCCCATACATGGTCGTGCTGCCGGAAGACCAGAATTCAAGGATTTCGCTGTTGACCATGGAGGTAAGGATTTTTTTCACATCACGCGGCCCTTTGCCGGGAAAGATTTCGAGAAAATCATTGAAATAAAATTTACTTTTTCCGGTTTTTCCTTTCAGAAAGTCTACAACTTGTTGTTGTTCATCGGTCATAGCGGGTTCTCCATAGGTATGTCTCCGGGAAGCGCGCATCCGGAGAGCGGGAAAGAAGATGTGTCGCAAAACACGGCAGGCCGGTATCGAACCGTTCTACAAAGGCGCCGACGGGTTCGAGCAGCGTTGTAAGCGCCGACTCGCGCATAGCTTTACCCCACCCTCCAACTTCAGGGCTTACCCGTCGACTTGAGGCAAGGCGAGCATAGCCCGCCTTGCCTTTTTCATAATGCCCGCTTGTTGCATGTATTTATCAATATCAATATCAATAAATACAGTATGTTAAAATTTAAATTGTGTACTCTGACGCCAAGTATAGTATGCGGGCTCACGGAAGTCGTCAATAAGATGGTGGGTGAATTCCAACCCGGTAAGAGAGAAAAACCTCTCCCAGCCGATACGTTCGGCCCATTCGCCGAGACGCTCGTATTTCTTGGCGTTGGCAGCATACACTTCAACAATATGCTTTACCGTGGCGGTGAGGGTCGGCCAGCGGGGCGTCTCGTTCGGGATGTAAGCAACGACAACCTTTGAAAACTTGGGCATACTGATGCGGTTGGAGACTTTGCCGCCCACCATGATGGCCACGCCGTCGCCGTCGCCGTCGGAGATGGGCAGGGCGGGGCACATGGTGTAGCAGTTGCCGCAGTACATGCAGCGTTCATTTTTAATAGCGATGGAATTGACCTTCTCTCCCTTGTAGTCCACTTTGGAAGGACGCACGGCCGCAGTGGGGCAGGAGGCGACGGCCAAGGGAATTTCACAGAGTTGGTCGGCCCATTCGTGGTCAACCATGGGGGGCTTTCTGTGGATACCCACCAAGCCTATGTCGGAGCAATGCACAGCGCCGCACATATTGATGCAGCATGCCAGAGAGATGCGTACCGGAGCGGGCATGCGATGGTTTTGGAAGTCGGCGAAGACTTCGTCCATGACGGCCTTTACCGGGCCGGAAGCGTCGGTTGCCGGGGTATGGCAATGTACCCATCCCTGGGTATGGACTATGTTGGAGATACCGGCGCCTGTGCCGCCGATGGGGAACTTGCGGGAACCCCCGGCAAACTTGCGTTGCGCCAAATCCGCCTTTAACGCCTTAACGGTATCCAAATTATCGGTCATGAATTCAATATTATTCCGCGTGGTGAAACGCAAATGACCTTGACAGTATTTATCGGCGATGTCGCATATTTCACGAATATGCGTAACGCTCATGAGACGCGCGGCGCCGCAACGCACCGTGTACACTTTATCGCCGCTTTCGGCCACATGAACGAGCACGCCGGGTTCAAGAATTTCGTGATATAGCCATTTACCTTTATTTTTTGCGATAAAGGGCGGATAAAATTCGTCATATTTACGAGGACCGATATCGGTGATACGGTTCTCCATGGGCTTTTCAGGATTGTAGCCGGACGAGATGAATGCCATTGTGTTCTTCCCCTTTCCTTATCTCTGGTGTCTGCTGCGGTAAGCTGCAAGGTCACGATCCCATCCGCCCAGCACTTCTTCTTCCTTGAAGAATATGTAGGGGTTATGGCGGGGTTCTTTAACATGTGCGGCCTGGGCTTTAATGCCGGTCACTTCAAGCAGGCGCTGGAAGGAGAGGCGTCGAATGGTTTCGCCGAGACGTTCACGGTTCTTGCCGTCTTCCATCCACCAATCCCAAATTTTTTCAATGATTTCCTTGATTTCGTCATAAGGAGGCGTCACTTCGACAAAAGGAACCAGCAAGGATCCCATCTGAGCGCCGTCCAGAATCGGAGCTTTCGCGCCCACAAGAATGCTGGCGCCGCGCTCGTCGCCGATGCGCAAGGCACGGGGCATCGTATTGATACAATGCATACAACGGGTGCATTCTTTATTATTGATGGAAATTTTAGCGCCGTCCCATTTCATACACTTGGTGGGGCAGAGATCAACAACTTCTGCCTGAACGTCGAATTTTCCCCAGTCGCGGCCGGAATGCGCGCCGGCATTAGGTACGAATTCTCCGCCCACATAAGCCTTCACAGCAGATTGATCTATTTTGATGTCGTCCTTCCATGTGCCGATGAGGGAGAAGTCGGAGCGGGCGATGGAAGCCACACAGCCGTTAGGGCAGGCGTCAAACTTGAATTTGAACTTGTAGGGGAAAGCCGGCCGGTGCAACTCATCCTGATAGTCCCGGGTAAGCTGATAGCAGACGTCCTGCGAGTCGTAGCAGGCATATTCACAGCGGGAAAGGCCGAGGCAGGCCTCAGGACTGCGCAGGTTGGAGCCGGAACCGCCAAGGTCGGTATTCATCTTGTGGGTCAGCTCAAAGAAAAGTTCTTCAAGCTGCGGGGTCTGAGTGCCCAGAAGCACGATATCGCCGGTGGAGCCGTGCATGTTGGTCAAACCTGAGCCGCGCAGTTCCCACAGATCGCAAAGCTGGCGTAAAAAGTCCGTTTTATAGTATTTGGCGGCCGGCTGATTGACTCGGACGGTATGAAAATGCGCGACACCGGCAAACCTGGTGGGCTGGTCGCAGTAGCGCCCTATGACACCGCCCCCGTATCCGAAAACCCCCACGATGCCGCCGTGTTTCCAGTGGGATTCTCCGTCAGTGAACGAAAGCTCAAGCACGCCAAGCAAATCGTCCGGACAGTCCGCAGGGACCTGATAATCTATTTTTTTAGGATTCGCAGCCCGATTCGCAGCTTCTTGCTTGATATCGGACACAAAACTGGGCCAAGGCCCGGATTCAAGCTGATCTAGCTTGGGAGTCGCATGTTTCGCCATTGACTTTCCTCCACTGGTTTTTCTGTTCTGACTCGAAACGCAGACAAAACGATATCCCTCAAGGAAGCTTTCGCCGCCTCTTGTTCCGTTTATTGCAAAAGCGCAAAAATATATTTCGGAAGATAATATGGGACTTTCATCCCGTCCTTAAAAGCAAAAAAGAGTTTTGTCAAGTTTTATGTGGCAGGGCAAAATCTTTGACCGGAGCCGGCGGAATATGCTGCGAATACGTCGGTGTTTTTACGGCGATGACCTTCATGCGCGCAAAACCGAATGACGGCAGAAATTACGGGTTGCACGAAAAGAAAAAAGCTTTACCTTTACGAAAAGGCATTTCATAAAAATTGTCGAAGCGGCTATTGAGAAGAAGCCTGACGGAAAACGCGGTTTGCATCAGGCTTCCCGGCGGAGAAACACCCTCCTCCCGATTGCTCCCGGGACGGACAACGCGCCGTATTCCATAAATTATGAGGAATACCCTTGATGAAAGACGATAAAGGTTTATACTATTACCCTAATCCCTCGGACAGCAACACCAGGGTATATGTGCGTCAGGGGGAAAACGGCATTGAGTTTCGACTGTGGCAGAGCGAGCACCCGGAAGTATGGGAACGGCATGAATGGCTTGTTTACGATGTTCTCCTGACCGCGGCTTCTCTATATAAGGAGCGCGGCCGCAAAACGGATCCCCTGGCTTTTTACGATCTGAACGTGGCGAGAGCTCTGTTGCAGGAAGCGGCCCGCATAAGCGGATACTCGCGGGCTGCGTCGAATGGGGAGTCTCAAAGCTGAAGTGATCCGGGAGCGGCCCCATGCATGAAACCAGCTTGAACGGGACTGTGGCCGACTACCTTACCGGGGAAGCGCGAGAGCGCACGACCTATGAGGATTTACGGCAGGCCCTGGCCAAATTTTTGGTGGAGGATCGCGGCTATTGCGCTTCTTTGTTGCAGCCGCGCCACACCGTGGCATACAGCGTGGACAACACGCCGTACGAACGTCAGGCGGATATCGCCGTCTTTTGTTCCTCAGGCTTGCTGGGCATGCTTGTCGTTTTCTGTTCCGGCCAAGTACACACGTATATGCGGGAAGTCATGTCTCTATCCAGGCTGGCCTTGCCGTATCCCAGCCCCTTGGCTGTGGTCACGGATATGCGCGCGGCGGAACTTTTCGCCGTAAAGGACGGGAGCATCCTGGCGGAAGGATTAAGCGCCCTTCCTCCCCCGGAGACAATGGAAGTTCTCGCGAATCTCCACGCGCATCCGCCTCTGCGTGCCGGACAAAGAGACAAGGAAAGCCGCATCCTGCATGCGTACAGCGGCTTTCTTAAAAGCTGCTGTATAGAAAATTGTCCTCCTGGCTGAATCAGATCGAGATATGGTTTAATATTTTCACGCGTGACGTATTGCGCGGAGGAGTCTGGCCGGGCAAGCGGGCCTTGGTGGAGCAGATTATGTGCTACATCAAAAACTAT
>JAITHT010000022.1 GCA_031279825.1 Desulfovibrio sp. | reverse complement strand
TGCGGGCGCTGATCGCCACGCTATTTTTTGCCCTCATTTCACTTCGGGCAACCTCACGCCGGGGAGAAGGCCTTGCTCTTTCAGCAACGTAAATCTGTTTTTTAAGGGACGACTATTTATGAAATCATTTGTAGTCATGCTCCTATATTTTTTTCTGCGGGAGCGGGGCGCATTGCGTGGTGTCACTTTTTTTGCGGCTGTGCGACCGGTGCGAGTGATGCCCGAAGGGAGTCGCTTTGTGTCGCCGTTCGCCATATGGCCGTCTTCTCCAAGACTAAGGTTGATTTCCAGACGGCTCAAGCTTACGTCGGTAAGGAACACGCGCAGACGCTGCCCAAGGCGGAAGGTCTGCCGGGTGCGTTTGCCTCGGAGTTCTTGGCATTCCTGCCGGTGCTCATAGGAGTCCTCCCCCAGATTTTCCAATCGTATCATGCCTTCGGCCATGTATGGGAAAAGTTCTACGAACACGCCGAAGTTCGTGATGCCGGAAATAATACCCTCAAAGGATTCCCCTGTTTTATCGCGCAAAAACAATATGGCCAGGCGTTTATGCAGTTCCCGTTCCGCCGCCATAGCCTTGCGCTCTGTTTCATTGATATGATTGCCTATGTGCTCGATAGCCCTTGAGGACATGGAGCTTTCGCCGTCCGGCAAGATCATGCCGAGAGCTTTTTTGACGGCGCGATGGACGAGCAGATCCGCATAGCGCCTGATGGGTGAGGTAAAATGGCAGTAACAGGACGAGGCGAGGCCGAAATGCCCCTCATTTCCCGGCTGATATCTGGCCTGCATCATCGAACGAAGCAGCAACCGGGCGACTGTATATTCCTGATCGTTGTCTTTTGCTCTGAGTAAAAGATGGCTCAACTGCATTGGTGAGATAGGATGGGTTTTCCTGCCGTGCGTGGGTTTTGGGGGATGAATAGGGCACTTCAGTCCGCTTCGGTTCAAAAATTCGATTAACGAGCGGAGTTTATCCGGATCCGGGGCATGGTGCACCCTGTAAAGAACGACTTGTCCTTGTTTTGCCAGAAAAGAGGCTACGGTTTCATTCGCCGCGATCATGAATTCCTCAATAAGCCTATGCCCGAAATGCCGCTGGCGTCGGGCCATATGAGTGATTTCTCCTGCCTCATTGAAGCGGATTTCCGTTTCCGGCAGATCAAAGTCCAGACAGCCGCGTTCCCGACGTAAGGTCATGAGCATCCCGGCCAGATTTTCCGCTTCGCGCAGCATAGGCAGCAAGACGGCTAGCCTCTGTTCTTCATCCGGCTCATGAAGCAGCAAGGCGCGTCGGATTTGTCCGTAGGTCAGGCGGGCCAGACTGCGAATAACGGCCGGGTATAGTGACGTTTCCTGCACATGTCCGTTTTGGGAAAAACACATGTCCACCACCATGGCCAGACGTGGCATAAGAGGCCTGAGACTGCACAGGTCGTTGGAAAGGCGTTCGGGTAACATCGGCTCTACGGACAGGGGAAAATAGCAGGAGTTGCCGCGCAGGCGCGCTTCAATATCCAGAGCGGTATCCTGGCGTACGTAATGCGCCACATCCGCAATAGCCACTCGCAGCCGAAAGCCGTCACCCTTTTTTTCCACATGTACGGCATCGTCGAAATCTCTGGCCGAACGGGCGTCAATGGTCACAAAATCTAGGTATCGCAGATCCCGCCGGCCGATAAAGTCTTCTGCAACAAGCTCTACAGGCAGGTTGCGCACCTCGGCCAGAACCTCCGGCGCAAAGGGACCGGGGATATCGTGAAGGCTTTTGATAAGGCGTTCCTGAATCGCCGGCTTTTCCGCATGCTCCAGATTGACTGTGGCCGAAGCCGTCCACAGATGAGGACTGTTTTTATCTTCCGGATTCACGAAAAGGATGTCGTTTTCCTTTGCCTTTCGATACAGACAGGCGACATCGACAAGAAATAAAGCCGGTATGCGCGGATTGAGAGGCGCGCACAGCCAGAGGGAGTCCGTCCGCTGCCGCAGGACTCTGACAGGCAGTTCCGTTAGAGCCCTGCGCAGCACGCTGATTATTTTGCCTTCGAAATGGGGGCCGCGTTTGCCGGGCAGTATCGCGACCTCAACCCTGTCTCCGGGCCAGGCGTCCGCCATGGCCGCTGGATGAATATATATGACCGGCCCGTCCCGGAAGGGCGTGACAAAGCCCCCGCCTGTCTGTTGTACGGATAAAATGCCCTGCATATGCTTGAGATGAGCCAAGATCGACCAGCCTCCCGGAGCGCGGAGACAACGTCCTTGTTCTTCCAGACTCCGCAAAGCCGTCTCTATCTGTTTTTTCTTCTTGCGCGGCATAGCGGCGATACGTAAAAGCCTGTCCATGTTTAAAGGTCGGTTGGCCTGCTTGAGAACGCTTAGGAGCAGATCTTGCAAAGATTCCGCGTCGGGCGAATCCGCTGACGCGCGGCTATGTTGTGCATTGCGGGAATATGCCGTCATAGGTGTGCTTTATTGTATTTTGCGTTTTTAAACAGTTGTCGCAACGTTACAGCAGCAATGTGTCAATATGCCGTATATCGGTGTGGCGGCGCGTCCTGCCGGTCGATTACCGTGCTGTGCTCCTTGCGCGCCACCATTTTTCCCACCATTGGGGAAAGGGTGTTTCACAAAAAAGATATGGACCGAAGCGCACGTGAGTTTCCATAGCCCATACAGGAGTCTCTCCCCATTCTTTGCCGAATGTTTGAAGCTTGACGGCATCTTTGGGGGTGCACAGCACAGGCGTGGCGGCGCCGGACAGTGCGGCGACCGTCCGGACATCCGTAGCGGAATAGGGATAATGATCGGCAAAGACAAGGTGTCGCGTCGGCGGGCGTCCCATGATATTTTGTGCGCTGTTTTCCACCTGGTCCGGATTGCCCACGCCGCTCATCAGTATATAGGGACGATCATAATATTCTTGTTTGTCAATCAGGGCAGAAGGAGTCTCATATGTCCGCGGATCCGGCATATCTTCGGACGCAGGCATGATTTCCTTGTATGGCGGGCATTTTGTTGTCAAGAGCGAGTCATGCTGCTGTCCCGTCTTTCGATTTAAGGGGCGTAGTCCGCCGGGAGTCAATGTAAAGCTGAATAATCCCTTGCCGAAGACGGACAATTTTTTTTTCGCCAGTGGGGCAAGACGATCAAAATATTCCGCATCGGTTTTGATGGCGAAAACGGTTGCCGAGGCCAGCGCCGACGCGCCTTCGCGCCAGGAACCAGCGGGTATGACGCGATTCCATGCATCTTTCAAATCTTCCGGTCGGAGCAAAATAATGTCCGCATGACGGCCCATGCGCAGATGCTGCATGCCGTCATCAAGAATAAAAAGCTCAGGATTTAAAGTATTCTGGGCATAGATGGCGGATTGGTTGCGTTGAGGAAATGCCAGCACGGGAAACTCCGGAAAGGCCTGGGCCAGCATGAGAGCCTCGTCTCCGGATTGTTCCGGTGCTGTATCGGCCCGCACGAGGAGTGGTTTGTTGCCGGGACTGCCGCCGTAACCTCGAGTAAGTACCACAGCTTTGATGCCCTGTTGTCTGCTCCAGGCAAGAAGCCATGCGGTAAGAGGAGTTTTCCCCGTCCCCCCCCATGCTATGTTGCCTATGGCCACACAAGGACAGGAGGGCGTAAAGGATGAGAAGATGCCGCGCGTATACCACGCTCTTCGCTTAGCCATAAGCAAAGCATAAGGTAGCGACAGGGGCCGCAGCAGTGGTGCGAGTTTTTTATATGCGTTGTGAAAAATCATGGAGAACCGGCTTTTCGTAGGCTTGCATGTAGAGATGAAGAGATGATATAATAAAACAACGCTCTTATATCGTATATGAAAATTTGCCGCAAAAGTAAATTTGAGAGCATTTTCACTGTGCGAATGTTCTGTCAACCGGCAGCGTAAGCGCTGATTCGCGCGTTCGGGGAGTAGGCGCTTACTTCCGCGGGATAGCGGAAGAGAAGGTGAACGTGCACGCTTTCACGCCCCGAAGGGGCGAGAGCCGAGATGGCCCGAGTCAGCCTTGTTTTCGCCGTCCACGACGAGCGCGGCCTTCAAAGCTGTTCCTCTCTCATACGTTTTTCTACCGGTCAGCTTGCCGCCGGCGGCTCGTTATAACAATGGCGTAATAGAATGACATGAGGAGTAAACATGACGGTTTCTCTCTGTATCCATGGGCATTTTTACCAACCTCCGCGAGAGGATCCCTGGCTTGGGCGTATATTGATTGAAGCAAGCGCCGCTCCCATGCGCCATTGGAACGAACGCATACTCCGGGAGAGTTATGCTCCCCTTGCATGGGCCAGACGTCTTGACGGCGAGGGAAAGCTCGTTGATATCCTCAATGCTTATGAGTGGATAAGTTTTAATGCCGGACCGACGTTGTTGCAATGGATGCGCCGAGCCGCTCCGGAGGTGGTGAGCCGCATGCGCGAGGGCGATACGCACAGCAAAATTCGTTGGGGATACGGCAATGCCATGGCCCAGATCTACCACCACATCATCATGCCTTTGGCGACGGCGCGTGACAGAGAGTTGGAGGCGCGTTGGGCGATTGATGATTTCCGTTTTCACTTCGGGCGTGATCCTGAAGGTATGTGGCTTTCCGAATGCGCCGTGGATACCCCTTCTCTGGAAAGTCTGGCCGCCCATGGCATTCGTTTTGTCATTCTCGCGCCCAGGCAGGCCAAAGCTGTTATTATGAGCGGCCGGACGATACCGGTTCATGAAGGGAGCCTCAACATAGGCGAGCCGTACAGTCTGTCTTTGCCCTCCGGCGCATCCATGACCGTGATCTTTTATCATGGTGGCCTTTCTCAGGGAATCGCTTTTGAAAGATTGCTGCATAACGGAGAAAGCTTCTGGAATCGCATCGTCGGCGAGGCCGGCGCTTTAGCTTCCTCAACGGGGGGAGGGCCTCTGCTCACCTTGGCCACGGACGGAGAAACCTACGGCCATCACTTCACCTTTGGAGAGATGGCTCTGGCGTACGTGCTGGCACAGGGATATTCCAAACGCGATAATATTCGTCTTACAAATCCGGCGGCTTATATCGCCGCCCATCCGCCTGTCCATGAAGTTATCCTGCATGAACCTTCCTCATGGAGTTGCGTGCATGGCATAGAACGCTGGCGTAGCAACTGCGGATGCAGCGACGGCGGACATGGCGGCTGGAACCAGCAATGGCGCGGACCATTGCGCGCCGCTCTTGATCTTATGCGCGCCGCCGTTGATGCTCATTTTGCTCTTGCCGGCAAAGAGTGCTTCAGCGATGCCGAGGCGGCCCTTGCGGCCTATGGCGAGGTTCTGGCCGACCCGGCTAAAAGCGAGGATTTTGCCGCTGCCTGGTTCACGGGTTCAACTGATGATCACGATAGAGCGTGGCGCTTGCTGAGTATGCAGGAGCAATCTTTGGCCGCTTTTGCCAGTTGCGCATGGTTTTTTGACGATATTGCCCGCATAGAGCCTGAAAACGCTATGACTTTTGCCTTGCGGGCCATGGAATTGCTGCGTAGCTCCGGAGGGCCGGATTTGACGCTTCCGGTAATGAAGGAGCTTGAAAAAGCCGTCTCCAACCAGCCAGAATCGGGCAACGGCGCCGCTGTTTTTGAGCGTGAGGTTCTGCCTCGGCAAGACGATGCCGCCACGCTGTGTCTGCTTGCCTACCTGCTTTTAGATTCTGAAGGCGGGTTGCCCGCGCCGGGGGATTCCGCCGTTTATCTCTGGCCCGGCGTATCTGTGGAACTGTTTCCGGAGGTGATGGAACATGACAGCCACAGTCACGGCAGCGCTGTTATCCGCGCGAACCATGAACGGATGGGAGTGAACCATATATGGCGCATGACGCTTCCAGGGAAAGTCGCTTTCCCGGGGATACCCCTGATCTCTCTTGCTGACGCGGAAATGTTTGTCCGGCGCCGGGGCGCTGACGAGGAGACAGAGGTGCGGCGTAAAGTACGCGATTTCGCCCGGCCTCTGCGGGATTGGTTGCTTTCCCAGGTGCTGCGGAACAGAGAGCGCGTGCGGCGTCCGGAAATGCAGGCTGTGGCCGCGCATGTACTTTCGCTTACCGACACGTGGATTGAATCCCAGCATAACGTGCCTGTTCCCGAATATTGGCTTGGTTTTATGCCGTATCTGCCTGTGGAGGCCATGTGTAGCGAGGCTGTCACCGATAAACAACGCGTGCAGCTCAAAGCGCTTTGTGATCTGCACTTGCCGTCAAGAGAGCGTGCATTGGCCGCAAGTCTCATTCGAGAGCATGTGCTTGCCGAGATTGATGACGATGCCGGAGTCGGCGCGGCCGTACAGCATTCTGTTCAAGCGGGTGACGACTCTTCTCTTGCGTTGTGGGTGCGGCGGGCACGTTCCATGATGCCGGATATGGACTGGTGGGCCGTGCAGAATCGGGTATGGGAGCGTGGCCTTAAACGCTATCCGATTCTTGCTAAAGAGCTGGGTTTTCGATAATGCTTTGACGGGTAGGGGAATTAACTCCTACCCGCCAATAACTCCGGGCTGTTTCTTAAAGCGGTATTCCTCCTAGCGTCAGGAGCTATTACAATTACGGGGCTCCGTCCCAAACCCCGCAAGGGGCATAATGCCCTTTGACTCCGTTATCATGGGGGCAGAAAAATCATTTCTTATTTTAAAGTGCTTGTGCAGGCGGAGGGCAAAGCCCCTTTGCACATTTTTTACCGCAAGGAGGGAATTCTTGCGGGATGACTCGCTCTTTCCCTTGTGAGTCGCTCAGCCGGTTTTGCTTTTTATGCCGTACTGTCAACCTGGAACGGAGGTATGAAGATGAAGGAACAGCGTCACCAGTCTCTGGATTTCTCTTTGATAGAGCCTTACCTTGCCCGGAAAGCGGAAACGGCAAAAAACGAGGGGGGCCTGATTGCCATTTTACAGAAGGCGCAGGAGGCGTACGGATATCTTTCCACGGAGTTGATGGAGTACATAGCGGAGAGGACAAGCATTAAACCGGCAAAAATATTGGGAGTGGCTACTTTTTATTCCCAATTTAAATTCAATCCGGTGGGAAGGCATTTGATCATGCTTTGCCAGGGTACGGCGTGCCACGTGAACGGTTCGTCAGAAATAGAAGATGCCGTTTCTTCCTATCTTGGGATTTCCGAAGGAGAAACCACCGAAGATGGATTGTTTACGCTTAATTCCGTGGCTTGTCTGGGCTGTTGCAGCCTTTCGCCGGTAATGATGATTGACGGTGATGCCTACGGAAATCTGACTCCCCGGACGGCCAGGAAAATTTTGGATACGATACGCACATCCGAAGGCGAGGTGGAAGAATGAGGATTGTTATCGGAAAAGGCAGTTGCGGCGTGGCCGCCGGGGCGGGAAAAATAGAGGGGATTTTCAAAGCCGAGGGCTTTGAAACGGGAATAACGGGCTGTATTGGCATGTGCTATCTTGAGCCCATTGTGGAGGTTTACGACAGCGATGTTTCCGGGAATGAGGCTAAAAAAACCTATGTCAACGTCAATGAAAAAGCCGCCAGGGAAATAATCAATAGTTTGCTCGGCAAGAAAAATCAGGCGGGCAAGTACGGCCTACCGGAGGAAGACGCGGCGATTCTGGCTGGCCAGAAACGGATCGCTTTGCGCAACTGCGGGATTATCAATCCGGAGAAGATTGAAGAATATACGGCGCGTGGAGGCTATGCCGGGCTGAAAAGATCTCTGGCGCTTGCACCGGAAGCGGTCATTGAAGAAGTGAAGACTTCCGGTCTTGCCGGGCGCGGAGGCGCCGGCTTTCCCACTTGGTTTAAATGGAATGCCGCTAAAAATTCTTCCGGCGAGGAAAAATATACTATCTGTAACGCTGACGAGGGTGATCCCGGCGCTTTTATGGATCGGGCGATTATTGAGGGCGACCCTCATTCGGTGATTGAGGGCATGTTGATTGGCGCTTACGCTATGGGTAGTTCCCATGGGGTGGTTTATGTCCGGGCGGAATATCCGCTTGCGATTGTGCGGCTGAATATTGCCCTTGAGCAGGCTCGTGACGCCGGATACCTGGGAAAAAATATAGCCGGTTCGGGATTTGACTTCGACATAAGGGTGAAAGCCGGCGCCGGCGCTTTCGTCTGCGGGGAGGAAACCGCTCTTATCGCGTCCTTGGAAGGAGAGCGGGGAATGCCGCGCCTTAAACCGCCTTTTCCGGCTCAAAAGGGTTTTTGGCAGAAACCCTCCAATATCAACAACGTGGAAACTTACGCCAGTGTGCCGTGGATTTTCAGTCATTCGGGGCGGGAGTTCGCCGATATTGCCAAGAATAGCGGCATCACCGGGGCGCAGGCCACTGGCACCAAGGTTTTCGCTCTGACCGGCAAAATCAGAAAGGGCGGTTTGGTGGAGGTTCCCATCGGTATGACCGTCAGGAAGGTTATTTTTGATATAGGCGGCGGAATTAAGAACGGCAAGGCATTTAAGGCCGTGCAGTTGGGAGGGCCGTCCGGAGGGTGCGTCCCGGCGGAGCTCGCGGACACGGTCATAGACTACCAGTCTCTTGCCAAGACGGGAGCTATCATGGGCTCAGGTGGTATGGTGGTCATGGATGAGGACACCTGCATGGTGGACGTGGCCCGCTTTTTTCTGGATTTTACCTGTAAGGAATCCTGTGGAAAGTGTACCCATTGCCGGATCGGAACGAAAAGAATGCTGGAGATACTTAACAGGATTGTGGGGGGCTATGGAGAAGAAGAAGACATTGAAATCCTTGAGCAACTTGCCAACCAAGTCAAGGAGGGATCTCTTTGCGGGCTGGGGCAAACCGCGCCTAATCCAGTTTTAACTACGCTACGCTATTTTAAGCACGAATATAGAGATCATATAGTCAACCGTAAATGTACGGCTAAACAGTGCAAGAATTTCATTTGCTACGAAATAGACGCTAAAAAATGCAAGGGATGCGGGTTGTGCAAAAAAGATTGCCCCACGGCTGCCATTTCCGGGGAAATGAAGGAACCCCATACAATCAAGACGGCTGATTGTATCGCCTGCAGGAGATGTAAGGATAGCTGTAAGTTTAACGCCGTAAAGGTGGGTGATCGCAAATGGATACAATAACTGTTAATGGGAAACAGATAGATTTTTTATCAGGGGAAACCGTGCTGGCCGCCGTTCAACGGGCGGGCGTCTTTATTCCCACCCTGTGCCATGATGAACGTGTCACTCCTTACGCGTCTTGCGGGGTGTGTGTGGTGGAACTGGAAGGCTCCCCCAGGCTTGTTCGCGCCTGTTCCACAATGGTCGCCGCCGGTCAAAGCATCCTGACCGACAGCCCGAGGGCCCTTGCCACCCGAAAAGCCGCTCTGGCCCTGCTGCTGTCTGACCATCGGGGGGACTGCCGCCCTCCTTGCGTGGAAGCCTGCCCCGGGAAGACCGATTGCCAAGGCTATGTGGGTTTGCTGGCTAACGGGGAATATATGGAAGCTCTTACACTTATAAAAGAACGGCTGCCTCTGCCGGCCAGCATAGGCCGGGTGTGTCCCCGTCCTTGTGAAACCGCCTGTCGAAGAAAGCTGGTGGAAGAGCCGATCAGTATTGCGCAGCTTAAGTACCACATTGCCGATCATGATTTGCGGAGTGGAGCGTATCTGCCGGAGGTAGCCACTGACAGCGGCAAAAAAGTCGCCATCATCGGCGGCGGGCCGGGAGGCCTCACTGCGGCGTTTTTCTTGCGCAAACAGGGGCATCAAGTGGATGTGCTGGACATGATGCCTGAAATGGGCGGCATGTTGCGTTATGGAATTCCGGAATACCGGCTTCCCAAAAAAGTACTGGCGGAGGAAATCGCCTTGATTGCCAAAATGGGCGTACACATGCGAAACAACGTCCGGTTGGGAACGGATATGACGCTTGACGGGCTTGCGCAGACCTATGATGCTGTGGTCATTGCCATTGGCGCATGGAAATCCATAGGCATGCGGATTCCCGGAGAAAATTTGCAAGGGGTTGACGGGGGAATAGATTTTTTACGGCGCGTTCATTTCGAAAAAGTTGACTTGACCGGAAAAAGGGTGGCCATCGTCGGGGGCGGCAATACCGCCATGGATGCCTGCCGTACGGCGGTTCGCCTGAACGCTGCGCATGTGTATACTGTTTACCGGAGGACCAAGGCGGAAATGCCCGCCGATGCGATTGAGATCGAAGAAGCGGAGGAAGAAGGAGTTATCTTTAAATATCTGGCAAATCCTCTTGAAATTCTCGGAGAGAACGGCATAGTCAAGCGAATCAGCCTGCAAAAAATGCGTCTGGGCGAGCCGGATGCCAGTGGGAGGCGTTCCCCTGTTCCCATTGAGGGGGATATTGAAATAATGGACGTTGATCTCGTGATCATGGCCATTGGTCAGCAAAACGACAATACCGGGCTGGATGGCCTGAGTCTTACCAAACGCGGTACCATTGCCGCTGACGAGACAAGTTTCAGAACCAGCATCGAAAAGATTTTTGCCATTGGCGATGCTACCAACAGAGGCGCGGACATCGCCATTACAGCCATCGGCGAGGCGCGTATGGCTGCCGGAGTTATCGGCAGTTTCCTTGAAGGAGAGATGCTGCCTTATAGAGCGCCTGTGTTGGTTAAACGGGAAGATTTGACCGAGTCTGATTTCGCGGACAGAGAAAAAGCGGCGAGAGTAAAAATGCGCCATCGCTCGGCAAAAGAGCGGAGAAGCGGCTTTTCGGAAGTCAATCTCGGTTATTCGGCGGAGGAAGCTAAAAGAGAAGCCTCCCGTTGTCTGGAGTGCGGTTGTCTGGATTATTTTGAATGTAAGCTGCTGGATTACGTCAACCGTTACGGAGTCAAGCCTGTTTACCCAGGTGAGGCTCGCAAGTACGCCGTTTCTGATGAACATCCATATATTACGCGAAATATGGAGAAGTGCGTTCTTTGCGGGCTGTGCGTACGGATCTGCGAAGAGGTTGTGGGTGTAGCGGCGCTCGGGCTTGTGAATCGCGGTTTCTCCACAGTGGTTGCTCCTGAGATGCGTCGTCCGCTTAAAGAAACCAGCTGCATTTCCTGTGGCATGTGCGTTTCTCTTTGTCCGACAGGGGCTTTGCTGGAAAAAACGGCACAAAAGCCCGTTCCTGTGAGGGAAGAGCTAACAAAGACAGCCTGCAACTTATGTGAGGCGCGTTGCGGCATTATTATGGCGACGCGGGGCGATTTGCATTTACGCAATCTTCCGGTAGAGGGCGGATTATTATGCGAGAAGGGGCGCTTCGCTTTTTTGAACGGTGAAACCTCAGACAAGCAGGAGGCGCCGCCGGAGTGGATAGTCAGGGCAAGTAGCGGCAAGGGGTCTTCCAGGACGTGAGAACGATCGACCGGTAACGGCGCGTAGAAGCGTGTACTATTCGCACAGGTATGTTTTCGCTATAAGGGCTGTGGATGCGGGGTGCGCATTCGTTGTCCGACGGCGGTAGGTCAGGGCATTTCATACCTGAAATGCCCTGACCTTGTGAAGTGTTTCAAGTCAAAAGGTATGTATGGCTCGATATTATATGCCGAAACGTGGGGCCGGGTATTGTAATAAGGTGTATACTTGGCTTAAAAGCGGCAAACGGTTTCGCCCGGCATTTCCGCGCGCTGTGGAATTTCAGACCTTGTCCACATGTAATGCCAGATGCGTTTTCTGCCCGCACGCTCTGAGTCCTGAGCAAATTCCCCATGGGAGAATGGAAGACGGCCTCATACATAAAATAGTGGATGAATGTTCCCGTCATTTCGTGGGCCGCATCAGTCCATATCTGACTAATGAGCCGCTGATGGACAAGCGTATGCCGGATATCCTGCGCTTTATCCGCAACAGTGCCCCTTTTTTCACAAAAACGAAAATCAATACAAACGCCGCGTTGCTCACCGAAGAAATGAGTCGTAAACTTCTGGACTCGGGTTTGTCCCAGGTTTGGTTCAGCGTCAACGGTTACAGTCCGGAGACCTATAAGGCATCCATGAATTTGGATTTTACGACCAGCATGCGCAATATTGATTTTTTTCTGACCCTTAAAAAACGGCTCAATAAACGTAGACCCGGCGTACGAGTGGTCACCTTGCGCACGCAATTAATAGCGCATGAGTTGGAAGGGGCGGCGCGATATTGGGCTGAGCGCGGTGTGGATTTCAGAGTGCATCACATGGATAACCGCGCCGGAGATGGCGTTTCTCAAATTGCCTATGGTGATGCTCCCTTTAAGCGGGATTGCGATCTTTTTCTCAAGCAGGCGTACATTGTGGAAAACGGCGATATGATTCTTTGCTGTCATGATTGGCGTCAGACCGTGGTACTCGGCAATGTGGCCGAAACATCCATCAGGACTGTCTGGAATTCTCCCGTTTTTCTGGATCATATTTATGAATATCTTGCCGGCAATTTCGAGCGTATGGACATTTGCCGCAACTGCCGGTGAGCGTCGGCAGTTGCGGCGCGTACGGGGAACGGCATTCCCCGGAAAAACGGACCATGCACGATGCTGGAGATTTGCGAGACAATGTTGAGGCGCTTTGGAAAGCGCCTGTATCATAGCCGGAGGCTTTTTCTATGCTGAAAACAACGCGCGGGAAATTATTGATTCCCATATTGTCGGTGGTCGTCGCGGTCGGCATGGGCATGGGCTACGCCAGCTACAGGGTGGGCAGCGATGCCGTGACAGCAGCCGCTATAAACGATGGCGCGCGCTCTGTGCGCAGCCTTACATGAAATCGTCTCCATTTCCGATCTTTCGGCTTCTCATGTGCGAAGTATTACGGAAATGAGCACTGAACAGGCCCACGTCAGCGAAATTATCAGCAGCAGCGTCACCCACATTACCAGCATCGCCGGCGACACAGCCTTGCTTATGGATAAGGCCAAGGATACGGTGCTTCTTGTTAATTCTCTCACACAGCAGATTAATCAATTGGTGGAGACTTTGCGTAAAGCCTGATGTTATGGCTATCTCATAATTATCGTCTTTTCGATAACCTTGTATATGTATAGCAATTCCGTACGGCAGGCATTTTGGCGTTAAACAAGCGCGTAACAATGCAACAAACTAAGGAAGAAGCGTATGATTCGGCTTATCGACAGCAAAAAGATGGGACGAGGTTCGCATGGCTGGCTGGAGAGCTATTTTCATTTTTCCTTTGCCGAATACCGTAATCCCGATAATATGCAATTCGGCGTATTGCGTGTCGTCAATGATGATATGGTGCGGCCCGGCACCGGTTTTGACACGCATTCCCACGCCGATATGGAAATTATTTCTTATGTGATTGACGGCGAATTGACGCATGCGGACAGCATGGGAAACAGGCGCACTCTGACGCGCGGCCAGGTACAGTACATGAGCGCCGGGGCCGGTGTGTCGCATAGCGAACATAACCTGGGAAAGGATATGCTGCGCTTTTTGCAAATATGGATTTTCCCGGATCAAAAGGGGCTATCCCCCAACTACGGCGATGTTCGTTTCAGTTTCGCGGACCGGGAAAACGTATGGCTCCCCATTGCCACCGGCGTAAATAACGGGCGATCTCCCGCTCCCGTCAGGGTTCACGCTGACATCAATGCCTATGCGGCTTCTGCTGACCCGGGACGTCCTCTGGAATTCGCGGTGTCACCGGGCCGCCAAGCGTACATGGTGTTTATAGAGGGCAAGGCTTTGATCAACGGCGTTGCCCTGTCAGCAAGGGATGCTCTGGAAATAGTGGAGGAGAATATCCTCGTCACCCCGGAAGAAACCGCGCATATGGTGATTATTGAGATGGCCAGGGCCTGAATGGAGTGCGGCGCTGTGGGGCGGGGGTATACTTTTACAGCGTACGTAAGGATGTATTACCCGGTGCGTGCGGCTTTTGGAGACGCCGTAGGGGGCATCTAAAAAGCGCGAAAGTTTCGGGTACTGCAAGACTCCGCGAAAGCCTGGAAGAACGGCTCGCAGCCTGTCGCCCGCAGAGAGTGCGATTAATCACACTATTCGGTGTTCAATATTGCCTTCAATGATGACGGCGCTTACAGGCCGGGCCGGGCAAACGTACTCGCAGGCGCCGCAGCCGATGCAGCGCTCCGCATCCACGGCCGGGCGCTTATATGTCCCGTCCGCGCCCACAAGGCTGATGGCCCCTGCAGGACAAGTCTTTGCGCAGGCGGTGCAGGCAACCCTATCCGTGCTCACAATGCAGCGATCGTGATGCACGATGGCCCTGCCGACCTGGATGGCGCTTTTCAGAGTTACGCTTATCGGCCTGATGGCTCCTGTCGGGCAAAGCGAGGAACAGACGACGCAATTGACCCGGCAGTAGCCGTGCTCAAAGCGCATGGCCGCTTGCAGGGCGCGAACGCCTATATTTGACGAATATAATACCCGGTGGGGACATGCCGAAACGCACAACTGACAGCCTGTGCACTTACGCAGAAAGGCGGCGAGTCCTCCGGCCCCCGGCGGCAATACCGGCACGCTACGTTCCGGGTCGGCCTTGCGGGTCAGGGCGGGGATGATGGCCTCCTTTCTGGCGGCGGCAAGGGCGTTCAGGGGCAGTGCGGCGGCGCCCAGAGCAAGGCCCGTTGTTGCAAACAAAGCGCGGCGGCTTATATGCGAAGCATGTCGCGTCACAGCGCCCAAGGCGGCAGGGGAGGCGTGGGCGGGCGCTTTCCGCGTAAGTCCTTGAAGCTCCGCCGCGCGCGGCTTCCCGGTCGTATTGCCAAGTCCGCTGCGTGAAGCCCTGTGCGCGGGTTCCGCCTCGGACGGCGGAAGGCATGGAGCAAGGGCGCTCCGCAATCTCTCCAGCGGCGCGCGGCCAAGCGCGCCGTGCGCCCATGGGGCGCGGATACAGTGCGGTTGCGACCGTAGCGCCGCAAGGAGCGCCGTAGCCTGCCTGTGCAGCGGGAAGGGACGCCAGGCAAGGGCGTTTTGCCGGCATGCCGCCAGGCAGTTGAAACAGGACACGCAACGACCGGAGTCAAGCCTGCCCGCTTCGGCGTCAATGCATTGGGCCTTGCAGACGCGCTCGCACATGCCGCAGCGAAGGCATTTTTCTCCATCAAGCCGCAGGCGGATGAGCGCCAGGCGGTTGATCTGCCCAAGAACGGTTCCCACCGGGCACAGCGTGTTGCACCAGATCCGTCCGCCTTTCCAGGCAAGGACGCCCACAACGGCAAGGGTGGCGATGGCCGCCGTCAGGGCGGCGACTCCCTTTTGCGGAATTGCCGTCGGTCCCACCGCAAAGGAGCCCATGCGCTCGGCGGCTAGAGCCAGTCCGTTGCTGCCCGCCGTCCAGAGGGGAGCGACAATGTCCGCGGCGATACGCCCGAAGGCGCTGTAAGGTTCAAGCAGGCCGAAGATCAATGGAACGCCTGCCGCAAAGGCTAGAAGGAACAGGGCCAGAGCCGCCGACCGCAGCCAAGTCCGGCCAGGCGCAAAGCGGTAACGCCGTTTGGGTTTCATGCGGGCCAGAAGATCCTGCATCCCCCCGAGGGGACAGAGACTGGAACAGTATATGCGGCCAAAGACCAGGCTCGCGGCGAGTAGACAAGCGACTGCCGCCAGACTTCCGGCCAGTATGGCCGGAACGAGTTGTATTCTGGCTAGAAAGGTCAGGCGCGCCTGGGCGAATCCGCTGACGTCCGCGAACAGCAGGACAAAACCCGCAAGGCAGATGGCGGCTGTAATGACGCGTATAGTCTTCAGCATGGTTATACCTCGCTCCTGAGCCCTTCGACGAATTTTCCGAGCCTGCTCATCTGCTCCGGTATGTTGATGCGCTGGGGACAGAGGGGAACGCATATGCCGCATCCGGTGCAGCGGATGGCCTGCCTGAGTTCCGGAACGGAGCGGTCGTGCCCCACCAGGAAGGCCCGACGGGCTTTTTCATAGTCGGCGTTCCGTGCGCCTTTGGGGATGTATTCGTCATCCACGCAGTGGTTGTAGTGGGTGAAGACGGCCGGGATTTCGACGCCGTAGGGACAGGGCATGCAGTAGTAGCACGCCGTGCAGGGTATGTTTTCCTGGGTGATGAAGATGTTCAGGGCGCGCCCGAGTGCGACCGTCTCCCTTTCCGACAGCGGCGTAAACGGCGAATATGTGCGCAGGTTGTCCTGCAAATGCTCCATGTAGGTCATCCCGCTGAGTACGGTAAGCACGTTAGGCAGCGCCGCCACATAGCGGAAGGCCCAGGATGCCGCGCTGGCCTGCGGCTTTTCCTCCTGCAGGATAGTCAGGGCCTTTTTGTTCAAACGGGCCAGCCGACCGCCCAGGAGCGGCTCCATGATGATCAGGGGAATGCCCGTCCTGACCAGAGTTTCCAGCAACCATTGCGGCGGCGCCGGTTCGGCGACCCGCATCTGCGAGATAAGAGAGGGAACATTGTTCAGCAGGTCATGATAGTTGAACTGCACCATCGCGAAATCCCAGTGAAGATCTCTGGACAGGAGGTATTCGAGCATGGGCATGTCGCCGTGGAAGGACCAGCCAAGATTCCGGATACGACCGACCCGCTTCATTTCAAGGAGATAGTCGACAACCCCATTGCTTTCGTAAATCTTCCGGTAGTGCTCCACATTGGAGAGGTTGTGCAGCAGATAATAATCGAAGTAGTCCACCTGGCAGCGCGCAAGCTGCGTCTCAAATATCTTTTCAGCTTCATCCAGCGTGGGATTCCTGTAACCGGGCATCTTGTCGGCCAGGAAAAAACTGTCGCGCGGACGGCGTTTCAGGGCCTTGCCGATCACTTCCTCCGAAACGCCTTGATGATATGGATAAGCGGTATCGAAGAAGTTGACCCCGTGCGCGAGAGCATAATCCACAAGGCGAAAGGCGGCGGCCTCGTCAATCTGCGGCCCGTGCGGGCCGGCGGCCTCCGGACTCATGGGGAAACGCATGCAGCCGAAGCCCAGCAGGGACACCGCATCTCCGGATCCCGGATGTATGCGGTAGCTCAGACGCGCCGCGTCCGGTTCCGGCAGGCCGGGGTCTTGAGAGCCGACGAGACCGGCCTTGTCCAGTCCGTACGCCAGGGCGGCGGCAGCCGCGCCGACAGCCGCGCCCCTGATCACGGCGCGGCGGGAATATACCCTGCGCATCGCGGGAGTATCGTGTTTCATATGGACATCCTTTTTTGATAAGCATAAGGCAGCTTGCCGGATCGTGTGACCTCAATTCTGTCGTATCATTGCATAATTCTCTTATTTTGCCGTTAAATTGATAAGGCTCTATTATACAATCTACAAGTCATTGCTGTCCGGCTAAGCCGCCAAGTCTAAGGAACCGCTGAACAATTGCCCGGTGGCGGGGCGGCTTTGTTTCAGGCAGTAAAATTTCCGAAAAAAGGGGGAAAATCCGGTAAAAATTGCCTCATTTACTCTCGTTTTGTACCT
>JAITHT010000011.1 GCA_031279825.1 Desulfovibrio sp. | reverse complement strand
GGGGCACAAAATGAAGAAAATAGAAGGAATTTCAGCTCAAATGCAGCAACTTTGACGGTTTTTTGCTGCCCCGCTGAATAATAAAGCCTGCTTGACTTCATTATTCAGCGTTTCCTTAGCTGTATTTATTTTTTCGGCAGCGACGTCAACATCATGAACAGGGTACGGCCTTCAGCTCTGGCCTCCTGCTCCAGTTTTGCAACGTCCTTGGTGTCTTCCAGCACCCGGTCGAGCATAATTTGTCCCCGATCTTTATGGACGATTTCCCGACCGCGAAAAAAAATAGTCACTTTACAGCGATCGCCGGCTTCAATAAAACGCCTGATGTGGTTTACCTTAGTCTGGTAGTCGTGCTCGTCGGTTTTGGGCCTGAGCTTGATTTCCTTGATTTGGATGAC
This sequence comes from Desulfovibrio sp., assembly GCA_031279825.1. Taxonomy (GTDB): domain Bacteria; phylum Desulfobacterota; class Desulfovibrionia; order Desulfovibrionales; family Desulfovibrionaceae; genus Frigididesulfovibrio. The sequence goes on along the minus strand of JAITHT010000011.1, from coordinate 3,234 downwards.
CGTTTGGCGTTTTTTGGCTTCCTGCTTTTTCTTTTGGGCTTCGTATTTGAAGCGGCCATAATCCATAATGCGGCAAACCGGAGGTTCAGCTGCGGCCGCCACTTCCACGAGATCGAGACCGGCCTCCCGCGCCATTTGCAGCGCGTCGTTGCGGTCCACAATACCCAATTGCTCACTTTCAGGCCCGATGAGCCGAACCTCTCGAGCGCGAATCTGATCATTACGCCGCACGGTGTCTTGCGGCTGCCCGTTGCGGCGCGGCCGTACATTAAGAGAAGTGATAGTGCATGCCTCCACGTTTAAAGGGTTCATCGCAATCGCCCTGAATACAGCCGGCAATTTGGTCAAGCGTCATGGCACCCAGAGTTTCGCCGCCGCGCAAACGCACATTTGCCCCGCCTGCTTCGAGCTCTTTGTCTCCCACTACAAGAACATAGGGAATCTTTTCAAGCTGCGCCGCGCGCACCTTGTATCCCAATTTTTCATTGCGCAAATCCGTTTCCGCTCGCAGACCTTTTTCCCGCAGGGCATCGCACATCTTTTGGGCAAAGTCGTTATGCTTGTCCATGACGCTTACCACACGAGCCTGAACCGGGGCAAGCCATGTGGGGAAGGCACCGGCGCAGTGTTCGATCAAAATGCCGATAAAGCGTTCAAGGGAACCCAATATAGCCCGGTGCAGCATAACCGGCCGATGCCGTTCGCCGTCCTGCCCCACGTAGTGGAGATTAAAACGTTCAGGCAGGGTGAAATCGCACTGGATGGTAGAGCACTGCCATTCGCGATCCAAGCTGTCAGTGACCCGAGCGTCAATTTTCGGCCCGTAAAAAGCGCCGTCTCCTTCATTGAGAACAAAGGGCATCCCCAGTTTTGTCAGGGCGTCTTTAAGCGCATTTGTGGCACGATCCCAGGCATCGATGGTCCCTATGTATTTTTCCGGACGGGTAGACACTCCCAGCCGATAGCCGAATCCAAAGAGGGTAAAGAGATCCCTCACCAGGGAGATGACCCCGATAATCTCCTGCTCCAGTTGATCCGGGCGACAAATGATGTGCGCGTCATCCTGCGTGAACTGCCGTACCCGCAAAAGACCATGGAGCACGCCGCTCATCTCGTGGCGGTGCACGACCCCAAGCTCGGCATAGCGTACGGGCAGTTCCCGATAGCTGCGCAGGCGCCGCCCGTAGATAAGCATATGCGCCAGACAATTCATCGGCTTAATTCCGTAAGCGTCACCCTCTATTTCCGTAAAATACATATTTTCGCGGTAATTGTCATAATGCCCTGATTTTTTCCATAGCTCCCGGCGAAGCAACTGCGGCCCCTGCACCAGTTCATAACCGCGCTTGATGTGCTCTTTACGGAGAAAATCTTCGAGGATGGTGCGCATCAACATGCCCTTGGGATGCCAGAAGGCCATGCCCGGGGCGACATCCTCATGAAAATCGAAAAGATCGAGTTCTTTACCCAATTTTCTGTGATCGCGGCGCCTGGCCTCCTCCAAGTGATGCAAATATTTCGAGAGGCTTGCATCATCCGCAAAGGCCGTACCGTATATACGCGACAGCATCTTATTCTTTTCGTTACCGCGCCAGTAGGCCCCGGCAACGGAGAGCAGCTTGAAAGCCCGCAACGATCCGGTATCGGGCAGATGCGGTCCTCTGCACAGATCGGTAAAATCGCCGAGATCGTACAGCGAAACCATATCCGCCGGTATCTCCCGAATAATCTCGACCTTATAGATCTCTCCCTTTTCCTCGAAGATACGCATAGCTTCTTCCCTGCTCACCTCGCGTCGGGTAAAGGGGATAGCGGCGGCGACAATGCCGCGCATCTCCTCTTCTATGGCTGTAAAATCACCGGGAGAAAAGATGCGTTGCGGATCGAAGTCATAGTAAAAGCCTTTCTCTAAGGCCGGGCCTATGCTTACCTTGGTGCCGGGAAATATCTTCCGCACGGCGGCGGCCATAACATGAGCGGCGCTATGGCGCAAAATTTCAAGCCCCTCCGGGGATTCGCGGGTAATTCCTTCAAGGACGGCGCTTCCATCACGCACGGAAGCAGGAAGGAGAGCCGCCAAATCAAACAAGATCCCTTCAGAACGCGCCGCCACACAGGATTTAAAACGCTTCCCGGACAGGGCGCGGCCCAGTGCGTCGGCACAGGTCGAGCCTTCAACAGCTTCAACGTCGGTATTTTCCACGCGAATTTTCACAAGTCGTTCCTCAAAGATATGCTTCGAGAGCAATTTCACTCTGAAATTGCTCTCGCGGTAATAGCTCCGCGCGTCCATGAGGCACAGGCGACCAGAGCAGATTAACTTTGAAACGTTGCACTCGTCGTTGACGGCGAAAACAAGTTTCGCTTACTCCTCGTGCACGTAAGTCAGCGCTTACGCTGCAGGTTGACGAGCATTTTCAAAATAAAAATGCTCTATTCCGCGGGATGACGGAACAGGACGTGAAAGGCGTTCGCTTTCCACGCCCCAAAGGGGCGAGAGCCGGGACGGCCGAAGTCGATTTCATGTCCGCAGGCTGCTCCGAATGGCGCATCCCAAAACTGCCGTGCTCCGGCGCAATTCACGCAATGATGATGCACAGGTGCCCTGTGAGGATCGGCCCCGCGCATCCTCGCAACGAGATTTTCCGGGAACGCCGCCGCCCGAGATTGTGCCGGAACGGAGTGCCCGCAGTGCATACCCGCAAAGAAAAAGGGAGGCTGCCCCCCCTTTTTCTTAAATTTCTGGTAGGCACGAGCAGCTTTGAACTGCTGACCCCTTCCGTGTCAAGGAAGTGCTCTACCCCTGAGCTACGCGCCTACTTTTGTGAGGTAGGTGAACATCCTAAATGCTGTCGTCCTGTATTGTCAAGTTATTTCACCTCACGTGCAGCAATTCTCATTTTGTAAAAAGTATAAGGAAACGCTGAATAATAAAGCCCGCTTGACTTCATTATTTAGAGTTTCCCTAATTTACGTCTATAAGCATAGGACTGTGAGCCCGGCGCGAGATTGTCCACAGGGTCATGAGGACAAAAAATAGACTTTGGGTTATGGGAACGATTGCTGAACGATTGATCGACGAGCCGGACTTTGAATGGCTGATGATTGATGCGACTCACTGCAAAGTTCATCCCCACGCGGCTGGGGCCAGAGGCGGCAATCAAGACATGAGTCGCGCAAAAGGGGGCTCAACACAAAATTGCATCCGGCCGTGGATTCGCATGGTATGCCGCT
>JAITHT010000068.1 GCA_031279825.1 Desulfovibrio sp. | reverse complement strand
TATATGGCCTTTCGGCCGGGGTTTCAGACCACAAAGGAAGTTCCGATGAGTTTGCGGGCGGCCTGTTCCGTGGCTGGTCATGCCGGCGGAATTGGGTTATACGTGGAAGCATGTACCGGGTATTCACCTTCGCCGCATCGGCTTTTCTGCTGCTTCTGTTCGCGGGCTGCGCGGCCAGGGAAAGCGCGCCGCCGTCTTTTTCCCGGGGCGGCGTGGAAAGAAAAAGCGCCGTCACGACAGCGTCAGGATCCATACCCGCCCCTTCGCTGCCGCCGCAACTGACCTCTCCGGTCGGCGCGCCCGATGCCGCGGAGAACATTCAGGAAACACCCGTAGCCTACACGATGGAGTATAGCGTGGAGGATTCCGCCGGGGAAAAGCCTGGAGAAGCTCCCGCCGAAAGCCGCGTAAAGCCTTTTGCCCAAAGCTCCCTCAAGAAAGAATACAGGGAAATTATAGAGTTTTTTGAAAAAAACAGCGGAATATGCCGTCTGGCCGGTACGCCGCCGGCAAATCTTATCGGGCTTGAACAGCGCCTGATCGTTTCGCTGCGGGAAGGGCGGGATATACTGCGGAGCCTCGGCTACTATGCCGGATCGGTAAGCGGCTTTCTCGATATGAAGGGGACAGGTCAGCATGCGGCGCAAGCCCTTATCCGAATATCCTTTGCGCCGGGCGGACGCTATGCCGTGGGACGGACGACAATCCGGGAAAGCCGCTCCACGACGTCGGACCTTGCAGAAAGGCCTTCTCCCGGTGAAGACAAGACCTTCCCGCCCGTCTCGCTGGCGGACGTCGGTCTTCCCCGGGGAGCGCCCGCCATTGCCGCCGATATTCTGGCGGCGGTGAACAGGCTTGTGGAGGCGTATCACGACAACGGCTACCCCTTTGCCGCGACGGTGTCCGCCCGTTACTCCGTCGATCATGAACGGCAAACGCTCGAAGCCGATATTCTCGTGAGTCCCGGAGAGTTCACCCGCATGGGGGATGTCGCGCGGCAAGGCGCGCCCGGCATTAAATCCGGTTTTGTGGAAGCCATGCGCACATGGCGAATCGGCCAGCCATGGAATGCATCGCAAGTGGAAAGCTTTCTGGAGGCATTGCGCCAAAGCGGCCTGTTTCAGAGCATTGACGCGCATCCCGCGGGAACGGCCGATGAACGGGGGACGCGCGCCGTCGTCACCGTTCTTGAAAGCGCGCCGGAGCGCACCGCCGGCGGCTCTCTCAGATATCATTCCGAGTTCGGCCCCGGTCTCCAATCCTCCTGGGAACACCGCAACATTACCGGGCGGGGGGATCCATTGCGCGTTGAGGCCCCTCTCTGGGCTGATATGCAGGAACTTACCGTCGGCTACCGTCTTCCCTTTTTTCCCGGCAAAGAATACACGTTCATCGCCAAAAGCGGCATACTCAATCAGAATCTCGACGCATACGCCCTCCGGTCGGCATCCGCCTCCGCCGGTGTGGAACGGCGCTTTTCCCCCGTCTGGTCCGGCAGGCTCACAGCCGCCGCTGAAGGCGGCTCCATCAAGGAACCCGGCATTTCCCGGCGGGAATACGCCATGTTCGGCCTGCCGGCAAGCGTGAGCCGCAGCACGGTCGATAATCCGCTGGATGCCGGCCGGGGCGGCCGTCTGGCGATTTCCCTCGCTCCCTATGCCGGAGAATTCGGCGGACCGTTCACGGTACTGCGTTCGCGTCTGGACGGCGGCGCCTTTATCCCGTTAACGGAAGAAGATCGCGTTATACTGGCCTTGCGCGGAAGTCTCGGCGCGGTGGCGGGAGCGGCGGCGGCGCGGATTCCTCCTTCAGCGCGTTTTTACAGCGGCGGCGGCGGTTCCGTACGAGGGTACGCCTATCAGTCTTTAGGACCGCGCGACAACGACAGGAAACCCCTCGGCGGCAACTCGCTGATTGAGACAAGCGCGGAAATACGCTGGAAAGCCTGCCCTGAATGGGGCATGGTCGTCTTTATTGACGGCGGCGCGGTTATTGATCATCCCTTCAAGGGATATACCCCGGATATGCGCTGGGGAACAGGGGTCGGCCTGCGCTACTATACCGGCATAGGCCCCCTGCGCCTCGATCTGGCCACACCCGTCAATCCGCGGGACGATGACGCCTCTTTGCAATGCTATATCAGCATCGGGCAGAGTTTTTAGAGCGATTTCACAATGAACATGAGCATGCCTCCGGTCTCGTACCCTCAACAGCCGCCCCGCGCGGAGCCGTTGCAATCCGCCGCGGGCCGCCCGGTCAGACGCGTCTTGCGCTGGGCGGGCATCCTTTTCGGCAAAGTATGCCTTATTCTGCTTGCTTTCTGCATCCCGGCCGCATGCGCGGGCCTGTACTGGCTGCGCACGCCGGAAGCCGAGCGGCGTGTACTGAACGAGGCCACCCGCCTCCTTGCCGAACAAGGGCTGATTTTCGAGGCCGCGCATCTCTCCGGTCCGCTGCCTTGGCGAATCACTTGCAGCGAGCTCTCTTTCGCCGATTCCGAAGGGATTGTCGGCAAAGCCGCGCGGGCGGAACTGCGCTGGAACCCTTTCGCCCTTCTCCTGGGCACAGTGTCGATAGAAGCCCTGGAAATTGACGAACCGGCGCTTTTTCGTTTGCCTTCCCCGTCACAAAGCCGTCCGGAAGCCGCTCCGCCCGACACGGCGGCATTCTTCCCGCTGCCGCTGACGATACGTGTGGCCGCCTTCTCCATACGGGAAGGCCGGCTGCGCAAAGAGCTTCTCCAGCCGGAAGCGCGCGGAGAGCGGGATACTCCCGCGTTGGGATTCTCCCTTTCCGGCGCCGCCCTTCTGGACTCCGACGGCCTGACCGGAACCGTCCGGGCTGACGTGCGCCTTTCGAAAGGCGATGGGTTTTCCATGGACGCGCAATTGGAACATGGACGGAATGTTCCGGACGCGGGCGGAGCGCAGGACCGGCTTACGATAGATATCGCCGGAACGGAAAATCCCGGCGGCGTTCTGGCATGGCTGCTGAACAGACGGGATATTCCCGCTTTTCGCCTGCGCGTGAAAGGGACGGGAGGGCTGAAAGACTGGCGCGGCGCGCTTTTCGTATCCGCCGGGCAAAGCGGTGAATCCGCCGTCGGGATCGACGCTCCGGCGTTCGTTGCGGACTTGCGCCTGCGCTGTCCGAACGGTTCCCTGTGGAAGGACCTGCTGCTTTCTCCCAACATCGCGGCGCGCTTGACCGCGGAAGCCAATCTCAAGGGCTGCCTGCCCTCTTTTCTGATACCCGTCATCGGAGAAAAGGCGATGCTTGACGCGAGCCTGACGGCGACCGGGGAGGAATACCACCTGACGGCAAAGGCGCATAACGGCCTTTGGCGGCTGAGTCTGCCTGACGTCGTCATCCGGGGAGAACAGATCTCCATGCCCCGCCTGGAATTCCATGGATCCGGCATAAGGGCCGAAGCCGCCGCCGGCCTTTCCTCCGGCAGCGGAATTGTATGGGGCGAAGCGAATATCGCCGCTGAGGAAAACGGGGAATGGCAGGCGCTTGCCGCGCGTGCCGCCGGACTCGGAGCTTTTTCCGGCTCCGCGCGCGTCGCGCTCAAAGCCGTCGGCCGGATGGACTCCCCGCTTGTGCTGCTCAAGGCCGACAGTCCGGCCCTGACCTTCCCGCGCGGCGGTTTCCGCAATCTTTCCCTGAGCCTCATCGCCCGAAGCGCGTTGACGGAGGAAGCGCCGTTTGCGGAGAGCCGCGAAACAGAGCGCCTCCCCGCCCAATCGCGATATATGCCGCGGGACGCGCGTGCCGGAAAAAACGGCCTTACGGCGCTCGACGGCGCTCTGGCTTTTATGGCGACGGAGGACGGCGGCGGGGAGTTGTCGCTCTCCGGCATCTGGAGGATCGGGCTGCCGGAAGAGGGGCGCGAAGTCAGACTTTCGCGCGTCGGCGCCCGTTTTCGGGGGCTTGGAGTAAGTTTTGACGCATCGCTGGCAGGACGCGTCCCGACCGAGATAGGTCTCCTCGCGGATTCAGGCGCGGCGCCGGATGATCCCTTCCCGCCGATATCCCTCACAGGAGAAATCAACGCGGGCGTGGACGACTGGAAAAGTCTTGCCGGGATGATCGGCGTCCCCCTGTCCGGCTCTCCGGCCGGCGCGCGTCTGTCCCTGGAAAACACGGACGGCGTTCAGTCCGCCGCTTTGGATTTTCGCCTTCAATCGTTATCCGCGAAAGAGCCGGGAAGCGGGCGGACGATCTTTTCCCTGGAAAAACTTTCCGCCTCATGCATTGTGCCGCGTCTGCCCCAAAACGGCGCGCGCATTTTTCTTGCCCCGGATTTCCGTTTGAGCCTGGGCCAGGGCATGGCCGGACCGCTGCGATGGAGCGCCGCTGACGCTTCACTTACCGGCGGGAACGGCATCGGCGCGTTCGCCGTATCCATGCTTCGACACAAGGCCGGGGGCGCCGGCAAGGGGAAACGGCGCGCGCGGGGCGCGGAGGCGCGTGAAATTCTGGGGATACGGGGAAACTACGATCTCAAACGACGGGAAGCCGTCATCTCCACTCTGGCCCTGCGCTCCCCCTTTGCCGGACGCGGCGCCGGACGGAGCGAACAGGCTGTCGGCCTTCGCCTGCGAAAAAAATTGACACTGACATTCGCGGACGGTCCGCGCTTCAGCGATCTGGACATCACCCTGCAACCCGGCGGACGCCTCACCGCCGCCGCCTCGCTCGCGCCCGGCGATATGCGCCTTAAAGCGGAACTGCGGGATCTGCCTTTCTCCTTTTTCTCCCTCTTCACCGATGCCCCCCTCCCCAGGGGAAGCTTGCGGATACTGGCTGACGCGCGGTCCACCGGGCAGGGGCCGCGCGGGAACATTCTGCTGCATAGCCGGGTATATCCCGCCGGAGACCGAAACGGAGTCATCAGAAATACGGCCGGAACACGCGAAGCGGACGGCTCGATCGCGTCTTCTTCATCCGGGGCCCTGGAACTGCGCCTGAACGCGCATCTCGCCGACTCGCCCGGACAAGACAGCGCTTTGCGCCCGCGGGACGGCCTCATCTGGCTGAACGGCGCCGGCACGTTCGGCGGCGCCGCGAGCCGGGACAGCTCCGGAGAAGGACAATTGCGCTTCCATATCCCCCTGCGCCCCACATCCGGCGGCTTTCCGCTGCCGGACAGCCGCGCCCCGATGGCGGCGTCAATGCGATGGAAAGGCGCCGTGGCTCCCCTGTGGCGGCTTCTCTCCCTGCCGGATCGCTCCCTTTCCGGAACAGGCATGCTGCATCTGGCCGTCACCGGCAGTCTGGAGCAAGCGCATCCGTCGCTCAACGCCTACCTCAGCCAAGGCCGCTACCAGGACAGCGTGGAGGGCGTCCTGCTCACGGGCATCACCCTTGACGTCAAAAGCGCTCCCGACGGCCAGGTGAACGCGATCCTTGCCGCCAATGACGGCAGGGAAGGCGCGCTCTCCCTGGAGGCCTCCGTACGCGGGCTTACGGGAAAAACATCTCCGGCGATAAGCCTGCGGGGACACATGGAAAATTTACGCCCTTTGCACCGGGACAATCTTTTTCTGGATCTCTCCGGCGTATTCGGCGTCAACGGTTCTGCCGACGCTCCGAACATCAGCGCGGATATCCGGATAAATCAGGGGGAATGCATCCTTTCGCCCTCACTCGGCTCTTCCGTGACGACGCTTGATATCAGTCGGGAGATATTTCCTGACGCCGCTGACGGAAAAACGGGAAAAACGGCGTCCCCTCCGCCTCCATCCGCTCCGGGGCCCTCTCTGAACGCGCGCATTACCGTACCCCGGCACTTTTTCATCCGCGGCATGGGTCTGGACAGCGAATGGGCGGGCAATCTGCTCATCAGCGGAAAAGCCTCCCAACCGTCGCTGATCGGGTCTCTGCGGCCTGTGCGCGGACGGTTGGATATCCTTTCCAAAACTTTTGAGCTCAGCGGCGGCGATATCAGCTTTACCGGAGGCGCGGCGATCAATCCCCTGCTCAATCTGGAACTGACGCGCGAAGGAGGCGGCTTAACCGCCGTCGCCCGCGCGACGGGCTCGGCGAAACAACCCCGACTGCTTCTGGAAAGCCGCCCGCCACGCCCTCAAGACGAGATTCTGGCGCAAGTGCTGTTCGGCAAGAAAACCTTGGAACTCAGCCGTTTTGAAGCCATCCAACTTGCCGTCGCCCTGCGGGAACTCGGCGGCGCGAATGGATCGACGTTCAACGTCCTTACCGGCATACGAAAAAGCGTGGGGCTTGACGTATTGCGCTTCGGTTCGCAAAAATACAAGGAGCAACGCGCCTCTTCCGGCGGAAGCGGCGAAAACGCGCTCAAGGAACAACCGGGAACCCCCGCCGACGCGGACGCCGTCCCTTCTCTTGAAGCCGGAACATACATCAAGGACAACGTATACGTCGGCGTGGAACAAGGGCTCGACTCGGAAAGCACGGCCGTCCGCGTCGAAGTCGAACTGTTTCCCAATATGACGCTGCAGGGCCGAAGTTCCGGCCGGACCGCCGAAATCGGCATAGGCTGGAAAAAAGACTATTAACGCGTTTTCACTCTGAAGATTCCCTGTGCGGGGTGTCGGCGCGGCGGTATGCGTCATACCGAGTTGCTTTCAAAACGGCTTCCCGCCGTTTTGAAAGCCCGGCCGCGGCGCGAGCGCGGTCGCGCCTTGCCTCCGAAATGCTTCGCGTTTCGACGCGACATTCTGTCTCTCTGATAGCAAGTTACCATCCTGTTGATTGCAACTTGGTATCAGACCACACCAGACGCCGGATTGTGAGCGGGCGGGCGGCACGGGCCTTTCTCCGCCGGCGGCCTTCGGGACAGCGACCCCGGGAATTTTAGAGAGTGACTTCCCAATCCGATTCTGCTAGGAATATGCCCTTTACCATATATTACGGAGCATGCGCCCATGGCTAAAAAACCCGTTCTCTCTCCGGAAGAAATCCGGGCCGAGGCGTTGAACACCGCCCTGACCGCTATTGAACGCAAACACGGCACGGGCGCGATCATGAAGCTGTCCGACAAAACGCATGTCAGCATACCCGTCATCCCCACAGGGTCCATCGGGCTTGATTTGGCTCTCGGCGTCGGAGGCATCCCGAGAGGACGGGTTTCGGAAATTTTCGGTCCGGAATCCTCGGGCAAAACAACGCTCACGTTGCATATTATCGCCGAGGCTCAAAAGCTCGGCGGCACTTGCGCCTTTATTGACGCCGAACATGCCCTTGACGTGAATTACGCCAGGCGTCTCGGCGTCAAGACCGACGAACTGCTTATCTCCCAGCCGGATTTCGGCGAGCAGGCATTGGAAATAGCGGATTTGCTCGTGCGTTCCGGCGCGGTCGATCTGGTGGTTATCGACTCTGTGGCCGCCCTTATTCCCCAGGCGGAGCTTGAAGGCAATATGGGCGAAACCCAGATAGGGGGTCAAGCCCGCCTGATGTCCCACGCCCTGCGCAAACTGACGGGTTCCATTCATAAATCGCGCACGGCCGTTATTTTCATCAATCAAATTCGTATGAAAATCGGTGGGATGCCAGGCGGTTACGGTAATCCTGAAACCACCACCGGCGGGCACGCCCTGAAGTTTTACGCCACCATCCGTATAGATATCCGCAAACTGAACGCGTTAAAAGACAAGGAAGAAATCTTCGGCAACCGCACCCGGGTCAAAGTGGTTAAAAACAAGGTCGCCCCCCCCTTTCGGACGGCTCTTTTCGATATCCTTTACGGTACGGGAATATCGCGCACGGGAGAGATAATAGACATAGGCGTTGAAGCGGGTATCGTCGAAAAAAGCGGATCATGGTTCTCCTATCAAAAGGAGCGTCTCGGCCAGGGCAAGGAAAGCGCCCGGGCGCTGCTTGAAGAAAATACCGAATTGCGCCTTGAAATTGAACATAAAATTATCGAACACCTGGGAATGAATCCCGAGGCGCTGCTTCACGCGAGCGCCCACGCCGGTGACGGTGACGATTTCGTCCCGGAGGAGGCGGGTGACGAATAAGGGGGGGCGTTTCGCGTTGCCGCCGCCGGGAGCCTCCTCACTGCGCGGCGGCTTCGGAGCGATGCGCCTGTAATCATATTCCGCGTTTTTTCCCGCGCTCGCCCGCGGGATGGCCATGGGGCGTACGCCGGACGGGAATATCCCTTCCGTTCGGGACGCGAAAAACGTCCAGGAGATTTGTTGTGTTGACCACCGATGCAATCCGCCGCCGCTTTTTGGCTTTCTTCCGGAAAAACGGACATGAGCTTGTGCGATCCTCCTCGCTGGTGCCCAAGGATGATCCGAGTCTGCTCTTTACCAACGCCGGCATGGTGCAGTTCAAAAAAATATTCCAGGGCATGGAAAAACCCTCCTACGTCCGGGCCGCCACAGCCCAAAAATCGTTGCGTGTCGGCGGCAAGCACAACGATTTGGAAAATGTGGGCAGAACAGCGCGCCACCATACCTTTTTTGAAATGTTGGGGAACTTTTCCTTTGGCGATTATTTCAAAGATCAGGCCATCCGCTATGCCTGGGCGTTCATCACCGAAGAACTGAAACTGCCCGGGGATCGCCTTTACGTCACCGTATTCCGGGATGACGACGAGGCCGCCGATCTTTGGCTGCGTCACAGTTCCGTCCCGCGCGAGCGCATCATACGTATGGGAGAGAAAGACAATTTCTGGAGTATGGGCGACACGGGTCCCTGCGGTCCTTGTTCGGAAATCCTCATTGATCAGGGCGAACACATGTCCTGCGGCCCCGATTGCGGCATAGGCGCATGTGATTGCGACCGTTTTCTGGAAATCTGGAATCTGGTTTTCATGCAATACAACCAGACGGCGCCGGGCAAACGCGAACCCCTGCCCAAGCCGAGCATTGACACCGGCATGGGCCTCGAGCGCATCGCCGCCGTCTGTCAGGGCGTCTATTCCAACTATGACGGCGATGTCTTCGCCTCTCTCATCAACAGCGCCTGCGCCCTTGCCGGAGTAAAGTACAGCCGCAGCGCGCCGGATACCGACGAAGTGGATACCGCCCTGCGCGTCATAGCCGACCATAGCCGCGCCATGGCCTTTATGGTGGCCGACGGGATAATGCCTTCCAATGAGGGCCGCGGCTATGTGCTGCGACGTCTCATCCGTCGGGCCTACCGTTTCGGACGTCTTATCGGCATGCCTTCCGTCTTTCTTCACGAGACGGCCGATACGGTGGTCCGGCTGATGGGGGAAAGTTTTCCCGAACTCATTGCCTCGCGCGCCTTCGCAAGCCGGGTTATCCGGGAGGAGGAGGAACGCTTTGAAAAAACCCTGGATAAAGGGCTGCTCCTCCTTGAAGAAGAACTCGCCAATCTCGCGCGGCGGGGCGGAACGCGCATTCCCGGCGATGTGGTTTTCAAATTATACGATACCTATGGTTTTCCTCTGGATATCGTTAACGACCTCAGTGAGAAACGCGGCTTTTCCGTCGATGAGGCGGGCTTTCACGCCTCCATGGCGGAGCAGAGGGAACGGGCGAAAGCCGCCTGGAAGGGATCGGGCGAAACGGACCTCGCTTCCCGCTTTGCCGTGCTCCTGGAAGAAGGTCTGCGTTCTTCTTTTGTCGGCTATGAACGTCTGACGGAAAATTCCCGGATTATCGCCCTGCTCAACGCCGAAGGGGAACGTGTGGACGCTTTGCCGTCAGGCGCCAGCGGTTACTGCGTCACGGGTTTCACTCCTTTTTACGGAGCGTCGGGCGGGCAGACGGGCGATACCGGCGTCATGAGCACCCCCCTGGGTAAGGCGAAAATCACCGATACCGGCAGGCCCTCCCCGGATTTGAGCGTCCATTATATTACGGTGACGGAAGGCGACATCCTGCTGGACGCCGAGGCGAATCTGGCTGTGGATGAAAGCCCGCGGCTGGCCTCGGCGCGCAACCATACCTGTACACATCTGCTGCACGCGGCTCTGCATGCCGTGCTCGGCGGCCACGCCCGCCAGGCCGGCTCCCTTGTCGCCCCGGATCGGCTGCGTTTTGACTTTACCCACATCAGCGCCATGACTCCGGTGGAAATCGCCGAAGTCGAACGGCGCGTCAATGCCGCCATTATGGCCGACCGCCCGGTAACGACGCGCCTGTGCCGCTACGAGGAGGCCGTTGATGCGGGCGCCGTGGCTCTGTTCGGCGAAAAATACGCCGATACCGTCCGGGTGGTGTCCATTGAGGACGAGTCCGTCGAATTATGCGGCGGCACACATCTTGAACGCACGGGACAGGCCGGGGCTTTCGTCATTCTTTCCGAAGCCGGCGTGGCCGCCGGAGTGCGCCGCATTGAAGCGGCCACGGGCTGGAACGCTCTGGCCGCGCTGCATGCCCAGCGTAGCGAACTGACGGAAGCCGGAGCCTTGCTCAAAAGCAAAGCCGGCGAACTGCCGCGACGTATTCAGGCTTTGCGGGACGAAGTGCGCGCCCTGCGCAAAAGCGTGGAAAAATCTTCGGCCCGGGCCGCTTCCAGCCGGGGACGCAATCTTGTGGACAATGTGGAGGATATCGGCGGGCTTTGCGTACTGACGGCCCGTTCCGGCGCCTCCACTATGAAAGCTTTGCGGGAAATCGCCGACGACGCGCGCTCGAAACTCGCCTCAGGCGTTATTTGCCTTACGGCTGAGGATGAAGAGGGGAAAGTCAGCATGATCGTCAGCATCTCGCGCGATCTGGCCGGACGTTTTTCCGCTCCCGATCTGATTAAGGAACCCGCGGCCGCCATCGGCGGTTCGGGAGGCGGCAGACCCGACATGGCCCAGGCGGGAGGGAATAATCCCGGCGGTATCGACCAGGCCTTCGCCGTCTTGAAAAAAATGTTGCGTTGAACCCTCGGAGCGTCGCGGCGCGGCCGCGACATCCAATGCCGGATACAAATTACCGTAATTTGTATCCGGCATTGGATTTACGACGAAAAAGCGAGAGCGATTTCGGATGCAATCGCTCTCGCGGCGGTAAGGCAAAGGGCGTCGCGCGCCACCGGGGACGGCGGAGTTACTTCAATTCCCCCATCACCCTGTTCAATTCCTGCGCCATATGCGACAGTTCCTGTACGGCGGCGGCCGCCTGTATCATGCCGTCGGAGGTTTCCCCGACAATCCGGTTGATTTCTTCGATGGCCCGGTTGATTTCTTCGGAAGTGGCGCTCTGCTCCTCCGCCGCCGTGGCGATGGAGGTGACCACGGCGGAGTTGGCCGCGGCCAGATTGACGATTTCCGTCAGGGCCTGGCCGGAGGTATTGGCCAGTTCCGTGGCTTCGGTGACGGCCTTGGCCGCCTCGCGCACCTCGTTGATGTTGGTGCGCGTGGAATTCTGGATTGCCGTGATGTTGGAGCCCACTTCCTGGGTGGCGGACATGGTTTTTTCCGCCAGTTTGCGTACCTCGTCGGCCACCACGGCGAAGCCGCGTCCGGCTTCGCCGGCGCGGGCGGCTTCGATGGCCGCGTTCAGCGCCAGCAGGTTCGTCTGATCGGCGATGTCGGAGATGACGTTCATCACCCCGCCGATGCTCTCCGCCTGAGTGCCCAGTTCCTGCATGTTGGTCTGGAGGGTGGCGGCCACCTTGTTCACCTGATTGATGGAGCGCACCACTTTGTCCACCAGGGCGGCGCCGTCGCTGGCCTTGTTCTTGGTCATATCGGCCTGCTCCGAGGCCTGACCGGCGTTACGGGCGACTTCCATGACGGTGGAGTTCATTTCCGTCATGGCCGAAGCCGTACTTTCCACGCGGCCGCGCTGCATTTCCGCGCCGCGCGACACCTGTTCCACCTGGGCGGAAAGCTCCTCGGAGGCGGCGGCCACCCTGTTGGAGATGGAGGACGCCTGGCCGGCCACGTTCTGGATGGTCCGCTGGGTCTGCTTGATGGCGGTGAGATCCGTGACCAACTGGAGCAGGGAGATGAGTTTGCCCTCTTTGTTCAGGAAGGGGATGACCGTGTAGTTGATGTCCATTTCCTTGCCCTGCGGGTGGGCGCGGGTTTCGGCGGAGGCGGGCCGCAGGGAGCTTTGGGCCTTTTGCAGGGCGCAGGAGGGGCCGCCGTGATCGTCGCGGTTCATGAGCTGTTTGTCCGTCTTGCCCTTGTACGCCTCGCCGGCGGTTTCCCTGCCGGAGGCGTTCATATAGGTGGTCTTGAGATCCCTGTCCATCATGATCACGGGGGATGGGATGTTTTCCAGCAGCAGGAGGAAGCGGCGCAAAATGTTGTTGGTGCCCGCGACAAGCGAGGAGAAGCCTCCCTTGTACGCGGCGGCGTCGCTCTGGACGTTCAGATCGCCGCATTCGATGCGCTGTTCCAGCGTCTGAAACTCGTTGGCGATGGATTGCAGGACGGTGGGAATCTGCCGCATGGCCGCCACCGCTTCTCCGATTTCCCCTTTTTCCCGGCTGTCGATCCGGGCATGGAAGTCTCCCCTGGCTATGGCGCCGGCGAAGCCGCTCAGGCCGTGCAGGGTTTTGAGCAGGGAATAACAGATGAAGAAGGCCAGCAGAAGGCCGGCGATTATTCCCAGGGCGGCGGTGATCAGCGAGGATGCCTGGGCTTTCTCGTTCGTCTCCACGGTGGCCGCGCCCTGCGCGTCCATCCGGGAAGTAATGGTGACATTGAGATCCGCGATCCCGCTTCTTAACTTGCGGGTTATGTCGACGAGGCGCTTATTCGTCGGATCCAGAACGTTGACCGCAGCCTGTATCTCGGCATAGGGTTTCAGCATGGCGTCGTAGGCCTGCTGGAATCTGGCCAGGCTCTGGCGTTCTCCGGGGGTGCTCAGCTCGTCCCTGAGGGCGTTCAGCAGTTTGCCCACCGTCCCCATAAGCTCCATTCCCCTGACGGCCTGTTCCGGGGTGCGGTTAAAGGCGAGCCTCCCGACGGCGGCGCGGAAGTCGGCGAAGTTGTCCAAAATCGCGGCGACGGCGCGGACTCCCCTGGTGTTGCCGGAGGAGGCGAAAACGTCCGCCATGGCCAGGCCCGCATCGCCGAAGGCGTCCGAAGCCGGTTCCATGACGTTCTCGAAGCGGTCCATGATCAGCGAGACGTTTTTTTCCAAAGTATCGAACAACTGTAATTGCTCGTCGACGACTTTGCTCACGACGTCCAATTCGTCCAGGACGTCCTTGCCTTTCGCTATGGTCTTGGTGTCCGCGGCCAGCTGCCGGACGTCCGAGAGGCGTTGGCGGGCGAGATTGGCGGCTTCGGAGGACGGCTCGATACGGAACGAGCGCACCGCGGCCGTAAAGGAGGACTCGTAGTCGCTGAGGTCGGAGAACCTCACGCTGAGGCGGGCGAGACGGCGGTATTCCGTAAAGCCGTCCGTGGCTTTGGTAAGGCTGATGTAGGCGATAACGCTGATACTGCCGAGCAGCAGCACCATAAACGCGAATCCCAGGATAATCTTCCATTTCGTTGTCATTGACGCAATCCTCTTCTCATAGATAAAATGTACGATGATAGCAATTTTTTGTATATTACGGCAACGATAAACTATTGTTCGTTTTTTCGCAATTGAAATTTTATGCCGTGACAGTTATGCGCCGGAAAAAACATATGGCGGTAATCACGGAGCGACTCCGGATCCAAATGAGGTAGCGAAGCCCTTCAGGGCTTCGCGTCTTGCGCTTGGGAGGGGTTTGGACCCCTCCCAAGCTTCCGCCCCGGAAAGAAACCCCGCCCTTCAGGGCGGGGTCGGGGC
>JAITHT010000008.1 GCA_031279825.1 Desulfovibrio sp. | reverse complement strand
GCGGGCGGCAATGTCGTCCGGCAGGGAATCGAGTTTGACCGCATCGGCAGGCGTGTCGCCTACCATTTTTACAAACGGCATCCCGGCGACCATACGGAGCCACAAATAAACGGCGAACATGTCCGGGTGCCGGCGGCTTCCGTTCTCCATATCATTGATCCTGTGGAGGCGGGACAGCTTCGGGGCTTTTCCCGCTATGCTCCGGTGCTGGTGAAGCTGTTCATACTGGATCAGTATGACGACGCCGAGCTTGACCGCAAAAAGGTCGCGGCCATGTTCGCGGGCTTTGTGCGCCGACCGGCAAGCGAGGATCTGGACAGGGAAAACGGCGTCAATGAAGATTTGTTGCCTCTGGAACCGGGACAACTGCAAATCCTTGATGACGGTGAGGACATCACCTTCTCGGCACCGTCGGATGTGGGCGGAAACTATGAAGCTTTCCAGTACCGGACGCTCCTGCAGGTCGCCGCCGGGCTGGGGCTACCTTATGCTAACCTGACCTCGGACATGCTCAAGGCCAACTACAGCAACACCCGTGCGGCCTTGCTGGAGTTTCGGCGACGGGTGGAGGCATTCCAGCATTCCGTGCTGGTTTTTCAACTCTGCCGCCCCGTGTGGGCGCGATGGATGGACGCCGCTGCTTTGTCCGGCGCGTTGAGTTTGCCGGAATTTGAAAAAAACAGAGCGGCCATGCTGGCCTGCGCATGGCTGCCGCCGAGATGGGATTGGGTTGACCCGCAAAAGGACATCCGGGCCGAGGCAAGCCCTTGTTGCAATGGAATTTGCAAGCCCACTTGCCTTTTCTCCTCTTTGTGTATATCTATTGGATATACAGAGGTTATGAAGATGCAAAATCAGACAAAAGTTTCTCAATGGGGCAACTCCCTGGCTATCCGTCTGCCGCAAGCCTTGGTAAGTGAGCTTGCCATTGAGCGCGGGGTTGAGGTCGAGTTGCACATCGAAAATGACGGATTCCGAGTGACCATCCCTTCCATGCCGAAGAAATTCACCCTGGATGAGCTTCTTGCCGGTGTAACGCCTGAGAATGTGCACCACGAGTTCGATTGGGGTAAGGCGCAAGGGAAAGAGGTATGGTAGCCGCCCCCTATGTTCCCGACTGCGGTGATGTCATCTGGCTGAATTTTGACCCACAGGCAGGGCATGAGCAGGCAGGGCATCGCCCTGCTCTTGTGCTTTCGCCCAAAGCTTACAATAGCCGAACCGGGCTGTGCCTTGTCGTGCCCATCACCAACCAGAGCAAAGGATATCCTTTCGAGCTTGCCATTCCAGCCTGTTGTGAAACAACAGGAGTTGCCCTTTGCGACCAAGTACGAAGCCTTGATTGGAAGGCTCGTATGGCGGCTTTAAAGGAAAAAGCAGGACAGGACTTTGCACGGGAAGTGCTGACGCGGTTTATGCCGTTAATTATGTGGTAGATAGGTCACCGTTTAAGAATTGTTGGCATTATGCGCCGGTGCTGTGTCAAGAATGCAAATAAATACGGTAACCTTGGTCGTGTGCTAATCAGCAATGCTTCATATCAACGAAATAGAGACAAGTGAAGACGGCTTGATGTGGCGGTAAACTCATTATACTATTAATTGACTCCAGACAAGGAGTTTGTTATGCGGCCATGTATCCGAGTTGCATTGACCGAAGAGCAGGGATCCACTCTGAAAATGTGGGCAAACTCAGGAAAAACAGAACAGCGCCTCGCTCTTCGTGCAAAGGTGATTCTTCTTGCGGCTCAAGGGGTGGGAGTGAAGGCCATGCAGGAACACGTCGGCCTGAACTGGCAAAGTTGTCTGAAATGGCGCAAGCGGTTTCTCAAGTTGGGCGTTGACGGCCTTTACGACAAAGCGGGCCGGGGACGTCGGCAAAAAATCGCACCGGAAGAAAGAACGGGAGTTATCGCACTGGCTTGCAGCACTCCTGTTGACGGGAGTACGCGTTGGAGCGTGCGAAAACTTGCCGAAGCGACCGGGTATAGTAAATCAACGGTACAGCAAATTCTCGCGGCAGGCGCCATAAAACCGCACAAAATCAGCTACTGGTGCGGAAAGAGCCCGGATCCGGAGTTTGCGGAAAAGCAAGCCGCTATAATCGGCCATTGGCCGATTTATGATATGAGTTGTAGAGGATTGCGTGCGCAAGTGTGTATGGAGATAGGGCATGTTGAGCAAACGAATTATTCCCTGCCTGGATGTGCGCGCGGGAAGGTTGACCAAGGGCGTGCGCTTTCAGGGCAATATCGACATCGGCGATCCGGTTGAGACGGCGCGGCGTTATTACGATGCGGGGGCCGACGAAATAGTGTTTTACGACATTACCGCTTCGGCTGAAGGACGCGGCATTTTTCTTGATGTTGTTGAGCGGGTGGCGGAAAGCATAGCCATTCCTTTTTCCGTGGGCGGCGGCATACGTTCGGTCGCGGATATGCGGGCGGTACTCCTGGCGGGGGCAGAGAAAATATCCGTCAATTCAGCGGCGGTAAAGCGGCCTGCGTTGATTGGCGAAGGCGCGGCGGCCTTCGGCTCCCAAGCCATTGTGGTGGGTATGGACGTAAAGCGGGTGGAGGCGCGGGCTGAGGTGCCTTCCGGATACGAAGTGGTCATTAACGGCGGGCGCACCTTCATGAACAGGGATGCCCTGGAATGGGCCGCACGGTGTGAGGCTCTGGGAGCCGGGGAACTGTGCGTGAACTCCATAGATGCTGACGGTACCAGAGATGGCTATGAACTGACGCTAACCAGGGCTATTGCCAAATTGGTCCGTATTCCGGTTATCGCTTCGGGCGGAGCGGGATCTCCCTCGCATATGTATGACGTTTTGACCGAAGGTAAAGCTTCAGCCGCTCTTATCGCCTCCATTGTACACTACGGACAGTACAGCATAGTCGACATCAAACGCTATCTCGCCGACCGTGGCTGCAAGGTCAGGCCGGTGTCTTGAAGCATTTTGTATGTGAGATGCTCACTCAGGCGTTTAACGGCGAAAAACAAGTATCACCCGCGCCTTTCCGGGTGCGTACAGCGCTCAATTGCAACTGCGCACTGTGGAGCGTTTCAAAAGCAAGGAGCGTGAAAGAGGGCATTCCTTGTCTTCAGGCGAAGCTTCTTGACAGGAAACAAGGAGGTGCTTACTCCTAAGGAAAATAAAAAAAGAGGAGTCCGAATCTCCCATGGACATAAAATATCCTTTCTTTCCTCAGGAGCAGCAAGCGGAGGAAGACAATACGCGGCAGGAACATGCCGGGCGCGAGTCTCAGGAGCATTCTCATGCGGGCGGACAATTCCGCCGTCAGGCGAACAAGGGGCATGCGGCTTATGCTGCTAAGGGCAAATCCTCCCCCGGCGAAGAATCGGATTTGCGGGTTACGGAAGCAGGCTATCAGGAAGGGGATCAGGAGAACCTGCTGGCGCATGTCGCCAAAGAGGCTCTCCAGTCTGCATGCTTGGCGCGTCTTTGTCCTGAGTGCCAGGTTAAGAAAGAAGCCGACGATGTGCGTCTGCGTTCCCTGGCGGAGTTGGATAACGCCAAAAAACGCCTTGCGCGCGAAAGGGACGAGCAGGCTCGCTTTGCCGCTGAGGCGGTATTGGCGGATATCATCCCTTCGCTGGATAATTTGGATCTGGCTTTGCTTCATGCGGGCGACAACAATTCCTGTAAAGATCTGCTTGTGGGCGTGCAAATGACTCGTAAGCTGTTGTTTGAGACTCTGCAAAAGCATGGGCTGAAGATTGTCGGCGCGGTGGGAGAGCCTTTTGATCCGGCCGTACATGAAGCTGTGGGTATGACCGACTCCCCAGATACTCCGAACGGCCACGTCTGCGCGCTTGTCTCTAAAGGGTATACGCTCAGGGAGCGTCTTCTCCAGCCTGCTCGCGTTGTGGTATGCAAGAAGGACTGACTCCTTCGTCTTTTCCCTCTTTCACAGTCCTTATGACCGTGTACAACGGGATGCCGTACTTGCGGGAGGCCGTGGAGAGCATTCTTACGCAGAGCCTGCGGGAGTTTGTTTTTCTTGTGCTGAATAACGGCTCCACGGACGGTAGCGGGGAATATCTCGCCGATCTTGAAAAGCGGCGCGCCGGTGCCCGCCCTTTGCTGCGCGTCCGGCATCTGCCGGAAAATATCGGCAGGACCGCCGTGCTCAATACAGGTCTTGAACTTGTGGAGACGGAGGTCACGGCTATCATTGACGCGGACGATGTTGCCATGCCCCGGCGTCTTGAAAAGCAGGCCGCTTTTTTGCGCGATCATCCGGAAATTGACCTGGTGGGTTCCGACGTCACCTATATAAACAGCGCCGGCAGGCGCGTAGGGGAAGACAGTTTTCCCGCCGATCACCGGACGCTCTGTAATCGCCTGCCTCTCTACAACCAGTTCGCCCATGCTGCTTGCGCCTTTCGAACGCCGGCTGCCAGAGCCGTCGGAGGTTACCCGTCGGAGTATCCCTATGCCCAGGATATGGGCTTGTGGATAGCCATGCTGCGCAATGGCAGCATGGCGGGGAATGTTAGAGAGCCTCTGGCCGGTATCCGGATACATCGCGGGCAGGCAACGGGAGAGAAGGGTCTGCGCGTGGCGCGTATGGAAGATGACAGTCGTCTGGCTGATGCCATGTTCGGCATCCCGGGCCTCAGCAGCGCTTCGCGTCAGGCTGCCTGCTTTCGCGGTGCCCTGGCCCTCTTCCGGCTGGGACGAAAAAAACAGGCATTTCGCCAACTGTGGAGGGGATTTTGGGAGGCCCCTCTGCTGTTGCCGTGGAATCCGATTCTCTGGGAAAGGCTGACCCTTGAACGCAAGCGCGGGGACCCATAGTGTCTTCTCAAGCAGAAGAGCCTTGCGGCATTCCCCCGGAGCACCATGTTTTGGTGCGCACTCTGCTGGACTGGTTCAGCCGGAATGCGCGCGCGTTGCCGTGGCGGCGAGAATATTCCCCGTATCAGGTATGGGTTTCGGAAATCATGCTGCAACAGACGCAGGCGGAGCGCGCGGCAACGTATTTTGAGCGCTGGATGCGGCGTTTTCACGATATCCGAAGTGTGGCCGAAGCCGATTTTGAAGAGCTTCTCAAATTTTGGGAAGGGCTCGGCTACTACAGACGTGTTCGTAATCTGCACAAAGCGGCGCGGGAGATTATGCTCCGCCATGGAGGGGAATTGCCTCTGGATCATGCCCTTTTACGCTCCCTGCCCGGTATAGGCGAATATACGGCCGGAGCCATCCTTTCCATTGCCGGTAATGAGCCGGTTCCGGCGGTTGACGCCAACGTCGAGCGGGTGTTCGCCAGGCTCTTCGATATTGATGCGCCGGTGAAAACTCCCATCGCCGCAAACTATGTGCATCATATGGCCGCCGCGCTTATCCCTCCCGGAGAAGCCAGGGCTTTTAATCAGGCGATTATGGAACTGGGGGCGCTGATTTGCGGCCGAACGCCTCGTTGCGGTATTTGTCCGCTGGGCAAATACTGTCGGGCAAAACATCTGGGTATCGCCGCGGAGCGTCCGGTGCCCGGCAAAAAATACGGCTATACCGCTCTGGATATAATTTCCGGAGTGCTTATGCACGAGGGGCTGATTTTTATTCAGAAACGTCTTGATTCAGGAGTATGGGCCGGATTGTGGGAATTTCCCGGCGGTCGTTTGGAGCCTGGGGAAAAACCGTCTGCAGGCATTGTACGGGAATTTTTTGAAGAAACGGAATTCTCCGTGCTGGTAACAAGCTATCTGGGGGTTGTGCGTCACTCCTATACGCGGTATAGGATAAACATGCATTGTTTTGTGTGCGCCTTTGCCTCAGCTCCGGCAAAGAGGGAGGAAGTGCCCGCGCCTGTACTGCATGCGGCCACCGATTATCGCTGGGAGCATCCTGCGGAATTGGAAAAATATACCTTCCCCGCCGGGCATAGAAAGCTTCTTGACGCATGGTTGCCGGCTCTGCTGGAGGCGGCAACGCAGGATGGCGGCGCGGCGACAAAGCCGCCGGAGTAAGCGGAGCGATTGTCTACACCGACCATTGGCCGGGCCGGTATTATGAAATGAGTTGTAGTTTCAGCATGCCGAGCAAGGATCGACTATGTATTTCTCCTCGCTTTACAAGTATCCCAACAGACACCGTTTCGTCAGGCCGGCGGCGTTGTTGCTCGACATGGCGATTTTTTGTCTGCTGTTTGCCGGTGCGGCGATTCTTTATGATCCCGCGGAAAATGGAGGCTTGAGTATGCGCGCACTGGGCGCAAACGCTCTTCTTCCGGCAGAGGAGTATCCGCAGGGCTCCCTGCCTGACGGAGTGAAGTTTGATAAGCTGTTGCTGGAAAAAAGCAAACGTCGTCTTACCGCTTATGTCGGGAGCAAGCCTACCCGGATCTATCTGGTGGCCCTGGGCGAAAACCCGGTGGGGCATAAGCAGTTTGAAGGCGACAAGCGCACTCCGGAAGGCACGTATATCATTAACGATAAAAATCCTAACAGCGCGTATTATAAAAATATCGGCATTTCCTATCCCAATGCCGAAGACAGGGCGCGGGCGAAAAAATTTAATAAACGTCCGGGTGGGGACATCAAAATACACGGGCTTGCCCCACATTTCGCTGATATCGGCGCGGCCCACCGTCTGATGGACTGGACATACGGCTGTATTGCCGTCACCAATCCGGAAATAGAGGAGATTTTTTCACGGACGGCAGTGGGTACGCCTATTGAAATAGTGCCGTAGCCGAGATATATGCACTAAAAGGCTCTCCATGATTCCTTTGCTCACGCCGGTAATCATAAGCAGTCCGGCAAAGCCCGCCAGTGAAAAAGCGGATAAGCGCAGGCCGTTACGGAAATTTTTTTCAGCCGGAAAATCGTTTTTGTCGGCCGTAGCGTCTGGCCAAACGGATGAAAAACCGTGTCCCCCCAAATCGGAGAGCGCCTCAACAGGCATAAATGCGGCTATATGCCAAGCGCTTTGCGGGATATGGCGGATATACACCACTTGCTCTACAGGAGAACAGTGTGAAGACGTCCGTTTCGTATGCCGTCCATATACGGCTTCGCATGTATGTGAAGCTTCAGACAGCGGAGAGAATCCATTGGCCGTTTTATTCTCGGCAGCGGTATGCTCCATAATGCCGGCGGAAAACACATCCGCATCCGCATGAATATGTTCACTATAAAGAGCAGCCGGCAGAGCGGCGGAAACAGTATCGCCGCCGACTGTACTACAGCCTTCGAATGTTCTGCGCGGCAACCGGCGCGGCAAGAGTACATGGATGAAGCCGCCCCCATCGCCCGCCGCATCCTCCATGGCCCGCACAAAAGGCAGACCGCGTTCATCAAGAACATCAGCGAAATCCATGCCTATGACATCCGGCGTCAAAGGAGAATGCATCATGCGCGTCCCCTGCCATGCGGTAAAATAGGTTTCGCCGCCCAATTCAAAGGTCAGCGCATTGAGCGCCTTGCCTAAAAAGGTCTGTTTGGCCGTTTCGTCATCAATCGCGTCTAGAACGCCGCCAAGGCCGAGGGCTAAACTATCGACGGAAGATCGGAGCATCTCTGCATGGTGTTGCGATATACTATTAGGGTATTCTTTACGATTCGTTGCAATGGATTCCGCAACCGCTACGCGCAGTGAAGGCGGAAATTCGGAGGTGTTGCATGCCATCCACAGTAGGGCCAGAGAAGACGACAACAAACAGACGGACGCCGAAAAGCGGCGGCGTAACAATAGTGTTAAGGCGATATGTAGATGCCTCATGTGCGCCTCCTGCCTCTTACGGCATATACCAAGCACTGTCTGTGAAAAAAATGACGCTTTTATGAAAGGGTAGCATGAACTATGCCAGCATGATAATAATAAAGAGTTACGCAGTGTTATAGTGTAACGCTACGGAGCGCGCGTTCTTGTTTGTCGAAAAGCTGCCTTACGGCAACGAGAGGGGCATACGGGTCCGAGGGGCGTTGTTCAGCAATGATTGACCATCCGTACAGGGCAGGGATATACTTTTGTGAAGTATGGAGGAATCGCATGCCGAAAGCTTGGAAAGGAATTGTCCTGGCGGGAGGTTCCGGAACGCGGCTGCATCCGCTTACCGTAAGCGTAAGCAAGCAACTTATGCCTGTTTATGACAAGCCCATGATTTATTATCCTTTGTCCGTGCTCATGCTTATGGGCATTCGCGATATCTGCGTCATCTCCACGCCGCGGGATTTGCCGCTTTTTCGCGACCTGTTAAAGGACGGCTCTCAATGGGGCTGCAATTTTATTTACGAAATTCAAGAGCGGCCCGAGGGCATCGCGCAAGCCTTTCTCCTGGCCAAACATCATATTGCTGGCAGCAATACCTGCCTCATTCTCGGAGATAACATCTTTTTCGGCCACGGTCTGGATAAACAACTTGAGCGCACCTTGCAGCATGAGGAAGGCGCTACGATTTTCGCCTACCATGTGCGGGATCCGGAACGTTACGGCGTTGTCGTATTCGATGAAAAGCGTCAGGTAACCAGCATTGAGGAAAAGCCGCTCAACCCCAAGTCTTTCTATGCCGTGACCGGTTTGTATTTTTACGACGACCAGGTTGTGGATATCGCCGCCGCCATCAGGCCATCGGCGCGGGGGGAATTGGAGATCTCCGACGTCAATAATGCCTATCTCAAGCAGGGGCAATTGCGGGTTGAACTCATGGGGAGAGGCGTTGCCTGGCTGGATACAGGCACGCACGAATCCCTGCTGGCAGCCGGAACCTTTGTTCAGGCCGTTGAAATGCGCCAAGCCCTGCAAGTGGCTTGCCTTGAAGAAATAGCCTGGCGTAAAGGCTACATCTCCTCCTCTCAGTTCGAAAATCTGGCCGTGCCGCTGTCCAAGACCGAATATGGCAAATACATGCTCTCGTTGCTTACCTCGCCCAGATAGTCCGAGGGGAGACGCAATCATTAGGAAGTGTCGTCAATTGACTTTACTTTTATAGAGCCTTGTGGCATCTTCCCGAAAATACGGGAGGAAACATGCAGCCAGCTCATCGCCGTCATGACATATCAGACAGAGTTTGGGAACTTTTGAAGCCTCACCTATTATGCCGTGAAGGGGTTCTAGTGTTGCGTCCATGAAATTCGTAGATATTTAAGCGACCAGGGGCTTGCCGGTATATGTCCACTGAAATGGCTTGGCCCAAAGTTGGTTATAGTTTTTGATGTAGCACATAATCTGCTCCACC
>JAITHT010000001.1 GCA_031279825.1 Desulfovibrio sp. | reverse complement strand
GAATCAAAGCAATCAGTAAACGCATTTCTCTCTCTCCTTTATTGTTAGTCAGTTGTTCAGACCGAGCAATTTAGCTTGGATAGTGTAGTCACGAGATTGAAGCCCATAAAAAGATGCACATGATATGAATGGCGGCGAGAAATGATGCCGTATTTTTCGCGTATCTGGTGGCTATTCCACGCCACCGCTTCAAGTGAAGGAAGGCGTTTTCTATCAAGTGTCGAGCTTTATAGAGTTCTTTGTCGTACTCGCGCTGTTCCTTACGGTTCCGCTTGGGCGGAATAACCGGCAACATTCCTTGGCTTTTTGCCTGGACGAGGATTGCATCTGTATCATAACCCTTGTCCGCCAAAAGATTCTCAGCACTGCACTATCTAAGACGCTCTACAGGGGAGTGTGATCATTCGCGCCGATCCGGTTGAGGAGAGCCACGCGCAAATCCCTCTGGTAGCGCAGCATCATGAGCGATTGCTTGGCTTGGTGGATGGCGGCGGAATGAACGATTCCCCGAAGCGGATCTTCTTCATCCATGAGCCGCTGTATCTCGACGCGGCAAGCGTCCAGACGCCGTTCCAACTCCGCCGCTTCCACGGCGAGAGCTCCGGCGTCAGTCGGCAATGACGCGTCGTCGAGGAGCTTTCTCATCCGTTTGCTCCTGCGCGCTTTCCCTTTTTCGGCGGGGAAGGTCCGACGGATTGGGCAGGGTATTGTAAATGTTCCAAAACGAAGGCATGACCGAAGTCACGTTGCCGGGATTGGCCAGACGCAGACCCGGCCGCAAAAAGGCGGCCAGGGAATAGGCCATGCTCCAGAGGGCGTCGGGGCTGGCCCATGCCGGATACGCCGTGACGCCTCCTTCCTTGATTCCTGAAAAAGCATCGCAGGCATCCTCCGGCAAGGGGGACAGGCATCCCTTCTCATAGTGCAGACCGAGACGCGCACAAAACTCCCGGGCAAGGGCATCGTCCCTATGTTCCGCGGAGAAAGGGGCGGCCTGCTGCAAAGGCGGCCCGCTCGCGCCGATAAGCCGGTTTTTGGCGGCCAGAGCCAGAAACAGTGGGAAAAACTCTGGAGACAAATCACTGTGCGGCAGAGGCTGAACAAAGGGGGGGCGGGTTGCTTCGACGGTGACTGATTCGTCAAGAGCGCGTATACCCATGCCCGCCCAGGACAAAAGAAGCTCAGCTTCACGGCTCTCGGGCAGATGCAAGGGCCAGACTCCCCTCAAAGTCAATGAACCGCCTGCAAAGGCGGGCAACGACAAAAGATACGCGGAAAGCGACGGCTCAAGGGGGAGCCTTGGCATCTCTGACGGATGCAATGTTCCCGGGGTATAGATAAGGTGCGAGCCGCGGTTTTCCATATCCACGCCGCAGGCGAGATACACGGGGGCAATTCTGGCGAGAGCCGCCGCGGCTACGGAGGCGGGCAAGGCGGCCAGATCAAAGGTAATGGGAACATTCCAGACCAGGGGTGCCGACAGAAGGGCGCAAACCGCTTCCAGGGGGAGATCGGCGGGGAGCGGCGCGTGGGAAGGAATATCCCCGGAACTTTCCAAAGAGACCGGCAGCCCCTGAGAGCGGGGCACCACAGGGGCCAGCCTAGCCCCGAATACAGGCAAAAGCTGACGCAGAAAGGAAATATCCGCCCCCTTAAGGCGAGCCCCTCCTGTCAGCCGGCAAACGCCGGAGCGCCCCGCGGCTAAAAAAGCCATCAAATACAAGGTGAAGAAATTTTCACCGACGTATATCGCCTTACCGGTAAAAGACAGCGGGGCGCCCCGCCTGACGGCGACGCTGCCGGGACTTCGGCCTTCCGCATGCCGAGATATGGCGGCCCCGGCCTGAACACAGGCATTGATCGTGTCAAGAAGCGCTTCGGCAGAAGGAAGGGCGTCAAAAAACAGGGAATCTCCCCGGCAAGCGGCAACGGCTATATGCATCTGGGCCGTACGGATATCGACCGGGCCCTCCACTTCGCCCGCAACCGCTTTACGGGAAGGTGCCAGAATGAAGGTAGACGACTGCTCCGCCTGTTCCTTACTTAATACCTTCAGATCCTGGAGCAGGGTAAACAGTTGTCGGGTAAAGCGCGGATCTTTGCTGAAAGCCAGAGCCCCGGTTTCCCAAGCCATACGCACGGCTTTCTCCGACTGAACGGCTTCAGGAGAAGAGGCGTGATCCCGGCCGTTGCGGATGCGCGAGACAAGAACCGCCCGGCGCACCAGCAGTTTCATCAAATCACGATCAAGCGCGATAAGTGCCGTGGCAGCTCCGCGCAGGCGATGCTCTCCCCTCGGCCCGTCGGAAAACTCCCTCCGGGAGGGATCCTGCCGGGCGCCCGCGTCCTTCCGGTGACGATCTCCGCTACGATCGTGTTCCCCTCCTTCTCCGTTACGGGCGACATCTCCCTGTTTCCTCCAGGGTTCCCTGCGTTCCCGCAGACTCGGCCATGTCTCCCCATCGCCGCAATCTCCCTCTTTCGCTCTTTGCTCCATGCCGACATCGCGGCGGGGCCGGACCATTTTCGCGCCGGAAAAAGTCCGGGGAGAAGTTTTCTTCTCCTCATCTCTTTTAGGATCAGTCATGGGAAAGGCACTCTCCGAATTAAACGCGTTCAGCTTCCCTGGGTAGTGTAGTCACGAGATTAAAGCCATAAAAAGATGCACCTGATATGAATAGCGGCCAGGAAAGATGCCGTATTTTTTGCGTATCGAGAGGCAATGCCACGCCACCGCTTCAAATGGAGGAAAACATTCTCTATCATGTGCCGAGCTTTGTAAAGTTCCTTATCATGGTCACGTTGCGTTTTACGGTTTTTCTTTGAAGGAATGACCGGCGCCACCCCTTGGTTTTCCGCCTTGTCAAGAATCTCGTCCGTATCGTAGCCCCTATCCGCCAAAAGGTTCCCGGCTGTAAACCCATCAATCAGGGCAACCGCTTGCGTGCAATCTATGGAAAATTCTACTTATGATTGATACCTTTTTGCGGGGGGATTACCTTCTGCTGAACGCGCCGAACTCATTCACAGCGACAAAACTTGCGAGAGCGCTTCACGCGCATGATAACTGCTGCGAGCCAAGGGAGAAGAAACAACGTGCGTTATCCCTTCTTCTTTAGCCCAGATGGCGTATTGCGCAAACATATCCAGAGGCACATAGCGCCTGACCGGCATGTGCGCCTTACTGGGACGCATATACTGGCCGATAGTGACCACATCGCAGCCCGCATGGCGAAGTTCGCGAAGCAGTTCGCGTACGTCCTCATCTTTCTCGCCAAGTCCCACCATGAAGCCGCTTTTCGTCGTTATTCCTTTTGCATGCACGCGCCGAAGCAGTTCAATACTTTGTCCGTAATTGGCCTGAGGCCGTATTCGGCTGTACAGGAGCGGATGCGTTTCCACGTTATGGTTGATGATATGGGGCCGCGTCTGCATTACCTTTTCAAGAGCGGATCGCGACCCCTGAAAATCCGGAATGAGCACTTCAATGCCGCTATCCGGCAACTCCCGGCGCACAGCCTCCACAACAGCGGCGAAATGCCCGGCGCCGCCATCGTGCAAATCATCCCGTGTGACTGAGGTGAGCACCACGTGCTTCAAGCCCAATTCGACCGCCGCCCTAGCCACGCGCCGGACTTCATTGGGATCAGGCGGGGCCGGGCACCCCGACGTGATGTTGCAAAAAGGGCAACGCCGCGTGCAACGGTCGCCTAAAATCATGAAGGTAGCCGTGCCCGCAGAGAAACATTCGTGCATGTTCGGACATCTGGCCTCTTTACAAACCGTAGAAAGCGCGAGTCCGTTCACCACAGAACGCGTCTGGAAAAATCTCCGCTCCTTGGGCAGAGGTCGCTTAAGCCAGGGGGGGAGACGCAAGGAAGCATCTTCTCGCGTATGCACTTGACCGGGCAAAAAAAAGGTCTGCGTCGCACGATGGAATACATTACCGAATTCCTGAATGAAGATGGATTTGACAGCGTCCATTTCTATGGAATCATCGTTAAGCTCTCTGTGCAGGGATGTGGCTTTGACTCCCGGCAATCCGCAAGGATTAATGACGTCAAATAGAGAAAGATCCCTCGCGATATTAAGGGAAAGCCCATGACTGCTTACCCAGTGTTTGACGGCTATACCGATGGAGCATATTTTACGCTCATGCACCCAAACCCCGGGATGCCTGTCAAGACGTGCCGCCATGAGTCCGAAGCGGGCCAGTGTACGAATGACCGTTTCTTCAAGATCGGCAAAAAAGCGACGCAGACCGCCGGACTGCCTGTCCAAACGCATGATGGGGTAAGCCACAAGTTGTCCGGGGAAATGGCAGGTGATATTGCCTCCGCGAGTGCTGTGAACCATTGCCGTCCCGCGGGAGGCAAAAAACGTCCTATCATGAGGGAGATTTTCTTCCCCTCCGTTTCTGCCGAAGGTAATCACAGAAGGATGCTCCAACAAAAAAAGACATTCCTCCCCGCAGTCCAGGACGCGCTGTCTCGCTTCTTCCTGCATCGTCTGGGCATCTGAGTATGCTATAAGTCCGAGATCAAAGATTTTCATTGTAATTTAAAAGCTGAATGCGTGGTGCGGATCACGATACGGCTCTCTCTCCGGGGGAAGGCACGGCTTTTAGAGCAGATTAAGGAAACGCTGAATAATGTGAAGTCAAGCAGGCTTTATTATTCAACGGGGCAGCAAAAAACTGTCAAAGTTGCTGCATTTGAGCTGAAATTCCTTCTATTTTCTTCATTTTGTGCCCCTTTTCCAAAAAAAAGGCGCACGTATCCTCAAATGCCAGGATAAAGCTCAAACGGCTTTATCCGACATTTGATAAATGACATGACACTAGCGTGTGGCGGCGGCACCGAGGTCAGCGGCCTGCAGATTGGCATACGCGACTTTAGGCGGCAGATATTTTCTGATGCCGTCCTTCAGGGCTTCCAGGCCAAAGGGGAGTAATCCGGTGGTGCAAAGTGCGCCCAGCAGGGCGGTGTTGCCGCTTTGAAGCGCTCCGGCTTGCCTGCCCAGATCGCTGATGGGAATAAACCAGGAGCGGCTAGCTGCCGCGCGCACCTGCCGCCGGATATCTTCTTTCTCCGGCAGTGCGGCAAGACCCATGTTCACGTCGGGAGGGGGCACAAACTCCGAGGCTGAAAGCACCACGCCGCCGGGAGCGAGATAGGGCAGGGCGCGAAGAGTTTCCAGCAGTTCAAAACCGAGCAGGACGTCCGCTTCGCCGTAATAAATGCTCGGACTTTGCCAGCCCCCCATAAGGACGGAGGATTCCACCACCCCGCCGCGCTGTGCCATACCGTGAATTTCGCCCGATACGACGTCAATGCCATGATCAAGAATGACGCGCGCCAGAAGAGTCGTCGCCGTCAGCGTGCCTTGTCCACCAACGCCGGTCAGATAGATACGCAGACGTTTGTTGTGCATTATTCCTCTCCTTTTTTGGCTTTAAAGGCGCTGGAGATCTGCATGCACACCATGCAGCCGGTGCAGAGTTCCGGATCGACGTCAATGATTCCGTCTTTGCGGCGAAAGGCCTGGCAAGCCAGAGTTTCAGCACATTGTCGCGCGTCGGCCCCTTGCTCGGCCACGTAAGCCGTGCACACGCGTTTTTTTCTCAAGGTTCGCCGGGCAAACAGCACACAAGGCTCTTCCACAATGAGCACACGGACGCCGTTTTCTTCCTTCATTTCGGCAAGCAGGCGTTGTATGGCCTTCTGATTATAGCCGCGGACCTTGGCGACGCGCGATACTCCAAGGCCCCTGACAACGCTTGCTATATCCATATGCACACAGGTATTGCCCAAAACCTCCTGCTGCACGGCGGGGTTCGGCTGGTGCCCGGTCATGGCCGTGGTGCCGTTGTCGAGGATTATCAAAAGAAGGTTATGCCGGTTGAATACGGCGTTGACCAGGCCGGTCATGCCTGAGTGGAAAAAGGTGGAGTCACCGATGAAGCCTAGCACGAGTTTGCCGCCGGCTCTGGCGAATCCGCTGCCTGCGGATATGGACGAGCCCATGCAGAAAAGAAAGTCGGCGCACGAAAGGGGCGGCAGCAGTCCAAGGGTATAACAGCCTATATCGCTGGAATAACAGGTACTATCTCCAAAAAGTTTACGCGCGGCATAAAAAACCGAACGATGGGCGCAACCAGCGCACAGATTGGGCGGCCGCTGAGGAAGTTCCGGACATGCGGGAACCTCGCGTAGGGGCGCATGCGCGTCTATCAGCGGGGCCAGAGCGTTATGCACGATGAGGGGCGAATACTCGCCGAAAATGCTCAGGGGGGCGTCTCCCGCCATCTTGCCTTTGATGGAAAGAGACAGGGAAAGCCTGCCGGCAATGGCATATACCGCTTGCTCCACAA
The DNA here is from genome assembly GCA_031279825.1 of Desulfovibrio sp. Taxonomy (GTDB): domain Bacteria; phylum Desulfobacterota; class Desulfovibrionia; order Desulfovibrionales; family Desulfovibrionaceae; genus Frigididesulfovibrio. The sequence goes on along the minus strand of JAITHT010000001.1, from coordinate 19,958 downwards.
GCGGTTCGCCTTCTTCGAGCACCACCAGTGTCTTCACCGAACGCATGAAAGTTTCCAAAGTTTTTTCCGCCAAGGGCCACGTCATGCCGAAATCAAGTATGCTGACCTGCTTTTGCCAATTGTTGGCCAGAACCACGTCATGGGCGAAGGCGCGGCTGATGCCGGATGCGAGTATGCCCACCGATCCCGAGCCGCTGATGCGGTTGAACGGGGAGGCTTCCACCTCGGGACGGATGCCGTCAAGAATCGCCGCCAGCGCCCGATGCCGGATTCTGGCCACTGCCGGCACAGGAACAAAACGGCGCAAATCGCGCTTAAAAGGCACAAGCTCGGCAGGTTCGGGCAGTGGGCCGAAGACGACGGGGCCGCGCAAATGGTTGACTCTGGTCGTGGTGCGCAGGAGCACAGGCTGCTGTATGCGTCTGGCGAGCAGCAGGGCCGCCTTGGTCATATCTTTGGCTTCCTGGGCACTGGCCGGCTCAAAGCAGGGCAAACCGGCGGAGCGGGCGTAATAGCGATTATCCTGCTCGTTCTGGCTGGAATGGCAACCGGGATCGTCGGCGGAAAGCAAGACCAGGCCGCCGGGCAGGCCGGTATAGGCCATGGTCAGCAGGGGATCGGCGGCCACGTTTACGCCGACATGCTTCATGGTGACAAGGCAAAGCGCGCCGGCAAGAGCGGCACCTCCGGCTACCTCTAAGGCCACCTTCTCATTGACGGAATATTCCAAAAGAAAACGGCCGCTTTCCATCAGGGAATAAAAGGTGTCCGGCACTTCTGAGGAAGGCGTGCCCGGATAGCAGGTTACGAGCATGACGCCGGCCTCCAGGGCTCCGCGTGCGATGGCCTCGTTCCCTAACAAAAGCATTTTTGTTCCCTCGGGAGCAAGCAGGGGATGGTGCATATATCCTCCTAACTGACCGATAGACGATTTTCTCAGAGGTTCACTCGTTATGAAGCATCGACTTACGGTGTCTGACTGCCGGGGGTTTTGCCGCTTTCCGCCTGTTTCCGTTCCAGTTCCGCTTTTTTCTGCGTCCAAAAGGTGACTTCCCCCGCCGCCTGGGGACTTTCAAGCAAAACGCCGCAAGCCGCGAGGGCGCGGGCATAATCGCCGGAAGCCTCCGCATAGGCGATGATCTGGCTGTTGACGGCAAATGTCTCCCTTCGGTTTGTATAGGCGGACACCCCCTCCAAAACGGCCACGGCCTCCATATACTTGTTTTGCGCGGCCAGGGCGGAGGCCATTCCGAATCCCGCGGGCACTCTGAGAACGGGATCGATCTCGCCTATGTCTTTCCATACGGCGTAAAGCTTCGGGTAGTCCTGCAACTGCCGCGCACTCTCCATCACGGCGAACAGGGCTGTGTTCCGCATGCTTTGCGGAGCGGAAACAAGGTAGGTTTCAAGCTTGTTCAGGCGTTGTCCGGCGTCCGAGACAATCAGGATACTCCCTAATTCTCTGGCGGCGGCGCCGGTCTGTCTGTCCGTCTGCCAAGTGTACAGCCAATAACCGGCAATGGCCGCGATACTGCATAAAATGCCGATTACGATAAGCCGGGCGTACCGGATCAAAAACTGCAGCATGGGGGACGCTTCTGATGGCACCTCGGCCTGCAGGGTTGACAATACGGACGGAATGCTCTGCTCCGAATGCGCCGTCATGCGTGTTTCTCCTTAATGGGCAGGCCGGGTTGAGGCTCTGCGCAAATTGTATGCGTTTGCCTTAGGGCGTGTTAACATGCCCTAAGGCGAAAAGTATCCTCTTGGCGCATCCGTCGCCAACGAGGACTTCGACCGTGCGCTTGTAGTCGCACCCTTTTATGTGTCTTGTGTCAAAAAGTCAAAACGGCGCATCCGACCGTTTGAGACAATTACGCCTTTACAATACAATGTACGAGAACAACCGCATCCAGCGTGGCGTTGCTATCGGGTACCGTGGTGCCGAATTTCGTCTGTGCCGTTGGCGTAGGCGATACATATATTACCCTTGTGGACATCCATACCAACATAGCATACCGTTTTCACAGTCTGATCCTCCTGATTATGGATCTGTACCGTATTTTTTCAGCATGACCCACGCGTTTCAGAATTGGGCAGACCGTTTTTCATGCCGGTTCAATCATCATATCTCTATGTGAAGCGTCAAGTGCCAGTGTTTACTTGCAAAAATAAACACTATAAAATCCTGAAGGATTTTGCGCCGCCACAAGCGGCGTGAGCAAGCCGAAAACCGCGTTTTTCAGCGAAGCGATCCTCAATAGGCCAATGGCCTATTTATGAAATCACTTGTAGACAGTCTACATAGGAAAGACGTCAGAGCAATGTTTTTATATGCTCTGACGGTGATAGCGCAAAGCGCTACCGCCCGTTCACGCGGCTTGGCAAAATGTATGTTTGCCGTACACGCCGAGTGAAGCGGCTCAGTAAAATATTCCGGAAGTCACTCAGCGAGTTCAAGACAATCAGGCATCTGCGCCTCGCAGAGGCGACACAGACCGGTAAACTCCACATCCATGTCATGGATGATAAAGTCCTGAGTCTGGGCATCGCATATGAAGGACCTATCCGAGGGAAAGAAAACATCGCCTATCCTGCCGCAACGTTTGCAACGGACGTGGTGGTGGGGCGTGATATTACCGTCAAAACGCTTCTGCATGCCTGCCCGCTCAAGGCGTACAAGTTCTCCGGCATTATTGAGAAATTCGAGATTACGGTATACGGTTCCCAAACTGATGCGGGGCAATTTCTTACGTACCATCTCGTACAGTTCGTCAGCCGTGGGATGAGACTGGACGCTACGCAAAATCTCCAGGATGGCGGCGCGTTGCTTGGTCATTCGTGTTTGTAACATGGCGGACCCGGTATCCCTAGAAATGCCGAAATAATTTTTTATGGCAACGGTTGCGCTCTCACTATCTAGGGAAAAACTAAAAATAAAAAAAAGTCAAGGGGAGTTGCAAAACGGTATTGGCATGGTTTCTCCGCTGACAACAGCCTTATCTTTGCGTCTGTTTACCCCGCACGGCTCTTGGCAAAAAATCTCCGGCTTCAAAGCCGGCAGGAGGGTGTACGCAACCTGTTGCAACTCTCCAGCCCGGAATCTTCTCGGCGTATTTTCCGTTATCTATGGCGCAACGGAGCAATCCCTGCTACGGTATCTTGTGCTGTCCGGCCACCCCGGACGGAGAAGCCGCTATCGAATTTTTGACGGGGCAACTATATGTCAACGCACATGGATAAAGACGGCAATGCGCTGATGGTGGACGTGTCGGGTAAGGAGATCTCCGAGCGCAGCGCGACGGCCGAGGGGAGCATCCGGATATCTCCCCGTATTGCGGCTGCAGTGCGCGAGAAAACGACGGCTAAAGGCGATGTTCTCTCCGTGGCCCAGTTGGCGGGTATTATGGGCGCCAAACGCGCACCGGACTTTATTCCCCTCTGCCATCCCCTGTCCCTGACCGGATGCCGGGTATATCTGGAAATGAGCGGCGACGACAGTATTCGAGCTGAATGTACCGTAAAGACCCGGAACCGTACCGGAGTGGAGATGGAAGCCCTGACCGGTGTGTCTGTCGCGCTGCTTACCGTGTATGACATGTGCAAGGGCATGGACAAAGGAATGGAAATAACGGGGGTGCGCCTGCTCAAAAAATCCGGAGGTAAAAGTGGTGATTATGACCGGACGGGAGGCTGAGAGGAACGGCATTCGCGACAGTCGCGGCAGGCGCATTGACTACCTGCGCGTATCGCTGACGGATCGCTGTTCGTTTCGCTGCCTTTACTGCATGCCGCCCGAAGGTGCGCCTTATATACCGCATGCGGAAATTTTGAGCTATGAAGAATTGCTGCATCTCTGCCGTATCGCCGCCTCGCTGGGCATCAGCCGCTATAAAATTACCGGAGGCGAGCCTCTCTGCCGCAAAGATGCCGTGGCGTTTATCCGGAAACTGAAAACGCTGCCCGGCGTAAACAGCGTGTCCCTGACCACCAACGGAGCGCTGTTGGCTCCTCTTGTGCCCGAACTGGCCGAAGCGGGAGTGGACGGCATCACAGTCAGTCTGGACGCCTTTACCCAGGAAACTTTCAGCCGCGTCACCCGTTCCGATGCCCGCCTGGACGACATCCTGCACGCTATGGAGAGATCGCGCAACACGGGCATAGGGCTCAAAATCAACATGGTACCCCTTAAAGGAATCAACGACGCAGAAATTGTGCCCCTGACCCGCTATGCCATGAGCAAAGGCTGCCATATTCGCTTCATTGAGTTGATGCCTGTGGGCAGAGGCAAAGACTGTGCCGGAATCCTCCGGGTTGAAGTTCAGGCCATGCTTGAAAAAACTTTCGGCCCCCTGACTCCTTTTCGGGAACGCATCGGCAACGGCCCGGCGGAATATCTGCGCGCGGACGGGCATTGCGGCGGCATAGGATTCATTGCCCCTCTCAGTCATGTTTTTTGCGAGCGCTGCAACAGAGTCAGACTGACATCCGCCGGCTTTCTGAAAACCTGCCTGCACCATGAGGACGGTTGCGATCTGAAAGTTCTGATTCGTTCGGGCGTATCCGACGCCGGGCTGTCTTCGGCCATACGAAACGCTATACAGACCAAACCCAGGACGCATAACTTCGCCGCGCAGGCGGTTTCCGGCGAAGAGACTCCCTTTCTGATGAACCATCTCGGCGGTTGAACCCAGCCTCGGCAAAAAAGGAAATCACGTTATGGGCGCCATCGTTGCTATTTGCATCAGCGAAAAAAAAGGGATCGCCAAACGACCTGTGCCCGAAGCGCTGTGCGTTGCGCATTACGGGCTGGAAAACGACGCGCACGCAGGGAGCCCGCGCCGTCAGGTCAGCCTGCTCTCCCTGGAGCGTATTGAGGACTTCCGCCGTAAAGGCGCCGTCGCCCCTTTCGGCTGCTTTGGCGAAAACATAGTTGTACGGGGAGTCGATTTCGCCGCTCTGCCCATAGGCACGCGCTTTGCTTGCGGTAATATCCTGCTGGAACTGACCCAAATAGGCAAGGAGTGCCACTCCCGCTGCCGGATTTTTGACAGTATGGGGGAATGCATCATGCCCGGACAGGGAGTGTTCGCTGTCGTCCTGCGCGGCGGCATTATCAGAACAGGAGACGAAATGACCGTGCTCCTGCCTGAAAACCATGCCGGAGAAGCCGCCGAATGTTCCGGACGGCATATGGCATTTTCGCAAGAGGCCATCCCTTCCGGATCTGCCCAAGTCCTTAGCGGGCAAAGGCCCGACAGCGACAGCGCATGCCCCCGCTCGTACACGGCCGCCGTATTGACACTCAGCGACAAGGGTGCCGCCGGACAACGCGTAGATGAAAGCGGTCGGACGATCCTCTCCATTCTGGAAACGCACGGATACCATGTGGCTCGCTATGCCGTGCTGCCCGACGAACAATCTGCCATCAGCGCGGAGTTGGCGCGCCTTGCCGATGCGGGCGGAATAGATCTTGTCCTGACGACGGGCGGTACGGGATTTTCTAAACGCGACGTAACGCCTGAAGCCACTCTGGCTGTAGTTACGCGCCAGTGTCCAGGCATCCCCGAAGCCATGCGCACCTTCAGCCTCGCCATCACCAGACGGGCCATGCTGACCCGCGCGGCGGCGGGCATCCGCGGCGAAACTCTCATCGTTAATCTGCCGGGCAGTCCTCGCGCTGTGGAGGAATGTCTGAACTATATCCTGGACGAACTTAAGCACGGTCTCGACATCCTGACAGGCCGGGACGCGGAATGCGCCCGACGCCCGGAGCAGTAGACCGCCCTTTCTCCATGCCCGCGTCTTTTGCGGTTGTAGGCCCGCTTCGGCGGCCCCGTGCTCCAGTACAGGCATACGTTCTCCGACTTCCCTGCAAGGGGTGCGTGTAAGATTGCGCTTTGTATCTGTTTTTGACAATCATGTCCGTATGGAATATTTTTTCTTTTTTCCCATGTCTACTGAAAGCCGGGGATTGTCCGTTTATGAGCAATATGAGCACCATCAAAGGCTTTGCCGATTTATACGCGCCGGAAAGCAGGCTCTACACCTTTATGGAAGACGCCGCGCGGCGAATTTTCAGTGCATACGGATACGGCGAACTACGTATTCCTATCATGGAATATACGGAATTGTTCTGCCGCTCCATAGGCGTGGAAACGGATGTGGTACAGAAAGAAATGTACACCTTCCCGGATCGCAAGGGCCGCTCCCTTACCTTACGGCCGGAGGCCACGGCCGGTATCGTGCGCTCGTATATTGAACATAATTGCCATGCCCGCGAAGACATAAGCAAGGTCTTTTCCTTCGGCCCGATGTTTCGCTACGAACGCCCGCAAAAAGGACGCATGCGCCAGTTTCACCAGATTGACTGCGAATGCCTGGGCGCGCATGAACCTCAGATTGATGCTGAAATTTTGCTCATGCTTATGCATTTTTTTCGCGAATTAGGCCTCAGCGAATTGCGACCGGAACTCAATACCCTAGGTTGCGGCGAGTGTCGGCCGGCGTTTCGCAAACTTCTGGCGAAGTTTCTGCGTGGACTGGATCCGGCGAGCCTGTGCGAAAACTGCCGTCGCCGCATGGAAACCAACCCTATGCGGGTACTGGACTGCAAGGTTCCGTCCTGCCGGGAACACACTGCCGGAGCGCCGCGAATCCTCGACCATGTTTGCGGAACATGCAACGAGCATTTCAAAGTGGTGCTCGGCATTCTTGACAAGAGTTCCACTCCTTACTCTTTGAACCCCAGGCTGGTACGCGGCCTTGACTATTATATGCGCACCACCTTTGAAGTGGTCTCTTCCTCCATTGGCGCTCAAGGGTCGGTTGCGGGAGGAGGACGTTATGACGGGCTGGTTTCCCAACTCGGCGGGCCGGATATTCCCGGCATCGGCTTTGCCTGCGGCATGGAACGTCTGGCCCTGATGCTGGCGGACAAACGGCAGGATAGCGGCGCCAAGCCGGATTTTTACATCGCTGTCCTTGTTCCTGATGCCACCGATACCGCGCTTATGGCGGCGCAGACCATGCGAGAAGCCCATCTTTCCGGAGAACTGTCTTTTGAGGCCAAGAGCATGAAAAGCCAACTCAGGCAGGCTTCTCGTCGTAATGCCGACTACTGCCTGCTCATGGGTGAGGACGAGCTTGCGGCGCACACCGTCATTATCAAACACATGGGCAGCGGAGATCAGGTTTCCATACCGCTGATCTCATTAAAAGACTGGGCGGAAATACGGTATGAGGACAAGTTACAAAAACAGCGCAAAGGCAATTATCGGTAATTCTCTTTGCCGCTACGGCGCGTGTTGCCGGCAAACTTTTCCCCGGCTGTTGTCATGAGCGCCTTCCCTTTTCTAATGTGAAGTTTCGCCACAACGGCGACTGCGGAGAAATCTTTATGAGCATTGAGACGCAACAGCAGGACTTGCAGCAGGAACACCAGCAATATATCAAGCCGCTGGGAGGCTTCTCCCGTACGCATACCTGCGGAGAGCTCTCCGCCGCGCATTTGGGCGTGGAAGTGCGTCTGGCCGGCTGGGTGCAGTTCCGCCGGGATCATGGAGGATTGATATTTGCGGATTTACGCGACCGTACCGGATTGACCCAAGTGGTCTTTGTTCCTGAGGTATCGCCCAATGCTCATGAAAACGCGCATATCCTGCGTTCGGAATATGTCATCGCCCTGGAAGGCTATGTGCGCCCCCGGCCTGAAGGCATGGAAAACCCAAACATGCCCACCGGAGAAATCGAGGTGGTGGTGCGCTCCTGGAAATTGCTCAACACGGCTAAGACTCCTCCCTTTATCATTGACGATCGGATTGAGGCGGCTGAAAATTTGCGCTTGCAGTATCGTTATCTGGATCTGAGACGCCCGCGTATGACCAGAAACCTCATGCTCCGCCACCGGATTGTGCATTCAGCCCGTATCTATCTTGATGCTCTCGGCTTTATTGAAGTGGAGACCCCGTACCTGACCAAGTCCACCCCCGAGGGAGCAAGAGATTTTCTCGTGCCGAGCAGGGTGAACCGCGGTGAATTTTATGCTTTGCCCCAAAGCCCGCAGTTGTTCAAACAACTCCTCATGATGGGGGGGCTTGATCGCTATTTTCAAATCGCACGCTGTTTCCGGGATGAGGACTTGCGCGCCGATCGCCAGCCTGAGTTCACGCAAATAGATATTGAAATGTCTTTTGTGAACGAGGAGGCGATCATGGGCATGGCTGAAGGATTGATCTCCGCCGTGGTAAAGGAGCTTTTGAACAAGGATTTGCCGTTGCCTCTGCCGCGAATGACATATGCGCGGGCTATGAGCGAATACGGCGTTGACAAGCCTGATACTCGCTTTGAACTGCGCCTTAGGGATGTTACGCATATTCTCAATGCGTCGGATGTTCGTCTTTTTTCTTCGGCCGCTCTGATTAAGGCCCTGCGCGTACCGGGAGGAGAACACATGACGCGCAAGGAGATAGACGATCATACCGAATTCGTAAAAATATACGGCGCCCAAGGTTTAGCGTGGATCAAGCTCCGGCCTGTCGAAGGGCGCAATGACATTCTGGAATGGCAATCCCCCATTGCCAAATTTTTCTCTGATGCGGAACGGGCAGGATTGGCAGAAACCCTTGGGCTGACCGGCGGCGACCTTGTCTTTTTTCAGGCCGGCGAACCGGCCATGGTCAACGCCGCTCTCGGCAACCTGCGAGTGCGCCTGGGCGAGCGATTGGGGCTTGCCGGCAAAGATTCCCATAACTTTTTATGGATCACGGACTTTCCCCTTTTTGAATATGATGAGGAGGAAAAGCGCCATGTGGCCTGTCACCATCCCTTCACGTCTCCCCAAGAAGGTTTTTTGAGCGCGCTGACGCAAGATCCGGCGCGGGTGTTGGCCAGGGCCTATGATTTGGTACTCAACGGCACCGAGGTGGGAGGAGGCTCCATCCGCAACCACACGATCCGCATGCAGAACGAAATGTTTGAAGCCTTGGGGTTGAGCAAAGAGGAGGCGGAAGGACAGTTCGGCTTTCTGACCCAGGCTCTGGAAATGGGAGCGCCCCCTCACGGCGGCATAGCTTTCGGCTTGGACAGATTGACTATGCTCCTGGCAGGAGAAGATTCCATCCGGGACGTGATCGCCTTTCCTAAAACGCAAAAAGCTACCTGCCTTCTGACTGACGCTCCGGCGACGGCCAGTAGCAGGCAGTTGCGGGAACTTGGTCTCATGCTGCGGGAAACGGATCCGCAAGCAGGATAGCCGGACAGTGAAAAGCTCGGCGCGGCGATTAAGCCTCCGTCTCGCGGGATGCCGCATCACACTGCGTATATTTATGAGCGAGGCGGCACAAGGCCCGATAATCCATGATTCACGTCAGACATTTGTCACATAGCTTTGGTCCCTATTGGGCGCTGAAAGATTGCACCTTTTCCCTGGAAAAAGGCGATTTCGTTTTTTTATCCGGCCCGTCAGGAGCGGGCAAGACTACCTTGCTGCGCCTCCTGCACGGATCCCTGTCCATCCAGCGGGGAGAAGTCCGAATGGCGGACATTGATGTGAAACGACTCACGCGGCAACAAATACCCTCGCTACGCCGTCAAGTGGGTGTTGTCTTTCAAGATTTCAAGATATTGCCTTTGCGGACGGTACAGCAGAATATCGCTTTGCCTCTTGACATCAGGGGGCTTGCTCCTCAGCATATCGAACGCAGGGTCAGGGCGGTTGCCCGCGCGTTGGGGCTCGACGGCAGGTTAAGCGTCCGTTGCGGTGAATTGTCGGGAGGAGAACAGCAACGCGTGGCTATTGCCCGCGCATTCGTGGTCAACCCCCAAGTATTGCTGGCGGATGAACCCACAGGCAACCTTGATCCGGAACTGTCTCTCCGGCTTGTGGAACTGTTCAAGCAGTTTCAGGCTTACGGAGCCACTGTTCTTTTCGCCACCCACAGCATAGATTTGATGCGTCGGCATCCCGGTGCGCATATCATGCGCCTGGAACAAGGCATGATTACCAACGCCAACTGGCCCGGCGCGCACATCTTCCGCCGGCCCGATGCCATGCCTGTTCGGCCGGGAGCTTCAAACGCCGATGATGTACGGGCGGACGAGGCGGAGCACGACAGACGCGATGGAAGGGATAGGTCGTGAAGCGTATACTATTGCGACTTTTTCTCCAGGGAATACGGGATTTTGGGATAAACCCCTGGGCTCAGGCATCCACTCTGGCTGCCGTGACCTTGGTGTGTTTCCTTTCCGGCCTCTTTCTTATGGCTTTGGTAACCCTGAATCAGCAACTCGGTATGGTCCGCGGCGAAATTTCTTTTCAGGTGTACTGGCATCGAGGTACGGATATCAGCCAAATTCGAGAGCAATGGCAGGGGTATGCGCATATTCCGGGATTTCTGGGGGTCAAGACCTTCACCCCTGAAGAGGCTCTGGAGGAATTGGGCAAACGTCTCGGCCGCACCAGCGGTTCTCTGGAAAAAGAATTTCCCTTTTTGGCGGAAAAAAGCCCCCTACCCGCTACCGCTTTGATATCCTTCGCGCCCAACAACCGCAACCTTGAGCGCTGGATCAGCGAAACCACGCTTTTTCTGGAATCCCAGCCGGGAGTTTCCCGCGTGGTAGCTACTCCCCTGCAAGACGAACTCGGCAGGGCGTGGCGCAAGGTCAGCAAGTACGTCATGTGGCCGTCAATCTCTTTTCTTACCCTGACGCTCGGCCTGCTGGTGGGCAACACGATCCGCCTTTCCCAAATGGCGCGCTCGCATGAAACAGAAATTCTCCAACTGGTAGGCGCCTTTAACTGGTATATTCGTACGCCTCTGATTATCAACGGCGCAACGCTGAGCCTTTCCGGCGGACTCCTGGCGCTTGGTCTGCTCTTCCTGGTTCACATGCAGGTGCATGATGTGCTTAATTTCCCCCCGCTACTCATGGAAATACAGTTTTTACCCTGGCAACTGATGCTTGCCCTGCTGCTTGCGCCTACATGTATGGGAATAGCCGCCAGTTGGCTGGCCGTGCGCGGACAGTAATATCCCGATACTCTTTTAATGCGGCAAGAAAAGGATACGCAATGGAACCATCTCGAAGCAAACGCATGACCCATGGCCTGGAAAAAGCGCCTCATCGTTCCCTGCTCTACGCGCTTGGCCTCTGCCGGGAAGAAATGGCCCGCCCGCTTGTGGGAGTTGTGAATTCCGCCAATGAAGTGGTTCCCGGCCACCTGCATCTGGACAGAATCGCCGAAGCCGCCAAGGCGGGGATCCGCATGGCCGGAGGCACGCCCATGGAGTTTCCCTCCATCGCCGTATGCGACGGCCTGGCTATGAATCATGCGGGGATGAAGTTCTCTCTACCCAGCCGGGAAATCACCGTCGATTCCATAGAGTTGATGGCCACGGCGCACCCCTTTGACGCTCTGGTCCTCATTCCCAACTGCGACAAGAGCGTTCCCGGCATGCTTATGGCCATGCTGCGCCTGAATATTCCTTCCATACTGGTGAGCGGCGGCCCCATGCTCGCGGGCAAAGGGGGCGGCGCAAAGGCCGATCTGATCTCGGTCTTTGAAGCTGTGGGCAAAATACGCATCGGTTCCATGAATGATGATGAACTTGAGGATTTGATCGAGCACGCCTGCCCCGGGTGCGGCTCCTGTTCCGGCATGTTCACGGCCAATACCATGAACTGCCTGACGGAAACCATCGGTCTGGCCCTGCCCGGCAACGGAACCATCCCGGCGGTCGCGGCCGATCGCATCCGCCTGGCGAAAAAGGCCGGCATGCAAGTTATGGAGTTGCTGAAAAACAATATCCGGCCGCGCGATATCGTTACGGAAAAATCCGCAGCCAACGCCGTGGCCGTGGATATGGCTCTGGGCGGCTCCTCCAACACAGTGTTGCATCTGCCCGCTGTATTCCGCGAGGCGGGAATCCCCCTCTCTCTGGCCCTCTTTGATACAATCAGCCGCAAAACGCCCAACCTGTGCAAACTTTCTCCGGCGGGCAAGGATCATATCCAGGATCTGCATGAGGCCGGCGGTATTCCGGCCGTCATGGCGGAGCTTCTGGCCGGCGGCCTGATCAGCGGCGAGCCGCTTACCGTCACCGGTAAAAGCGTGGCGGAAAATCTTGACAACATCAGGGCCGTCAAGGGCGTCTCCCGGATCATCCGCCCTTTGTCCGATCCGCATTCGGCAGAGGGCGGCATCGCCATACTGAAAGGCTCCCTTGCGCCTGAGGGCGCCGTGGTTAAACAGTTCGCGGTGCTGCCGTCCATGATGACCCGTACGGTCACCGCCAAAGTCTATAATTCTGAGGAGGATGCCGTGGCCGCCATACTTGGAGGGAAAATACAGGCCGGAGACGCCGTGATCGTGCGTTACGAAGGCCCGCGCGGCGGACCCGGAATGCGCGAAATGCTTACGCCGACCTCGGCTATTGCCGGTATGAACCTCGACGGCGATGTGGCCTTGATTACCGATGGCCGTTTTTCCGGCGGTTCCCGTGGAGCCGCCATAGGGCACGTCTCTCCGGAAGCGGCGGACGGCGGCCCTATCGGCGTGATTCAAGACGGCGACGGCATCCTTATCGATATTCCCGGCCGCAAGCTTGATTTACTGGTGGATGACGACGAACTGAAAAAACGCTTGGCAGCATTCACCCCCTTGCGCAAAAGCATAGACTCCCCGTTGTTGCGCCGCTATTCCCGCCAGGTGACTTCCGCCTCCACCGGAGCCGTATATGAAGAATAAACCGGCATATTCGAAAGATCGTATGCACATTGCCGTTTTTTTCCTCGGCCCTTTGGAAACCACCTGCTGTCTTGTGCATGACGATAGGGAATGCATCGTCATTGATCCCGGCGGAGAATCCTCTCAAGTGATCATGTATCTCAAGGAACGCGGCCTGAATCTGACGCATATTCTGTGTACGCATCTGCATTTTGATCATACCATGGGAGTGCAGGAACTGGTGGAAGCCTTTGGAGTTCCCGTGCACGCCTCGGAGGCTGACCGTTATCTGCTGCAGTCTGAATTGGGGCGCGGTGGAGTATGGGGGATGCCCCTGGTGAAATCTTTTGAATTTCAGGGTATTGAGCATGGAGAGCACTCCTTTTTGGACGCACGGTGCGATGTCCTGCCCACACCCGGGCACACGCCGGGAGGCCTGTCTTTCTATTTCCCCGGATTGGAAGCGGTATTTGCCGGCGACACGCTGTTTTACCGTTCCATAGGCCGTTCGGATTTTCCAGGCGGCAATCAGACTGTTCTGGAAAGGTCCATTCGGGAGCGTCTTTTCTCTCTGCCGGAAAATACCCGGGTGTATAGCGGTCATGGTCCTGCCACCAGCATCGGCGATGAGCGGCGTAATAACCCTTATGTCGGTGATTTCAAAAGATTTTAGGAAGTGTCGTCAATTGATCTTACTTTTATAGAGCCTTGTGGTATCTTCCCGAAAATACGGTCAGAATGTTTATTACCGCGGGTACCGTTGCGGATTGCACACAAGCTGACAAGCTTGTCGAGGGGATAGATGCTGAAAACCTGTTGGCCGATAAAGGGTATGACAGTGATGCCTTTGCAAACAGTCTTGAGGAGTGCGGCATCAACCCGGTTATCCCTCCCCGTAAGGGCAGCAAAGCGCCTCGGGATTACGACAAGTATCTCTATCGCCTTCGACACTTGGTAGAGAACGCGTTTCTGGAGTTAAGGAACCGCTGATTTAATCCCCAATATATGATCGCCAACACGTTGCATTTTCATTATACTCTCCCCATCCATGGGAGGCGCCAATGAAACAGGCCGGCTTCAGCGACGTCGAATACGGCTTTCGCAAGCGTGCGACAAAACGTGAAGAATTTCTGAAGGCTATGGACGAGTTCATTCCCCGGGAAGAATGGGTGCCCTGCGTTGAGCCATACTATCCGAGTGGCCGGCTCTGACGTCCGCCCACGGGCATTGAGAAGATGTTGCGCATGTACCTTTTGCAGTGCTGGTGCAACCTGTCGGATGAGGGTATTGAAGATGCCGTCTACGACGGTTATTCCTTGCGCTGGTTCATGAACGACGAGCGGGCGCCGGACGCCACCACATTGCTCACATTTCGGCACTTGCCGGAAAAGCATGGCATCGCCAAGCGGATTGAGCGGCGCAAGTCCTCGATCCGTTCCAAGGTTGAACACCCGTTTCTGATTATCAAGCGCTTCTTCGGATATAGTAAGACAGTTTACCGTGGCCTGGCCAAAAATGCGCATCGGTTGCATATGCTGTTCACCAGCGCAAATCCCTTGATGTGCATCCGGGCCGGCATGCCACTGCCGGCCTGAGGATACGTGCGCCTTTTTTTTGGAAAAGGGGCACAAAATGAAGAAAATAGAAGGAATTTCAGCTCAAATGCAGCAACTTTGATGGTTTTTTGCTGCCCCGCTGAATAATAAAGCCTGCTTGACTTCATTATTCAGCGTTTCCTTAATTTCATCCAGAAGTTTTTTTTTCAGCACTTTTTTTCAAGCAGCAGATTGCGAAAGCGGCAAATCACCGTGTGATCCCATTGCTGTCCGGCTAATGGGTAAGAAAAAAGTCCAAAATCTCAGCGGGATGTAGTATGAAGAGTTTGCGGAACATCTTGCCACACAAGGAGATTTTTGACTTGAGTCACCATAATACACTTTTCTCCCAGACGCTATCTCTGATTCCCAGACATGTTTTTCAGAAACTCGAACACCGCCACAAATCCTCGACGACGAAAAACAGACAACTCCAGCTATCTCAGCTTATTAGACTTGGCAGCTTAGCCGGACAGCAATGGTGTGATCCGGATTTCATCTTTTAGGGAAAAGCCGGTGAAACGGCAAAAGGACATTCTGTCATGCAGGGCATATTCCATAATTGCACAGAGGCGCGTTATGCCGGAACTGCCTGAAGTGGAAACCATAGTACGTACCCTGGCACCGCAAATCATCGGTCGCGCCGTTACCTCCGTTTGTCCGCTTTACCCGAAGGTCCTGCAAAGCGGGCTGGAATTGTTGCCTCTTCTGGAGGCGGGAGCCGGAGGATGCCTTGCTGTATCGCGCGTGTTCCGGCGGGCGAAACTCCTGCTGTTTCTCCTGGCACCGGTTAGCCCTTCGGCAGTTTGTGGGGCTGAGGCAGAATTGCTTATGATTTTTCATCTCAAAATGACCGGCGGCCTTTTCCTCCATGCGGCCGGGTCTGTTCCTCTAAAACATACCCGGTTGATTGCGGATTTTTCCGATGGTTGCAGACTGTTCTTTGACGATATGCGAACCTTTGGTTATTGCCGTATTATGCGGCATGCCGCTTTGGACTCATGGCCTTTCTGGGCATCTCTCGGGCCGGAACCTTTGGGAATGAGCCCGAGAGATTTGGCCGCTCATTTCGTCCACGTCTTTGCAGGACGTACAGTCAGCATTAAAGCCGCCTTGCTCGATCAAAGGACAGTTGCCGGCATCGGCAACATCTATGCGGATGAGTCCTTGTTCCATGCCGGAATCCATCCGCGTGCCCACGTCTCCGATCTCGGTATGGAACGCCTTGATGCCCTGACGGAGGCGCTTCAGAGGGTATTGCGCCGCGCCATCCGGGAACGCGGCAGTTCCATCCGTAATTACCGGGATGCCTACGGCCAAGCAGGAGCTTTCCAGAACAGTTTCGCTGTTTACGGGAGGAAAGGGCAACCCTGTGTATCCTGTCGAAGACCTCTTGCCGGCGCCCGCATTGCCGGGAGGGGGACCGTATATTGCCCTTTTTGCCAACAGTGAGGGCTGTTTTTGTGCTTTTACTAGAAGTCATTTCATAGTGATGGTCTCCTTGCATAGGTTTTGCTATGCCCAATGCTACCCGCTTTGTGCGGGCGGGACCATCCCATCACTATGAAATGACTTCTGACGCCGGACGAAAGTCCGGCGCGCCGCCACAAGCGGCGTGAGCAAGCCGAAAACCGCGTTTTTCGGCGAAGCGATCCTCATAAATAGGCCATTGGCCTATTTATGAAATCATTATGGAAACGCTGAATAATGAAGTCAAGCAGGCTTTATTATTCAGCGTTTCCATAATGAAAATGCAACGTGTTGGCGATCATATACTGGCGATTAAATCAGCGGTTCCATGTATTTATTTCAAGGACGCAACACTAGCAGATGCGCGGGAGTTGCTCGCCCTCAAGCATTCCGAGCAGACGTCTGCCGCCAAGGCGGGTCTGCAGCAGCGTCTGGCCGGCGTCGGTTTTACCGCCGGGGGCTTCTACCCTGCCGACAGCCGCGGCATAGCGGCCTTCGGCGAAGCGGCGCATCACGTGAAGCGCCGCTTCGCTTTTTTCCTCAGGTACACAGCAAAGCAACTTCCCTTCGTTGGCAAGGTACAGAGGGTCAAGGCCAAGTACCGCGCAGCCGGCAGCCACCCCCGGCCGCACCGGGATATCGGCTTCGCGTACGGCGCATACCACGCCTGATTGCAGCGCGATTTCGTTCAGAGTTGTCGCCAGTCCCCCTCTCGTTGGATCTCGCAGGACGTGAATATCGCCGACTTCCGTAACCAAAGCTGCAACCATGTGGTGCAGGGCCGCCGAATCGCTGGCGACGTCGGCGTCAAGGGACAATCCCTCGCGTTGCGCAAGTATTGTCAGTCCGTGATCTCCCACACTGCCGGAAAGGAGAATAGCGTCTCCCTCTTTTGCCCCGTTGCCGGATGGAGCGGGTTTGGCGATAATTTCGCCGATTCCCGTAGTGGTAATGAACAGCTTGTCCGCAGCCCCGCGCGGCACCACTTTCGTATCTCCGGTCACAATACGCACACCTGCCTCCCGAGCCGCCTCTCCCATGCTCGCGACTATGCGCTCAAGCAACGGCATGGGCAATCCTTCTTCCAGAATAAAGGCGCAGCTCAGGTACAGCGGGCGCGCTCCCAGCATGGATACGTCGTTGACTGTGCCGTGCACCGCAAGGCGCCCTATATCGCCGCCGGGAAATTCCAGCGGGTCCACGGTGTATCCGTCTGTGCTCATGGCAAACTGACCGGAAAATTCCAGCAGGGCCGCATCGTTCAACGTCGCCAGAATAGGATTGGAGAAATGGCGGACAAAGAGATCCGTTACCAGCCGGTGCGCTGCCTTGCCGCCGCTACCGTAGTCCAAAAGCACGCGGGCTTCGTTCATGGATGGAATGCCTCCGGCGGATTGGAAAACGCCGCCCTCGTCGTTTACGGTGCAAAGAAGTTCCGCCTACTCCGCTACTTCTTCGGGGCTAAACATCAGCCTTTACATGTATGCCTGATGCTCTATATGCCATTTGGCGGAATATGGACAAGAGCCGGAAGAAAAAAAGCGCCGTCCGCGTAAACCGCTGCCTTTTTTCGCCGGAGCGCTGCCGGCGCGAATAAGGATTAGCCTGCGGCGGAGCGGATTTTTGCGAGCAGGCGTGTGGTGGAGTATTCGGATAAGAGCGGCAAGGCAAGTACCCTGCCGCCGTCCGCCTCCACGATATCCCGTCCGACGATGCGATCCGGACTCCAATCTCCGCCTTTCACCAGCACGTGAGGTCGGATGGCGCGGATAAGTTGCAGCGGAGTGTCTTCATGGAATTCCGTTATGTAGTCCACGGAAGAAAGATGAGCCAAGACAAAGGCGCGGACGGCGAAGGGATTGATGGGTCGATCTGCTCCCTTGTTCTGACGCCTCACAGAAGAGTCGCTGTTGAGGCCAAGGACGAGAATATCCCCCTGTTTTTTCGCTCTGTCCAGCAAATCCACATGTCCAGGATGAATGAGATCAAAGCAGCCGTTGGTAAAGACGATACATTGACTGCGCGCCCGGACAGCGCGGAGACGCTCAAGGAGTTCAGCGGGAGAGAGTACCGCCGAATGGTTGAGCTCATGGCATGGCATACGTTGTCGTTTGTTGCGGGAATAATGCGTCACACCTTGCGGGGGATAGCGCGGACCCCGTCGCTTCTTGCCGTGATAACGAAAAAGTGCCCCCCTGAACAGGAGGACACTTAAAAGCGCAGGAGGGCATCCCGGTGATACTCACAGGATGTTTAGACACAACCCGTGGGCTTGGGAAGGCCGGCCATTTTGCAGGCGCCCTTGCCGGGGCCTGACGGAAAAAGCTCGTAGACTTCTTTGAGCTTGTAACCGGTATTTTTGGACAGGATGCGCACCATGGGAGCAATGCCGTTCTTTTTGTAATAGTCCTGAAGGAAGTCCAAGATTTTCTGGTGATCAGGGGTGATTTCGCTGATGCCTTCAGAATCCTTCACATACTCCAGCCACTCAGGAGCCCAGTCATCGAAATGCAGCAGGAAACCGTCTTCATCAATTTCAAATGTTTTCCCTTTATAACTGATTTCAGCCATCGTGTCCTCCTTGGACGATACTACTTAACAGTGATTGGTTACAAACCGCGAAACAAAAAGCAACGTTTTTGTCCATTGCATGAAGCATAGCATATTTTTTACGTAATGAGTTGTCCTCATGGGGGACAGCTCCGTCGAAACATTGAAATTTTACCGTATGCTCACAAAAAATACAAGCGCGGATGGCGTTTTTTTAGGGCAAAAAAAAGCCTTGCCAGGCGCTACGCTACCGTTGCGTCCGGTGTGAAGCCACAGGGCATCCGGGCCGAGACCTGGATTATGTATTATTCATTCCCGGTTCCCAATAGAGCAGGGAAGGGAAATTTTTTTTGATTTCACTGACTATGGCGAGTTCTTTTTCCTTATCCAGGGCGCGAAGTCTGATATACACCCGCCGGAAAGGGGCGTCATTGCTTTCTTGCGATGTGAGTATGGAAACAAAGCCGGCACCGAGTTCCTTCAAAGCGTCCAATATGGGGCGCAGGGAGTGGGGGGTCACGGGCAGTTCAAAGGCGAGCTGTATACCGCCGATGCGCACTCCGGTTATCGCGACGAGCACCTTGAAGATATCGCTCTCCGTGATGATGCCGACGAGTTTGCTTTCCGCATTCACGACAGGCATGCCGCCAAAGCGCTGTTCCGCCATGATAAAGGCCATAGCCTCCATGGAGTCGGTCTCTTTGGCGCATATAGGATGTTTCGTCATGATATCGTGTATCTTCAGTTCGGAAAGAAGGTAATACATTTCGTGTACATCAAGGGAGGTAGCCTTGGAAGGCGAGGCTTCTTTGATATCCCTGTCCGAAATAATGCCGATTACATGCTGCTCCTGATCCACGACGGGAAGGCGGCGGATACTGTTGTCTTTCATGAGGCGCGAGGCTTTCATTATAGAAGTGTCCGGCGCTACGGCAATCACGTCTCTGGTCATCCATTCTTGTACCAGCATGGGGGCTCCGGAAAGGCGGGCTTTTCCCGTAAAAAGGGCGCCGGCGGACAATACCGCCGCATGACGGGGCAATGTATATATCCTATCCGTTTTTCCGGCATAAGACAAGCCCGGACGGCAGTGGGTGTCAGGGCGGATGCGTCCAAGGTTCGTTGCGGCGCAATACAGAGCATTTTCACTTTGAAAAGCTTCTGTATTCCCGCCTGGGGCGGGACGACAAAGCCGTTCGTTCCGGCCCGTGGCCGTACCCTGCCCCATCTCGGCCATGTTTTCAACCACGCGGCGCTTTTTTGAAGTCTGGGTACAGCAGCTTGCGAATTACGGTTTGGTCAACGTGAAAGAAGCCGTACCGAGCAGATTGAGCTGGATGAGTTGGAAAAGCTGCTGCACGGACAGTCCGAGGCGGCTGAGGAATTTCTGGTACGCCAGGAGCAGGTAGACCGTCAGGGTAGTGTAAATCTGGATCAAGATTGCGTTTTCCGAGTTGCCGACGAAACTTTTGATGCGCAGATTTTGCTTGATTTCTTTGAAGAAAAGCTCGATTTGCCAGCGATCTTTATAAATGTCGGTGATGGTTTTTGCCGAAAGCCGAAAGTGGTTGGTCAAAAACTCGTAGCGTTTTCCGGTTTCCTGATCGCGGTAGCCG
>JAITHT010000087.1 GCA_031279825.1 Desulfovibrio sp. | reverse complement strand
AAGGTACAAAACGAGAGTAAATGAGGCAATTTTTACCGGATTTTCCCCCTTTTTTCGGAAATTTTACTGCCTGAAACAAAGCCGCCCCGCCACCGGGCAATTGTTCAGCGGTTCCTTATCTCATTTGGAACATCTGGCGTTGCGGCTCCGATGCCCGTTCCCGTTCCGCCTCCAACTTTTCGGCAAAGCGAGCCGATTTCGAGGGTCGCAAGGATGGCTCCTCAGCTTTGCTCGCCGTCAAGCGACAATCAAGGGCGTAATATGCTCTAAAAAATGGAAAGGTCGCGCATAAGGATGTCAGCCACCTTTACGCCGTCTGCTATGGCCCGGACCACCAGAGAGGGCCCTTGAGCGGCATCGCCACAGACGTAAACGCCGTTTGCAGGCAGGCGGCCTGACGCATCACAAGGCAAACTCCCGGTTGCATCCAACTCCAGTCCCAAGCCGGGCAAGAGGGCGCTTTTTTCCACCCCGGTAAACCCCATAGCCAGGAGAATCAGATCCGCCGGCAGAGTGAAAACGGAGTTTTCCACAGGCACAGGAGATAAGCGTCCGTCTTTGTTTATCCACTGAACCTCAGCGCAACGCACGCCGCCGACTCTTACGCTATCGTCCTGCGCCGGAAAAAATTCGTTGGTAGTGACGCTCCAGCGACGTTCTCCTCCTTCTTCATGGCTGCTGGAGGAGCGTAATACGCGCGGCCACTCGGGCCAGGGGTTTTCCGGGGCGCGGGTCTTCGGCGGTTTTGGCAGTATTTCCAATTGGCAGACGGAGGCTGCCCCCTGCCGCCAAGCCGTTCCCATACAATCGGAACCCGTATCGCCGCCGCCTATGACGATAACCCGTTTACCCGCGGCGCTATACGCGTCGGACAGAAGCGATTCTCCCGCCAGGGCGCGGTTTTGCGCGCTGAGATAATCGGTGGCAAAATATATGCCGGCCAAAGAGCGTCCCGCTATGGCCAGATCGCGTTTCTGTCTGGCACCGCATGCCAGTATCACCGCCTGATAGCGGTTTTGCAGAAAGCGCCCGGAGATGTCCTCCCCGGCCGCCACGTTACATTCGAAGATGACGCCTTCTTCTTCCAGCAGGGCAACGCGTCGGTTGATGACTTCTTTTTCCAGTTTAAAATCCGGTATACCGTAACGTAGAAAACCGCCCGGGCGGGCGTCTTTCTCGTACACCGTCACCCGCAAACCGGCTTGATTCAAACTCCATGCGGCGGCCAGACCGGCAGGGCCGGAGCCGATGATCGCAATGTGCGTCTGCAGACGCTGTTTTGGGGGACGGGGCCGTATCAGCCTGTTCGCAAAGCCATGTTCAATTACGGCAAATTCCACATGACGGCAAGGCACCGCCTCTCCGTGCAGGCCCTGAACACAGGATCCCTCGCACAAGGCCGGGCAAACGCGGGCGGTAAATTCCGGAAAGGGGCTGGTGGAAAGCAGGCGGGAAAGAGCAGAACCCCATCGCCCGGCCAAAGCGGCCGCATTGATTTCCGGTATGGCGTTAAGCAGCGGGCAGCCGCAGGCATGACAGAAAGGTATGCCGCAATCCTGGCAATGCTTGAGTTCGGCATGCAGCCAATCTGATTCAGGATGCATTTCCACAGGCCGGAAATCGTGTATTCTTTCAGTGACAGACCGATATTTGTTCATGATCGTTCCAGGTTTTCTTCATGCTTAGCAGGAGCGGGACATTTCATGTAACGCGCGGCGGTATTCCATGGGGAAGACTTTAATAAAGGAGCCTTTTTCCATCTCCCAATCCGCCAGGACGGCGCGGGCGCGCGGGCTGCCGGTAAAGGCGGCGTGTCTTTCAAGCAGATTCCGCAGTTCCTCCTCATCTTCCGGGGAAAGGAGATCAAGATCCACCATATCCAGATTGCATCGGCTGTCAAAGAGTCCGTCGTCATCATACACGTAGGCGATGCCCCCTGACATTCCGGCAGCGAAGTTAACGCCCGTGCGGCCGAGTATGACGACTCTGCCGCCGGTCATATATTCGCAGCCATGGTCCCCTACCCCTTCCACCACAGCCTTGGCACCGCTGTTGCGCACGGCGAAGCGTTCGCCGGCCCGGCCGCGCAGATAGACTTCGCCGCCCGTGGCGCCGTAAAGCACGACATTGCCCGCAATAATGTTATTTGCGGCCAAATCTTCCGGGGCGGCAGGAGGGGGGGCTATCACAATGCGCCCGCCGGAAAGTCCCTTGCCCACATAGTCATTAGCCGCGCCGCGAAGGCGCAAAGTTATCCCTTTGGCCGCAAAGGCTCCCAGGGACTGCCCGGCCGCGCCTTCCAGATTAAGGACTATGCTGTCTTCCGGCAATCCTTCCGCGCCATACGCGCGGGCGATACGGGAAGATATTTTGGCCCCCACCGTGCGATCCGTATTGCGAACGACAAGCGTCCGTTCCAAACGCGCTCCGTTTTTAAGCGTTGCTTCCACCTGCGGCAGCAATTCGTCGTCAAGGCCCAGTCCTGCCGGGTTAGTAGCCGCATCAGGGCCGGTATAGCGCCTGGGTCCCTCGCCCGGCGATGCCAGCAGGGCGGAAAAATCCAGATAATCGGTTTGCGGCAAGGCTGGAGCGGGCATGAATACAAGCCTCTCCACCTGACCGGTCATTTCCGCCATGGTCCTGTAGCCGAGCGC
Organism: Desulfovibrio sp.; assembly: GCA_031279825.1. Taxonomy (GTDB): domain Bacteria; phylum Desulfobacterota; class Desulfovibrionia; order Desulfovibrionales; family Desulfovibrionaceae; genus Frigididesulfovibrio. Next base: position 67,742 of record JAITHT010000087.1, on the reverse strand, counting down.
GGCCATAATTTCCCGTGCCTCTTCGGCTATATAGCGGAAGAAGTTGACGACATGTTCAGGCTTGCCGGCGAATCTTGCCCGCATGTCCGGATCCTGCGTGGCGACTCCCACCGGGCATCCGTTAGTATGGCATTTACGCATCATGATGCAGCCCATGCTTACCAAAACAGCCGTGCCGAAACCGAATTCGTCGGCACCCAGAAGGCAGGCTACCGCCACGTCGCGTCCGGTTTTCATCTGGCCGTCCACCTGCAGGCGCACATGCTCCCGCAGATTGTTGAGGATCAAAGTTTGCTGCGTTTCGGCCAGACCCATTTCCCAAGGGCAGCCAGCATACATGATGGACGAAAGGGGAGAGGCGCCGGTGCCTCCGTCAAAACCGGAAATCAGCACGGTATCGGCTTTAGCCTTGGCCGCTCCGGCCGCAATGGTACCTACGCCGGTTTCTGAAACCAGTTTGACTGAAACTCTGGCCGCGTCATTCGCCTGACGCAGGTCGTAAATAAGCTGGGCGATGTCTTCAATAGAGTAAATGTCGTGATGCGGAGGAGGCGAGATGAGAGAGACTCCCGGAGTGGAATGGCGCACCCGGGCTATTTCCCTGTTCACCTTATGCCCTGGAAGGTGTCCTCCTTCGCCGGGTTTGGCACCCTGGGCGATCTTGATTTGCAGTTCACCCGCGTTGACCAGATATTCCAGCGTAACGCCAAAGCGGCCACTGGCCACCTGTTTGATGGCGGAACGCACCGAACCTCCGTCCGGCAGAGGCTTGTAACGGGCCGGATCTTCGCCGCCTTCGCCGCAATTGGAGCGAGCGCCCATACTGTTCATGGCCAAGGTCATCGTTTCATGCGCTTCTTTGGAGAGGGCACCGAAAGACATAGCTCCGGTGACGAAACGGCGCAAGATGTTCTCCACTCCTTCCACTTCTTCCAGAGACACGGGTGGATGCGCGGGATCCGGCGCGAAATCCATCAAATGGCGCAAGGTGAAGGCTTGATGGGGAGGGTGATTGATAAGCCCGGCGTATTGCCGGTACGCGTCTCCGTCATTGTTGCGTACCGCCTTGTGCAACAGGGAAATGGCTTCCGGCGACCAGAGGTGGGGATCCCCGTTACGTCGGTAACGGTAGGCACCGCCTACAGGCAGTGGGCTTTCCAGAATCTCCGAGTCATCTTCGTCCCGTGTGCGGCGCGCTTCGTTTTCCATAGCTGCATCGCGCATCCGCACGGCGGATTGCTCTATCTGCTCCAGCCCTATGCCTCCCACCCGGGATAATACGGAGGGGAAATAGGTATCTATAAGCCCCTGTCCTAATCCCAACGCTTCCAGGATGACCGCCCCCCGGTAACCTCGCAAAGTGGAAATGCCCATTTTGGAAATGATTTTCCGCAGGCAGGCGCATAGGGCCTGCACATAATTTTCAATGGCTCCGGTAGGCGAGACAATGCCGGCCAGTTCGCCCCGCGTGGCGAGATCAGCCACGGTTTCGAAGGCCAGCCATGGGTTGATGGCCGAAGCGCCGAGACTCAGGAGCATAGCCATATGGTTGCCTTCTCTCGCCTCGCCGGTCTCGCAGATCAACCCTATGTTCACGTCGCCTTTTTTGCGGAGTATCCGTCCTGCGGCCGCCACGGCAAGAAGGGCGGGGATGGGAATCTTCCGGGAATCCGCTGTTTTGTCCGAAAGCACGATAATACCCATATTGTCACGCACCGCCAGGGATGTCTCTTTCTCCAGGCGGTTCAAGGCGGCGGCCAGACCACTGCCCGGCCTTTCTCCGGGCAGCGGCATAAAGGTGCTGTCCAGGGTTCGGCAGTTAAAACCCTTCTGGCGCAGTTCCCGCAAGCGGCGTAAATCATCGTTGGATAAAATGGGGTAGCGTAGCTTGATCAGGCGGGCCTGTTCAGGATCTTCCCGCAATATATTGGGATGATAGCCTATGAAGGTCATTTGCGACATGACCAGCAGTTCGCGGATAGGATCAATGGGAGGATTGGTTATTTGGGCGAATTGCTGGCGAAAGAAGGAAAAAAGAGATTGGGGTCTGGAGTTGAGCACCGGCAGCGGGATGTCCGACCCCATTGAGCCCATGGCTTCGGTGCCTTTTTCCGCCATGGGAGTGAGAAGGATATCCAGATCGTCCCTGGAATAGCCGAACAGGCATTGCAAAAAAGACAAGGTTTTCACGCTACGGGAGAAATCCGTACTGGCGCTGAAAAAGCCCGGTATGTCAATGCGGTTTTCGGCTACCCAACGACGATAGGGGCGTCGGCGGGCCAAGCGGTTTTTGATTTCGGCGTTTTCAAGCAGGCGGCCTCCCTCGCCTATCTCGGCAAGCAGCATCTGGCCCGGTCGCAAAGCGCCCTTTTTGATTACCTGATCTTCCGGCAGTTCCAGCGTCCCGGTTTCCGAAGCCAACACCAGAAGGCCGTCTTTGGTCAAGCTGTAGCGGGCCGGGCGCAGTCCGTTGCGGTCAAGGCATGCTCCCACTTTAATCCCATCGGTAAAGACAACGGCGGCAGGGCCATCCCAAGGTTCCATCAAACCGGCATGAAATTCAAAAAAACCGCGTAAATCCGGTCCCATAGGGTACTTTTCTCCCCATGCCTGAGGAATAAGCATGGCCATGGAGTGTTCGACGCTACGCCCTCCACAGGTCAAGAATTCCAAGGCGTTATCCAAGCTGGCGGAATCGCTGGAATCCGGTTCAATGAGGGGAAAGAGTTTTTCTATTTCCCTGAGTCCTGTTGCATGAGCGCGTTCAAACAAGGGGGAGGAGATACCGGCTTCTCTGGCCGTTAACCAGTTGCGGTTGCCTCGTATGGTATTGATCTCTCCGTTATGCGCCAGACAGCGGAAGGGCTGGGCCAGACGCCACGAGGGAAAGGTATTCGTGCTGTAACGTTGATGGACGATCGCAAAAGGGGAAACCACACGCTCATCCGTGAGATCCGGATAAAAGGCGGCGATTTGCGCGGCCATCATCATCCCTTTATAAATGACGGTACGGGAGGAAAGACTGGCGATGTAAAAATCCTCCGCCGGGATATGCGCTTTCTGGACGGCGCGGGTCAGGCATTTGCGGAGCACGTACAGGCGGCGCTCCAAGGCGTCCGTATCCGAAGAGGTCTGCCCGTCCTCCACAACGATACATTGCCGGATGACAGGACGATTTCGTTGAGCGGTTTCTCCCAACACCTCGGGATGGACAGGCACGGTGCGCCACGCAACGATACGCCAACCCTCCGTTGTCGCCATTATTTCCATAAGCTCACGGCAACGGTCTGTGACTTTTTCTTCCGGCGGCAAAAACACCTGCCCCAGGCCGTAAGAGCCCTCTTGAGGCAGCGCGTTCCCCAGTTCGGCGCGCAGCAAAGCATGAGGAACGCGAAGCAAAATGCCCGCGCCGTCGCCTGAATCCGCTCCTTGGGCTCCTCGGTGACTCAAGTTGCACAAAGTCTGCAAACCCATTTGCACAATATCATGTCCGGCTTGCCCGTTCAGGCGGCAAACAAAACCCACTCCGCAAGAATCATGTTCAAATTGCGGATCATACAGTCTCATCTTTTGCATGGTATCCTCGATTTACACGGAAAGGCCGCGCCATGCGCGGCCGGCAGTCTTGCCTCGGGAATGTTTGAGAGCAATTTTCAGAGCAATATCATTGTGGAACAGTAGAGTATCCTGAGTCATAATTCGCATTAAAAATTAGGACACTAGCCGCAGGGCCGTATTGCCCGGCGCGCCGCCGCAGGCGGCGGGAGCAAGCCGAAAATCACGTTTTTCGGCTTGCGATCTTCTCAGAAATTTGTAAGCAAATTTCTGAGACACCATACTAGTTTGACCGAGATGGCAGACACAATCTGACGCAGCCAGAGGGCAAAAAGGCATAGCGTTAACATGCCCTAGAGCAGATTAACTTTGAAACGTTGCACTCGTCGCCCTCGGCGAAAATAAATTTCGCCTACTCCTCGTGCACGCAATCGACGTTTACGCTATCGGTTGCCGGATCCTTTTCAAAGTGAAAATGTTCCGGCGGAGGCGGAGCCCCTCCCCCGGCAAGGGACATTACCCCCCCTTGCCGGAGGTGCTTTTAGGGCGGCGCTCCCCCGGAAATAATGAGTTCAGTGCCTAAAATGTACATTAAAATACGATACGGCTCTTTAATCCCAGGGCAACAACGGTTTGAGGTGGCGTATCAGGTCGTAGCGCAGTTCTTCCTCCTGCAGGGCGAAGTAAATATTGGCCGTGAGGTATTCGGCCCAATCGCCCGTATCAAAACGCATGCCGCGGATTTTCACGGCCAGAAGGCCCTTGCCGTCAGCTTGGCATTGCAGGGCGTCGGTCAGTTGAATTTCACCTCCATGCCCGGGCTGTATCTTTTCCAGGTGGCCGAAAATTTCAGGGGTCAACACGTAGCGACCGATGATGGCAAGACGGGAGGGCGCTTCGTTGACCTTGGGCTTTTCCACCAATTTGTGCACCCGGTAAATGCCGGGAGAAACTTCTTCGCCGGAAATGATGCCGTAGCGGTTAACCCGTTCCTGCGGCACCTCCATAACGCCAATGACGGGCAGGCGTTCGCTCGCGGCCACGTTTATCAGTTGCTGGATGCCGGGATTCATGCCGAACAGCAGATCGTCTCCCACCATGACGGCGAAACCGTCGTCCGCCCTCACCACATCTTTGGCGCAGAGCACGGCATGGCCGAGCCCCAGTTGCTTTTTCTGGCGGATCGATATGCAGTTGGCCATTTCAGCCACCTGCCGGATCAGTGCCAGTTGCTCCTGTTTGCCCGCGCGTTCAAGCACGGCCTCAAGTTGCAGGTTGTAGTCGAAGTGATCTTCAATAGAACTTTTGTCTCTGTTGGTTATGAAGATTACATCGTTGATTCCAGAATTAATGGCTTCTTCCACAACATACTGCACCGCCGGCTTATTGTAGACGGGCAGCATTTCCTTGGGAATATTTTTTGTGGCCGGCAACGAACGGGTTCCCCAGCCGGCGACGGGGATAATTACCTTGCGAATATTCATTAGGCCCCCTTTGGGGAGGTTAAACCGTTGGACAAAAAACCTGCCGCAGATACGATGAATACGAACTACAAGTGATTTCATACATAGGTCAATGGCCTATTTATGAGGATCGCTTCGCCGAAAAACGCGGTTTTCGGCTTGCGCACGCCGCTTGTGGCGGCGCGCCGGCCATTCGGCCGGCGTTAGAAGTCATTTCATAGTGAATTATGAAATGACTTCCACTCACTGTACTCCCAATGTAAAGGCGTACACAAAGGATACCCGGAAACCGGTGGTTTAGCCCAGCACGTGCTTGATGGTTTCCGCAATCATGAGGGCCAGGCGTTCCACCTGCATATCGTCTTCGCCTTCCACCATTATCCGGGCAAGAGGCTCTGTGCCCGAATAACGGAGCAACACTCTGCCGCGTCCATGCAATTCAGATTCAGCGGCATCTTTTACAGCCAGAATTTCCGGGATTTCCTCAAAGGGACGTTTATTTTTTACTGATATATTTATAAGAGTTTGCGGGAAAAGACGCAACAGCTTAGCCAGTTCGGAAATAGGTTTATTTTTTTCCCGCATGATGCGTAAAAGTTGCAAGGCGGCCAGAAGCCCGTCGCCGGTGGTGCCGTAGTCCATGAAAATAAGGTGTCCGGACTGCTCTCCTCCCAGGGCGGCGCCGTGCTCTCGCATAGCTTCCGCCACATAGCGATCTCCCACCTGGGTGCGTATCAGCCTGCCGCCGTGCTCCCGCATGAACACTTCCAGAGCCATATTGCTCATCACCGTACTTACCAGTAAGCTATTCGGCAGAGCGCTTTTTTCCAGGAGATCGAGAGCGCAAATGGCCATGAGTTGATCGCCGTCAAGCGTTTCGCCACATTCATCCACGACAATCAGACGATCGGCGTCGCCGTCGAGGGCAAGGCCTATATCGGCGCGAGTTTCCCTTACTTTGTCGGCCACCGCTTCCGGAAAGAGAGAGCCGCACTGGTAATTGATGTTCAGTCCGGTGGGTTCGGCGTTCATGACGACAACATCGGCTCCCAGTTCCTTGAGCGCCATAGGAGCGACCTTGTAGTTGGCGCCGTTCGCGCAGTCAAGAACGACACGCAGGCCGTCCAAGGTGAGGTTCGAGGGGAAACTGTTTTTGATGGAAACAATGTAGCGGCCCGGAGCATCGTCTATTTTGAAAGCCCGGCCTACTTTATCCGGAGCGGGATAATCCCACTCCCAGGAAGAATCAATCACCATGTCGGAAATGATGTCCTCCACCCGATCCTGGAGCTTGAATCCTTGAGCGTCAAAGAATTTAATCCCGTTGTCATGGGAGGGATTGTGAGAAGCCGAGATGACTATGCCGAAGTCCGCGCGCATATTGGCGGTCAGAAACGCGATGGCCGGCGTAGGCAAGGGGCCGACCAAAAATACGTCTATGCCCGTGGCGCATAACCCGGCCGTCAGGGCGTTTTCATAAATATAGCCGGACAGGCGGGTGTCTTTACCTATAACCACTCGATGACGCCGGTTGCCGGTACGAAAATAGCTGCCCGCGGCCAGTCCCAGACGCAACGCAGTATCAGGCTGCATGGGGAATTGGTTTACCCGGCCGCGCATTCCGTCTGTTCCAAAAAGTCGTATATTCATATAGTGCCGTACTTCAGAAGGCTGAGGGTGAGAGGGCGTGGCGTAGCCTTGCAGCTCTGTCGTTCGATTCCCATATACAAGGTGCGTCCTGCAATTTGTATGTGTCGGCCTCGACCGGGGGCGCAGTTCCGGCAAGACCTATCACAATGCGAAGCATGCCGGCGCGGCAGGATGCCGCGCTCCGATGTCGAATACCGGCAAGTTGTCTCCGGCATTGGAATCACTCGGCGGGCACGCAGTTTGATGCGCATTTTTTCGTGTTGCCGCGTACTATTTTCCCGGAGATTCTTTTTCCGGCTGTGCCCGCATTGAGGTGGACCGTTTCTGTTCCACAGAGATGGAGATGGTGGCGGGCTCAATTTTTACCAGTTCAATATTGTCCTGCAAAGTCACTTGAACAGGCAGGGAATAGGTGCCGGGTTCGAAGCGTTCAAGCCGCACATACGCTTGGATGTTTCCTTCAGAGGAAAGACTGCCGGCGAGTGATTCCGGCACGGCCAGAGATATCTGCACTTTGTCCGGCCGCATATACAAGCTGAACTGCTCCGGAACGGATGCGTTCACCAGCCGGGTAACCTGCACAAGTTTGCGTTTGATGCCGATATGCATGCCCACCTTGATTTCGGAGGGCGAACAGTCCAGCCCTGCGGGCAAGGGAACGATGTGCCTGCTTTCGCTGTTGCCGGGCGTAATAGACGATTCCACGGTCATGGGTATGGTAATATGCCGAATTTTTTTTACTTCTGTCGTCGGTCCGCTAATTTTCACTTCGCCCGGCGTAACGCTTGTATCAACAGTGTAATCCACAGGCAGAGTTCCCCGAACTTCTACCAGCAGAGGGACCATTTTGCTTTCCAGGGTATCCGCCTCAAGAACAATGCGCGAAGGGACGATGTCTATCACCTCCGCGCCTCCCGGCAAAGCAAGATAGCTGATATTGATGGGAAGGACGTTTTCTCCTTTTTTGATGGAGGACAGATCCATGAAAAAAGAGAATTCACGGTTGGAGAGAGAATGGAGCATACCCACCGAAACGCGTATGCGCACGGAAACTTTGCCGATCATGCCCCTACGCACCGTCAGCCCTTGGGGTAATCCCCGATAGTCCACCCTGGCTTCTATTTGCGATTCCACTTTTTCGCTGCCGCTTACAAGATACCAGATGCCGACAGCTATTAAAAAGGCAAGAAGCAGTTCTTTCCATTGCAGTTTCATAGGCGTCTCTCCAATGCCGAGGCCAGGACTCTGGGCAGTTTCGTCGCGTCCAGCGTACCGGTGAGGCGTCCGTCGACAGCCAGGGAAACCGCGCCTCGTTCCTCGGAAACCACGATGACGATAGCGTCGGTTTCTTCAGTGATGCCGAGAGCGGCACGATGACGCGTACCGTAATCGCGATTGGTCACGGCTGAAGATAGGGGCAATATACACCCGCCGGCTACGATTTTGGCACCGGCAACAAGGACAGCGCCGTCATGCAGGGGGTTGTTGGGCCAGAAGAGGCTTACCAGCAGTTCCCTGGAAAGAACGGCGTCAAGCCGTACCCCTCTTTCCGTAATGTCTCCAAGAGGTACATTACGCTCTATTACTATAAGGGCGCCGATTTTTCGCTTGGCCATACTGACGGCGGCATCGCAAATAATCCCGAGAATAAACTCGTCCGCCTGCTTTTTACGGAACAGCGAGGGCAGGAATTGCTTGGCGCCTATGGAAGAAAGGCCTTGGCGGATGTCGCGCTGAAATACAATAACCACCAGCAGAAACAACGAGCTTAGAATATTTTCCAAAATCCAGTTCAAGCTGAAAAGGCCAAGAGTCTGAGTGACAAAATAGGCGATGGTTATCAGCAGCAAGCCGTAAATGGCGGTCACCGCCCGTGTCTGTTTGACGATGACGATAATATTATAAAAAAGCAGCGTGATCAGACTGATATCAAGAGTATCGCGCCAACCGAAACTGAATGTGTCGAAAAAAGAAGGGTACATGGCTTTTCCGTATATGGATGCCGAATGTGTAAGCGGGGATTTACCCGCATTTTTTGTATTCGCAGTATTTGCCCATGTTTCTGAGAATGTTGCGCGTTGCCACGGTATCCGCTACCCGATGGACGCGGTGAACGGCCACTCCGGCGTTCGCCAGGAGAGAGATCACAACTTGAGTGGCGACGTCTTTTGCATGCTGGGTCGGATGCGGATTGCCCGGAGGTACGGCAGAGGCGTCAGGCGGTCCGTTGAGCAGAGAAGCGAGAAAACTTTTGCGGGAGACGCCGAAATAGAGAGGGCGGCCAAGGCAGGCGAAACGGGGTAGGGCAGCGCAGATGGCCAGATGATGTTCAAGACGCTTGCCAAATCCTATACAGGGATCGAGACAGATACAGTCTTCGGGAAGACCTGCTTTGACCAAGGCCGTCATGCGCGTAGTGAACCAATGCAGCAATGCATCCACGACATCGTCATAGTATGGAGAAAGCTGCATGACGGCAGGCTTACCCCGGCTATGCCCCAGCACGTAGCCGGGTTTGAATTCGGCCAGTACATCGGCCATGGCCGGATCAAAAGCGCCGCCCGACACGTCGTTGATGATATCTGCCCCCTCTTTCGGGGCTACACGTCCGCCGGCGAGCGCCCGAGCGGCCGTTTCCGCCCGGAAGGTATCCACGGAGACGACAAGGGGAGGATTTCCCGATGCGTCGTCAGCGCGGACAGGCGCCGAGGAGAGGGACGCCCGTAGAGCCAGCGCGCCCTCAAGAACAGGCTGAAGCCTTCGCCATTCTTCCGCATGGCCGATGTCGCGCGCGCCCGGCCTGGTTGATTCCGCGCCCAGATCCACAATATCCGCGCCTTCGTCAGCCACCTGACGCACCCGTTTCAGAGCGTCGGCAGGGGTATAATATCTGCCGCCGTCAGAAAAGGAGTCAGGCGTGATGTTGACAATGCCGGCGATGAAAAACGAAGAAGAGGAGATGCGTCTGTTTCCTGTTATGCGCCAGGAGATATGCTGCTTGAAGCTGGCCGGGGGCATCAGCGATCCTTGTTTTTGTCGGCCGGCGCCGTGTCGGCGGTACCGGATTCTCCGGATGCCTCCGGATGCTCGTCGCGCTCACTCGTTAAAGGCTGCTTCACGGCAGTTTCCAGAGGGGAACGTGCCTCGGAAACATGCCCGTCGGCGGGCGCGTCGGCGCTTTCCGGAGCCTGCCTGCTGCCGTCAGGCGAGATGTCGGCATCGGGGGACGTCTCCTTTCCTTTTGCATCCGTCCTCCCGCCGTGTTCGTTGACGCCCCCCGCCGGGGAGGCTTGTCTGCTGTTTTTAGCGTCTTTTTTACGGGAAAGCGGTCGGGTTGTGACAAGTTTACGCGGATTGTTCTGCAAATCCAGCGGAGGAAGAGGTTCTCCCCGCAGCAGGCGTTTGACTTCATCGCCGGTTAAGGTTTCGCGTTCAAGCAACGCTTCCGCCACGCGGTGCAGGTTGTCGATATTCTCGCGCAGCAAGCGGCCGGCCGTCGCCATGGCATCGTCTATGATGCGTTTGACCTCGACATCCACAAGGCGGGCGGTATCTTCACTGTGTTCGCGGTTGGCGACCCATTCGCGGCCGATAAACACTTCCTGACTTTGTTCGCCCACGGCCATGGGGCCGACGGCGTCGCTCATGCCCCATTTGCAGACCATGGAGCGGGCCAGGCCGGTGGCTTGCTTGATGTCATTGGCCGCGCCGGTGGTATATTGATTGAAAACGATAAGTTCCGCGGCCCGACCGCCGAAGGAAACCGCGATGGCGCTTTCAAGCTCTACCCGGGTCATGGTGTTTTTATCTTCCTCAGGCAGAAACATGGTTACGCCAAGAGCCCGGCCGCGTGGGATAATGCTGACTTTATGCAGGGTGTCGGTTTCCGGGAGGAGCACATTCAATATGGCGTGGCCGGCCTCATGGTAAGCGGTGTTTTTCAAGTCTTCGGGGGACTGCACCATGGTGCGGCGTTCTTTGCCCATGCGGAGTTTGTCTTTGGCATTTTCAAAATCCGGCATGGAGAGAAAATCTTTGTTATCTTTGGCGGCCATCAGGGCGGCTTCGTTAACGAGATTTTCCAGATCCGCGCCGGAAAAGCCGGGGCTGCCTTTGGCCAGCACATCCAAATCCACGTCATCGGCCAGCGGGGTACGTTTTGTATGCACCTCAAGAATATGCCTGCGCCCGCGGATGTCGGGCAGAGGCACCACCACCTGCCTGTCAAAACGGCCGGGACGCTGCAGGGCCGGATCAAGCACATCAGGACGGTTGGTCGCCGCGATGAGGATGACTCCTTCATTGGCTTCAAAACCGTCCATCTCCACCAGAAGTTGGTTGAGCGTCTGCTCACGCTCATCGTGCCCGCCGCCGAGGCCGGCGCCGCGTTGGCGACCCACGGCGTCAATTTCATCAATAAATATGAGGCAGGGGGCATTTTTTTTGCCTTGGGCAAAGAGGTCGCGCACGCGGGATGCGCCAACGCCCACGAACATTTCCACAAAATCCGAACCGGAGATGGAAAAGAACGGCACTCCGGCCTCACCGGCCACGGCTTTGGCCAGCAGTGTCTTGCCCGTTCCCGGGGGACCTATGAGCAGCACTCCTTTGGGGATGCGTCCGCCAAGACGTGTAAATTTTTTGGGATTGGATAAAAAGTCAACCACCTCGGAGAGTTCTTCCTTGGCTTCATCCACGCCGGCCACATTGTCAAAGGAAATACGGGCCGATTCCTGTGAGATCATGCGGGCTCGCGAGCGGCCGAACGACATAGTTTTGCCGCCGCCGCCCTGCATCTGGCGCATGAAAAACGCCCAGAACAGGATCAATAAAATCATGGGCGCCCATGATGTCAGGAAAATCACATACCAGGGGGAATCATCCGGCGCTCCGGCTTTTACCGCGACGCCGGACTTCAGAAGCGTCTCCACAAGTCTGGGATCATCCGGAGCGTAGCTTGTGAAAGAGGAGCCGTCCACAAGCCTGCCGGAAAGCTTCCTGCCCTGGATGAATACTTCGGTAATTTGCAGTTGTTCGGCCTTTTTCAGAAATTCCGAGTAGGTATACTCATTGGATCGCAGAGGCTGTTGATAGAGAGCGTTGAACGCCACCAACATAAACAGCCCCACGAGCGCCCAAACAAAAACATTGCGTTGATTCAAGGCATCCTCCGGCTTGCGGCCGATTGTGTTTCAGAAAACGCCATATGCATGGCTGGATAATAACTTTAGTCAAACCCTCGTCAATAGTAAAGAGAGGTCGTCCCTGCCGCTGAAAAAACAGCGAAGTTGCGCCGTTGCCGGGACAACTCGCCCTTGTGGTTGCCGCTTGTGCGGGAACTGCGGCTTTACCAATTTGAGGAAGGGTGAACAACCTATTGGAACATGACATCCAGCAAGGGGGTCGGAAATCCCTGAAAAAACAGGAAATCCACGGTGTAACAGACCCGCATAACGGAGTCGCTGCAGAATGGATCGCACCGGGGGACAAGGGGCGGCATCTTGTCTTCAGCGTTCCGCCAAGCAAGACCATCCCAGATATTCTCCGTCGTGTTCGGCAGCCGAATCCATAAGGGATAAACTAATTTCATCAATATTTTCAATTGTATCCATGCGCGTCAGATAGATGCGGAATGTCGGGAGTCCCGCTCCCAGCCTGTTGAGGGCAAGGCGGATAAGATCCGCTTCTCCCTCGGCGGCGCTTTCTTCCGTATCCGCGCCGGGCCCCTCCTGCGCGGCATGCGCGCCCGTTTCTTCCGTATGAAAACCGAGTTTTCGCGCTGCCCGGCAGAAGGTTCTTCCCGCCGCGGGATCGAAAAAATCCAGGCGATGGCGGATGGGACGGATCTTTCCCGGGAGATCCCCTTGCTCCCGCAATAGACGGCACAGCCGCCTATTCTGGATGATCAGCAGATCCTGCTCACCGGGAAAAAGAAAGCCCAGATAACTGTCCCAGCCCGGTTCATAGCGCGTGTCGGCTTCCCAGGCGCAGGAAGGATGACGTTCCATAATCGCGGCGACCCGATTGTTCCAGCCAGCCGGTTCGGCGGCGTAGAAAACAAGTTCGTAATGGCCGTTGGTAATGCAGCGTCCTATATGGACGGAGGTTTCGTCGGCGGTCAGGGCGTCTTCCAGGGCGTCTTCCAGAAAAGAAAGATTATCGAACTCCTCACCGTGAGGGAAGCCGTTCTCGTCAGGATTTGCAACGCTTATAGCCACATAGGCCAGATAGGGCAGGCGCAAGACGGGCGCGAGGCTCACGGCGCCGATATCCACAAGAATTGAGGCGGGTTTGCCTTCCACCTCGCACAGATACGAATCCCAGTTATCCGTCATGATGCCCGCCTTTGGAATAGTCGCTCGTCAACAGCGGTATTTACTTGAACGGCTGAGGCCCGCAGTTGTCCGCAAGCGGCATCGATATCCGCCCCTTTGCTTTTGCGGACTATGGCGGTAATGTGTTTGCTCCGCAGACGCTTTTCGAACGCCTGAACGGCCTCTGGAGTCGGGGGCGCGTAGGGCGTGCCTTCCGCCGGATTGTAAACGATGAGGTTGAGCTTGCCCTTGACGCGCGTCATAAGTCCGGCCAATTCTCCGGCATGTTCCGGGGAATCGTTGATTCCGCCGAGAAGCAGATATTCAAAGGTCAACCGCTCGCGCGCTTTGAGGGGATAAGCTCGCAACGACTGCATCAGGGATTCCAGCGGCCAGCGCGCCGCCTTGGGCATGAGCCTGGCGCGCAGTTCTTGATTGGGCGCGTGCAGGGATACGGCAAGATAGGCCAATCCGCTTTCTCCCAGTCGGCGCAGCCCCTGATCAATACCGCAAGTGGAAACCGTAATTCTCCGGGGAGAAAAGGAAAGCCCCGGTTCGCTATTCAATGTTTTCAGACTCTTCATGACTTCCGTCAGGTTAAGCAAAGGCTCTCCCATCCCCATGAAGACCAGATTGCGCAGTTGCGGGCAGTCGGGGTCGTCTTCCAGATAATCCCGGGCCACCAGTACCTGGCCGAGAATTTCGCCCATGGTCATATTACGCGTAAAGCCCATGGCACCGGTGGCGCAAAAAGTACAGCCCAGGGCGCAGCCCACCTGGCTGGACAGGCACTGGGTCACGCGTTCTTTGCCCTGGCGCGATTCCGAAGGGATGAGTACGCTCTCCACCAACTCGCCGTCAGACAGGCGCAGAAGAAATTTTACCGTGCCATCCGAACTGCGCAGGGTACTTTGGACAACGGGCCGGATAATAGCGGCTCTTTCCTCCAGAGTCGCCCGCAAGGAAAGCGAAAGGTCGCTCATGTCGGCGAAACTGCGCGCTCGTTTGTTCCATAACCATTTCCATACCTGGCGCGCCCTGAACGGCGGCTGGTCGAGTTCAAGGCGGAAATAGTCCGTCAGTTCCTCCAGGGTCATATTGAGGATATCAATCATGATGCTATGTTACGCCTATCGTCCACGCGTTTGGCCTTTCCTTCTCCGCGCGGGATGGAATTTTGCTGCACAAGTTCCACCTTGGGGGTCACCAGAATTTCGCTGTGCAGGCGTTGCGCTATGCTACGTTGCAGGCTGGTCAGGGCGCGCATGTCTTCCACGAAATATTCGCTCCGTATTTCCACCAGAACGCGCATCTGATCCATGGCATCTATCCGTTCAAGAACAATCAGATAATTCTCGCCGACTTCCGGAAAACCCATGAGCACATGTTCCACCTGCATGGGATATATGTTGCATCCCTTGACGATGAACATGTCGTCCACCCTGCCCGTAATGCGGTCGATGCGGCGGTGCTTTCTGCCGCAGGGGCAGTCGCCGGGGAGGATGCGGGTCAGATCCCGGGTGCGGTAGCGGATGAGCGGCATACCCCGGCGGACGAGGGTGGTCAGCACCATTTCTCCGATTTCCCCGTCAGGCACACGTTCGCCGGTTTCCGGATCAATCACCTCCAGAAGATAGGCGTCCTCCCATACGTGCAGCCCGTTTTGCGCCAAGCATTCAAAGGCCACTCCCGGGCCGTTCATTTCGGAAAGCCCGTAAGAATTGTACGCCTTGACGCCCAAGAGGTACTCTATGCGCTGGCGTATTTCCTCGCTGTGCGGCTCCGCGCCGATAAGGGCGATGCGCGGCGAAAGCGACCGTGGATCGACGCCTTCATCCATCAGGGCGTTGCCCAGATAGAGAGCGTATGATGGGATGATATGCAGGACAGTCACGTTCAGATCGCGGATGAGTTTGAGTTGGCGGCGGGTGTTGCCCGTGCCCGCCGGAATGGTCAGGCAGCCCAGACGCTCCGCCCCGGCGTGGATACCCAGACCGCCGGTGAACAGGCCGTATCCGGCGATATTCTGGAACACATCCGTGTTGCGCACGCCCACCATGTGCATACAGCGGGCCATGAGTTCCGCCCAGACATCCAGGTCGTCCTGAGTGTGGCAAACGGCGATGGGGGAACCGGTGGTACCGCTGGAGGCGTGCAGACGCACCAACGCCTTTGTGGACACGGCCAGAAATTTATCGGGATAGCCGTAGCGCAGATCGTCTTTTGAGGTGAAGGGAAGCGAGACGATATCTTCATGGCTGCGTATCGTTTCATGGCTTATTCCGGCGGCGGCGAAGATTTCCCGGTAGTAGGGGGAATGCGCGGCCCGTTCCACGGCGTTTTTGAGACGTACTGTCTGCGCGCGGGAGATGGCCGCGCGGTCCCAGAATTCTTCGACGGCATAGTATTCCATTATACACCCTGGTTGGCTTCAAAACGATGCGCGAGCATCATGGCAGGAACAATGCCCCAAAACGCGCCTGCTTCCAGAGCAGGCTTGCGGAGCAGGAGACTTTTCCATAAACGGGCGCGGCGGGAAGAGCGGGGGGGAAAAGGCCGCGGAACCGTCAAACGCCTGATCCCCAATAATACGCCGTATTGCATAAAGCCGCAATATATCGCTTTCCATGCCAGCAATTCTCCATATGGCCGTAACCGTCTCGCCGGCAGGAGACGGCGTTGCGCCAACCCATTGATTTATCGTTAGCTGGGAGACATACAACCTCCCGGAACGAATCAAAAAAAGCTATAATGAGAATTGCTGTTTCCATGCCGCGCGCGGGTTGCCGCTTACCCCTGTCGGACGGCAAGGCTGTGGGCGGCATCGCTTGCGGTCATAATAAAACTGTTTACCGGTAAGAATGGATAGTCTACATATAGTCATAGCATCGTCCGGTAGTCGATGTATGACAATCGCTCCGCCGGAAAAGACGATTTTCGGCCCGCACCGGAGGCGGCTCCGGTGCGGCGCGTTTGCCGTTCGCGTAAACGCCGCTTCTTGAAAAACACGCGACAAAAGTGGGAAAAATCATGTTTGACAGCGAAAAAAAAGCCTTAGTCGCCATTGCCGGCAAGAACGAAATCTGCCTCATTCCCAGGATGGCTAACCGTCACGGCTTGATAAGCGGAGCCACGGGCACGGGAAAAACAGTTACCCTGCAGACCATGGCCGAGACATTCAGTCAGATGGGCGTGCCTGTGTTCGCGGCGGATGTCAAAGGAGATCTTTCGGGCGTGGCCGCCAGGGGCATCGCCACAGAAAGCATTGCCGGGCGTATGGCATCCTACCGCCTCACGGATCGGGGCTTTGCCTTTCAGGCTTTTCCGGCGCAATTCTGGGATGTTTTCGGCGAGCGGGGCGCGCCGGTGCGGGCTTCCATTGCCGATATGGGACCTCTGCTGCTTTCCCGCCTGCTTGCCCTGAACGACACCCAGTCAGCGGTACTGACCATGGTGTTCAAAGTGGCCGCGGATGAAAAGCTGGAATTGATCGATCTTAACGATTTGCGCAAGACCTTGGAATACGTCGGGAATAAGGCGACTGCGCTTTCCGGCGCGTACGGCAATATTTCGGCGGCGAGCGTCGCCGCCATCCAGAGAAGCCTGCTCATCCTGGAAGAAGGAGGCGCGGACGCCTTTTTCGGCGAGCCCGTCCTCAACATCGACGATTTGCTCCAGACCGCCGACGGCAAAGGGGTCATCAATATTCTGGCCGCCGACAAGCTGATGGCCTCGCCCAAGGTGTATACGACGTTTCTGTTCTGGCTGCTGACCAAGCTATTCTCCTCCCTGCCTGAAATAGGCGATCCGGATACGCCCAGGCTGATCTTTTTTTTCGACGAAGCGCATCTGCTGTTCAACGAGGCCCCTAAAGCCCTGCTGGAGAAAATCGAGCAGGTGGTCCGCCTGATCCGTTCCAAAGGAGTCGGCGTGTATTTCATCTCGCAATCTCCGGCGGACGTGCCTGACGCCGTGCTGGGGCAACTTGGCAATCGTGTGCAGCACGCCCTACGCGCCTACACCCCAAAGGATCAGAAAGCCGTAAAAGTCGCCGCCCAGACCTTTCGCGCCAATCCTGCTTTCGACACGGAAAAAGTCATCATGGAATTGGGTATCGGCGAAGCCCTGATTTCATTTCTGGATGAGAAAGGCGCGCCGCGCCGGGTCGAACGCGCCTTCATCCTGCCGCCGCAGGGGCGGATCGGTCCTCTGGACGAGGAGGAGCGTAAAGGCATGACGCGAGACTCTCTGGTATACCGCTACTATTCCCAAGTGCACAACCGGCTTTCCGCCGCGGAAAAGCTGGCGGATCGGCATGATGCGGGTCTTTCGGCCAAGGATATCGCGGCCAGGGCCAGGGCGAAGGTCAGAGAACAGACCGCAAGGGAAAAAGCCGAGGAAAAAGCCCGCAAGGAAGAAGAAAAGGCCAGGGCGGCGGCGGAAAGGCAGGCTTCACGCGAAGCGGCCGAGACAAAACGTATGTGGACCGGGCTGGCTAAGTCCCTCCTCCTGCCTATAGCCAGAACGATGTTAGGCGCGCTGTTCAGGAGACGATAACGGACGGGCGCGCGAAGCAATCGCTACTTCCTGTCCAATCAATAGGGCTCCCGTTTCAAAGGTAGTCTGCTCGAAACGAGGGGCGATGAGCAAGCCATGCGTCTTTACATCCACGTTCCTTTTTGCAGCAAGAAATGCGCCTATTGCGCCTTTTATTCCTTGCCTCTGGAAGAGGGCGCTCCCGGAGAAAAGCGTATCGCCGGGTATGCGGCAAGTCTGCTTCGGGAAGTAAGTCTCCGGGGGGAGCATCTCGGCAGGATTCCGGTGAAAACGGTTTTTTTCGGAGGCGGTACGCCAAGCCTGCTGTCCGGCACAATCATCGGCGACATTATGCGGATGATCCGCGCATGTTTTCTTTTGACGGACAATGCTGAGATAAGCGCCGAAGCGAATCCCGACTCTGCCCTGAACGACGGTTGGTTGTTCGCGGCGCGCGCGGCCGGCGTGAATCGCCTTTCGTTCGGCGTTCAAAGCTTTGACGATGCGGTGCTGAGACTGCTCGGCAGGCCGCACGGCGCCCGCGCGGCTCATGCCGCGTTTGAAAGCGCGCGCATGGCCGGTTTCACCAATATCAGCATCGATCTCATGTGGGGCTTGCCCGGTCCGCCCCCTTATGCTCAGACGCAAGTCCAATGGCTGCGTCAGCTTAAATTGGCGACGGAACTCAAGCCTGAGCACATCGCCGCCTACGGCTTTACCCTTGAACCCGCCTCTCCGCTTGAAAAAATGTATGCCGGGGGGGGGCTTTCCCTGCCGAAGGAAAAGGAATTGGCGTCCATGTATCTGGCCGGTGCGGAATATCTGGAAAGTCGGGGCTATATGCAGTACGAAATTTCCAATTATGCCCGCATGGGTTTTATGTGCCGCCATAATCTCGCCTACTGGGAGGGGGAAGAGTATCTCGGCCTTGGGCCGGCCGCTGTTTCCACAATAGGGGACAAACGCTGGACAAATGCCGCCGATCTCGGGGAATGGCAAAAGGCCGTGACTGACGGAATCCCGGCGTCTTCGGCGGAAGACCTGAACGAGGAGGCCAAAGCCAGAGAAATGCTTATGTTGCGGTTGCGTATGAATAAAGGATTGCCTCTCAAGGATTGGCGGCAACGTATCGGCCGATCCGCCGCCTCGGCATGCGAACCCCTGATTGCCGTACTGCAGAAAAACGGCCTGGCGGCCGTCCGCTCCGGACATTTACGCCTGACGCGGCCAGGCATGCTGGTCTCCGATACTATTCTTAGCCATTTTTTTGCACGATTGGAGGAAGGTTGATTTTTGCCATTCGCTCGCAAAGGAGGAAGCCGGCCGGAATACGGACGACGCGGGCAAAGGTTCCGTTGCGCCTGCGCGACGGCAGGGTATGCCGCATACGGAGTCCTTTCCATCGGGGCGGCGCTGCTTGCCGCGTGCGCGTTCCACGCTACTGGAGGGCGCTCGTCCCCCCGCTTTCTCCGGAAGCGCCCGTGCCGGAACGTCGCCTCAATGCATGGCTGCTGGTGCTGGAAGCGAAAAAAATTCCTCACGTATTTTTCTCGAACGGAGAATACCCCTCCATATATATCCCGGCTCTTTATGAAGAAATCGCTCTCCACGAAATACGCTCTTTTGAAGGAGAACGGGATATGCCGATTGCCGCGCCGCCGGCCGGCGACAACATGGCCGGGGTTCTGCTGTTCCTGTCCTTGATCGTTATCTGGCATGCCGCGCGTTGGGGCTGGCTGCCGGCACGTCTGCCTTCTCCTCCCTTTCCTCCCGTCGCGCAGGACTGGGCCGGCATGTTCGGTCTGGACGTATATCGCGCGCGTTCCCTGCACGAATGGTGGAGAACCGTCACGGCTCTTACCCTGCACGCGGACGGCCCGCACCTTGCCGGTAATGTGACCTTCGGCCTGTTCTTCTGCATCCTCCTGTGCCGCCGGGCAGGTCTGGGGCTCGGCATTGCCCTGACTGTGGCCGCGGGGGTGCTCGGCAACGCGGGTAACGCCCTTACCCGTGAAGCGTACGCAAGCAGTTTGGGCTTTTCCACAGCTCTGTTCGGCGCCATGGGGAGCCTGTGCGCTTTGGCCGCGATCGATTCCTCCCGTCATTGTCCGCGCTCCGCATATCCGCCTCCCCCGGTCGTTTCGTCAAGCGGGGCATCCGGAGGAGGAGGCGGCGTTTTCTCTGCCTTGCTCCGCCGCCTCGCCATGCCCCTGGCGGCGGGTATGGCGCTTCTCGGCATAACGGGAGGAAGCGGAGAGGCGCGGGTGGATTACGCCGCCCATATATGGGGATTTTGCTGTGGCCTGCTTTGTGCCGTGGCATCGCTGCCTTTCGAGCGTGCGCTCTTCGCGCTGGATTCGGCAAGGAGAGCCGCCTCCCAGGCGATCCTTTTCGTGACGAGCTTGGCGGCTGTAGTAGGCGCTTGGTGTTATGCCCTGCTGATACGGTAAACGCTTAAAGGCGATCAAGGCCAAAGAACGCGAAAAAAAACTTTCTTCCCTATCTGAAGTGATTTATATAGTGGCATTGCTGTCCGGCTAAGCTGCCAAGTCTAATAAGCTGAGATAGCTGGAGTTGTCTGTTGTTCGTCGTCGAGGATTCAGGATGCCCTCCAGGGAAGCCGTGCCGAGCAGGTTGAGTTGGATAAGTTGGAAAAGTTGCTGCACAGACAGCCCGAGGCGGCTGAGGAATTTCTGGTACGCAAGGAGCAGGTAAACCGTCAGGGCCATGTAAATCTGAATCAGGACCGCATTTTCCGAGTTGCCGACGAAGGTCTTTATGCGCAGGTTTTGTTTGAGTTCAGAGTTTAGCTTTTTTGGACGCCTGTTTCGGAGCGTTTTTTTTCGCGGGCTTGTCCGCCGCTTTGCCGCCTAAGGCATCCAAGGCGGCTTTAGCTTCGGGCATGCCCAAGGCGGCCGCCTTGGCGAACATCTCCTTGGCCTTTTTTTTATCCTGCTTGATGCCGGCTCCCTTCAAGTAGGCTTGTCCAAGCTCGTACTGAGCCATGGGATGCCCCTGATCGGCAGCCGCCTTGAAATTGTTGACGCCGCCATAAATATCCTTGGGTCCTCCCTCGCCGCTGACCTGGAGCACCCCCAGGCCGTAAAGGGCGTCAGGTTGTCCCTGTTTTGCCGCCAGAGCCCAGTATTGGCGAGCCTTGGCGTAATCCTGCGCGCCAAGAGCCCCTTTAAAGTATACATAGCCAAGATTGAATTGTGCCAGAGAGTTGCCTGCATCGGCTGATTTTTTCCACCATTTTTCCGCGGCCTGCACATTTTTGGCATCCCCTTCGCCGCGGGCCAGCATAAGCCCAAGGATAAAAGCAGCGGTCGGTTCATTTTTTTCCGCCCACGGGGTAAGCAAAGATTTCACCCGGGCGTAATCTTTCACTTCATAAGCTGCTGAAGACAGCCGTACGGCCTCCATGAGCTTCGGGTCATCCTCAAAAGCGGCGAAAGCGCCCACAGGAGCCAGAAAAGAGCAAATAAAAACATACGCTATACGGATCTGCATCATAGCCTCGACTTACCTCTCTTTCTTGGCGGCGCCTATTGGAACCGCTGATTTAATCGCCGCCCAAGGATCGCCAATAGGCTGAGTTTTTTGTATACTCTCTTTACTTCACGGGAGGTAGGACATGCGGCAGCCCAGCTTCAGCGATATCGAATACGGTTTGCGCAAGCGCACGACAAAACGCGAAGAGTTTCTCAAGGCCATGAACGAGTTTATTCCTTGGGTTGAGTGGGTTTCGCTCATTGAGCCGTATTCGACGTCGCTGAAGCCGGCATGTTTCATTGGTGCCTCCCATGGATGGAGAGAGTATAATGAAAATGCAACGTGTTGGCGATCATATACTGGGGATTAAATCAGCGGTTCCCTAGAGCAGATTACCTTTGAAACGTTGCACTCGTCGCCCTCGGCGAAAACAGGTTTCGCCTACTCCTCGTGCACGAGAGCCGGCGCTTACGCTGCCGGTTGACAGAGCATTTTCAAAGGGACTCTGCTTCGATTCCTATAAGCCTATAAGCGAAAAACGTCCTCTACCCAACCGGCATTACAGCATATTCACCGGGTCAAGATCCAGGCGCAACCGCAGACGGTCTTTGCCTGAATAGTCAAGGGCGGCGTTGTATAAGGCGCGCAACGCCCGCCATTCCTGTCCTTTGGCCAGGCAGTGCCAACGGTGTCGTCCTTTGAGAAAGGGTAAGGGGGCAGGGGCGGGGCCAAGGAGGACGAGACCCAGGTCTCCGGCGCGCCGGCGCAAAAAAGCGCCTAGAGCGGCGACCTCTTCCTGCCCGTCGGCGTCATTCTCGGCAAAGGAAACGCGGATAAGGGCCAGGCGCGTGAACGGGGGATAGGATCGGCGTTTCCTCAATGCCAGTTCGCGTTCGTAAAACCCATGGTAATCGGCTCGGCGCACATACTCCCAGCAATAATGCGCCGGGTCTCTGCTCTGGATGATTACCCGACCGGGCTTTTCTCCCCGGCCCGCCCTACCCGCTGATTGCAGCAGCAGTTGAAAGGTGCGTTCAGCCGCCCGGTAGTCCGGCAGATTCAGGCCGATATCGGCGTCAGCTACAATCGCCAGGGTCACATCGGGAAAATGATGCCCTTTGGAAAGCATTTGCGTACCCACCAGTACAGACGCCTCTTTGCGGGCAAACGCGCCGAGTATTTCTTCCATGCGCCCCGGACGGCGGGTGCTGTCTCTGTCAAGCCGCAGGATACCCGTACCCGGAGGCAGCAGGGTGCCAAGCCTTTCTTCCAGTTTTTCCGTTCCTTCTCCCATGGGCAGAAAGTGCATTCCCCTGCAAACGGCGCAAGGAGACGGAAAGGGGACGGAATAGCCGCAATAATGGCACAGCAGGCGTTCCCGTCCCTTATGATAGGCAAGCCCGATGTCGCAGTGCGGACACTTGGCGACGGCGGAGCATCCGAGGCAATACATAAGAGGCGCGTATCCCCGCCTGTTGAGTAGAATGACCGCCTGCTCGTTTTTTTCCGCTACGGTCAGCAGCGCTTCCAGGCTTTCAGGCGCAAGAGGAGAACCGTCCGTCCCCTGCCTGGACAACGCCGCCACGCTGACTTCGGGAAGCCTTCCTCCTCCCACTCGCTCTGTCAGTAGGTGCAACGGAATCTTTCCCGCCATGGCCGCATGATAGCTTTTCACATCCGGGGTGGCCGATCCCAGGAGCAGGAGCGCCCCCTGCTTTTCCGCGCGGTACCAGGCAACCTCCTTGGCCTGATACGTCAATCCTTCGTCCTGTTTAAAGGAAGCATCGTGTTCTTCGTCCAGAATAATCAGTCCCACATTGTCCAGCGGCAGCAAGAGGGCGGAGCGGGTCCCCACCAGCAGGCGGGTACTGTGTCCCGAAGCGGCCAGATCGCAAAAAACAGCCTCTTTCGCCGCAGCGGATAAATAGCCGTGAAAAAGATCCGCCCGTGCTCCAGGCAGGGAGGCTCTGGCGTCTCCCCACAACTTCAGGACCAACGCCACCTCCGGCGCGAGCAGCAGGACGGACTTGCCCATGGTCAACACCGCGCGCGCAAGCTCCATATAAACAGCTGTCTTGCCGCTGCCGGTAATGCCGAACAGTAGCCGCGTTTCCGCCCTGCCTGAACGGACAGCCTGCAACAGTGGCTCGAAAACCGTCCGCTGGTGCGGCGTCAGGCATAAGACCCCGTCGGAAGGAGAGATAGCCGGAAAGGAGTATCCTTCCGGGGCTGGGTCGTCCGCCGGGCGGACTCGTATAATGCCCCGTCCGGCCAGCAGGAACACGAGCGATGCCGCTCCTTTGCCCAGGGATTTGCCGAGCGCGCGGCGCGAAACCTCCCCGCGTTCATGCAAATATTCCAGCAGTGCCCGTTGCGCTTTGGCCGCCGGGCGGATCGGCCAGGGAGGATCAAGGGCCAGACTGCAGAGTTCCCGGTCAAGACGGTTGTCGCCGGGGCGACGGATTTCGGCTTGACCGACCGTCCACAAGCGCCCAAGCCGCGACAATTCGTCCGCATGCAGCCCGGCAAGTTCCCATGGGCCTATTTCCCGTGGAGGTCCTTCGCCGAAAAAACGGATGCGGACCTGCGCGTTACGCAGGCCCGCAGGCAGCATGCTCCCTAAAATACGGCCCGGGCTTTCCGTTTGCCTGAGCGCAAGCTGGGCGGCAAGATCGAGGTAAAAGGCCGGAATCAGCGCTTCCCGTTCCAGGGGCCAGAGTACAGGCTTAAGGACAAAGTCTTTTCGCTGTTTTTCGTCACTGCTGCCCCTTGCATCGCGCGCCGCGTCCCGCGTCCGGACGTCCTGCCCGAGAATGAGCCCGACACGCAAACCCCGGCCCAGCGGCACGATAACGCGCTGTCCCGGCTGAAAGGCCGAGGATGGCAAATATTCCGGCAAACTGTAACTCAATGTGGCAAAAGGAGGACTAAGGACAGCCACCTGCGCCACGGCGGGCGCGACAGTCATGCTTCCGTCAGCACCATGTTCCGGGCGGCCCTGGTTTCGTCCAGGCGGCGCACAGGCAGAGTTAACGGGGCGTCCAGAATTTCCCTCGGGTTCTTTTTTGCCCGTTCTACAATGGCGATAAGTTCGTCACAGAAAGCATCCAGCGTTTCCTTGCTTTCGGTTTCCGTGGGTTCAAACATCAGACATTCCTTAACAATAAGCGGAAAATAGATGGTCGGCGCATGAAAACCTTTGTCCAGCAATGCCTTGGCCAGATCCAGGGCATGCACGCCATAAGTATCCAAGGCGGAGGCCGACGCTACGAATTCATGCATGCAGGCGCGATCGTAAGGAATCTCCAGATGATCGCGTAATCTTGCCCGCATGTAATTGGCATTGAGCACGGCATAGGAGGTGGCTCTGGCCAGGCCGTTGCCGCCGAGGCGCAGCATATAGGCAAGAGCGCGGATGACTATGGCAAAATTGCCGTAAAAGGGAGCGATCTTGCCGATGCTGTGGGGAAGGTCATGGTTGAGCCCGAAAGAGCCGTCGGAATTCTTCACCACGCGCGGGCCGGGAAGAAAGGGCGCGAGCCGTTCGGCTACCCCCACCGGACCGGCGCCGGGACCGCCGCCTCCATGAGGCGTCCCCATGGTTTTGTGCAGATTAAGGTGCACCACGTCAAAGCCGGCGTCGCCGGTGCGCATGCGACCCATAATGGCGTTGAAATTGGCACCGTCGTAGTATAAAAGCGCGTCCGCCGCCCGGAGTTTTTCCACGATGAGGGGCAAATGCGCTTCAAAAAGGCCCAGGGTATTGGGGCAGGTCATCATGAGGGCGGCCACGGAATCATCTAGGACGGCGGCCAGGGCATCAGGATCGATCATACCGTTTTGAGACGCGATGTTGACGACCTCATAGCCGGCCAGGGCGGCTGTCGCAGGGTTGGTGCCGTGAGCGGAGTCCGGGCATATGACTTTGGTTTTTTTGTTTCCCTTGGCCCGATGATAGGCGGCGATAAGCAGAATGCCGGTAAGTTCGCCCTGTGCCCCGGCCATGGGCTGCATGGTGAAGGCGTGCATGCCGGTGACTTCCCGCAGCAGCCGCTCGCATTCCCAAACAGCTTTCAGGCAGCCGGCGGCAAAGGGCTCGCCACCCTCAATCTGGGGCAGCAACGGATGCGTGTGGGCAAAACCGGGCAACGCGGATGCCGTTTCGCAAAATTTAGGATTATATTTCATCGTGCAAGACCCGAGTGGATAGAAATTGGTGTCCACGCTGAAATTACGATGAGAAAGAAGGGAATAGTGCCTGACCACATCCAGTTCGGAAAGTTCGGGCAGGGCAGGGCGCTTTCGGCGCAGGAGGTCGGCGGGAAGCATGTCCGAAACGGACTGTTCCGGAGATGGGGGGAGTACGCCTGTACGGCCGGGCACGGATTTGGCGAAAACGGTTTTCACTGGGGGCCTCGCTCTCTGGTTGTCAATATGCGGCCCATGGCCGAGGTGAGCCGGGAAATATGCGCTGAGGCGGTTTTTTCAGTACAAGCCACGAGCAGCACCTTGTCAAGATCGGGATACCAGCGGGCAATGGGCAGGCCGGCGACGATATTCTCCCTGAGTAAGGCGCCTGCTATCTCCGAAGCCGGCCGGGGCAGCGTAACGGCGAATTCATGGGAGTAAGGGGCGTCGGTATACATGCTCACTCCCGGCAGGGAGGTCAGGGCCGCCGCCGCTTCCCGTGCGCGCTGCATGGACAACTCGGCTGTGCGTGTCAGACCTTCCGGCCCGAGCAAGCTGAGGTGAATGACGCTGCGTAGTGCGCATAGCGCTTGGTTGGAACAAATATTCGAGGTGGCCTTGGCCCTCCGGATATGTTGCTCTCTGGCCTGCAAGGTAAGAACATAGCCGATTCTGCCGTCGAGATCCTCCGTGCGCCCGGCAATGCGCCCGGGCATCTGCCGGACCATGTCTTTTGTACATGCCATGATGCCGAGATAGGGTCCGCCGAAGCCCACGGGCATGCCTATGGACTGGCCTTCGGCCACGGCTACGTCCGCCCCCATTTCACCGGGGGTTTTCAGAAGGGATTGCATGACCGGATTGACCGCGATGGCGGTTTTTGTCCCCTTTGCCCGCGTCTTGGCGAATAAGGGGGTAAAATCATGCGCCGTACCGAAGAAAGTGGGATTCTGTACGACAAGGACAGCGGCATCGCCGTCCAGGGAGGCTTCCAGGGCGGCCATATCGGGAGAACCTCCGGCGTGCGGCACCACGGTAATGCTCACGTCCAGATTCGCGCTCAGGGTGGCGAGCATGATCCGATACAAAGGGTTGAGGCTTTCATCCACGATAATCCGCGATCGCTTGGTGGCGCGCACGCCCATCATGGCCGCTTCAAAAACGGCGCTGCCGCCGTCATAGACGGAAGCATTGGCGACATCC
This sequence comes from Desulfovibrio sp., assembly GCA_031279825.1. Lineage (GTDB taxonomy): Bacteria > Desulfobacterota > Desulfovibrionia > Desulfovibrionales > Desulfovibrionaceae > Frigididesulfovibrio. The sequence continues at coordinate 41,338 of JAITHT010000087.1, read as the reverse complement.
ATCTCCAGCAGTCGGCACACGGCGGTCTGGTATTCGAAAATGGCTTGCAAAGTTCCTTGGGCGGCCTCAGGCTGATACGGGGTATAGGCGGTGGAAAATTCTCCCCGGGAGCTTAAGGCGTCCACGGCGGAGGACACGGCATGATCGTAAACTCCGCCGCCAAGAAAGCTGATAAGGCCATGCGCATTGTCGGCGGACAGGTTGCAAAGCCGGGCCATGACTTCGTGCTCGGCAAGCCCTTCCGGCAAGGCAAAGCTTTGGGGGCGCATGGAGGTCGGTATGTCGGCGAATAAATCGTCCAGATGCTTTACGCCGATGCGTTCAAGCATCGCGGCGGCATCTTCCGGGGTATGGGGTATGAAGGGCATATGCGTTTCCTTAGGGCTTTTTAACTTTGAGACGCTCCATTTAGTTCGCCGCGTGAAGGGTATCGCACCTGGAGCAATTTCGCTATGAGATTGTCGCTTCACGGCGGGCAAAAGAAAACGCCGGGCGGGCAATGCTGCAATGCCCTAACGAATCACGCCGCAGCCAAAACGCGCATCGTCGCCCAGAGGAGCGGGCGTGCCGGAGCAGTTATCCCCCGTTCGCTATGGATTATGAGGGCGCGGTTGGCGAAATCAGAGCTTTTCACTCCCTTGACGTGAGTGTGGTTACAGACATGCTCCGGCGGCGCGAAACGAAGTGCAGCGGCGTTCGCGCGATCGCTCTAGAGTCCAATTGTAAAAATTCAAAGTATATTTTTGCGGATATTTTTACAGGATCGTCGGCTGAAAAACATTGTTTTCAGGCGACTTACGCCGCCTTCGGCGGCGCAAAACCTCCGGGATTTTTATAATGTTTACTTTTGCAAGTAAACATTAGTGCGGAGTTGCAAGCACATACGCTTCATACGCGGCAGCATCCAGCAACTCCGCCGGTCGGGCGCTCAGGCGCACCCTCACCATCCACCCCTCGTCATAAGGGGATATATTGACTTTTTCCGGATTGTTCTCAAGGGAGCCATTCACCGCGATAACTTCGCCGGCCACAGGGCTGTATATGTCACTGGCGGCTTTCACGGATTCCACGGAGCCCATTTCCTTGCCGGGCGAAAGGATTGCGCCTGCCGCGGGCAAATCGACAAAGGTCAGATCTCCCAGTTGTTCCTGGGCGAAAAAGCTTATGCCGATGACCGCTTCAGCATCTTCCACTCGGACCCATTCATGGGTGGGCGTGTACAACAGCCCCTCTTTGACAGACATAACTACAGCCTCCTCAAGTATATTGTACGGCAGTACGGTAATTTTTATGTTGCATCTGTTCTTTTTTGGTACGGCATTGTTGCTTTGAGCCGCTTTGCCCGGCCTGTACGGCGAAAATACATCGTATAGTAGCGGCAGGAGCACTGAAGGTCAAGCCGGAAGCGGCCCGCGCGTCTTCTCCGAGCTTTCGGCAAGAGATTTGCGTACTTTGGACGCTGACCCCGCGGGGCGGTTGTCATCCCGACCGGGCGATGCTGGAGCATTTTCACTTTGAAGAGGCTCTGGCAACCGGCAGCGTAAGGGCCGATTGCGTGCACTGAGGAGTAAGTAAAACTTGTTTTCGCCAAGGGCGACGAGTGCAACGTTTCAAAGGTAATCCGCTCTATATCGGCATGGCGCTGTCATTGGCCGATACGTCGGACTTCGACATTCTGCGTCTCATGGTCGATAATCATGAAAAAGCCCGGACGGCCTCCAAGGCCGAAGGATTCCCCGCAACGCGATTTTTCTGTGAAAATCGGCGTAAGCCGAGAGGAATGACTTTACTCACGCGGCATGTTGCGTCTATATTCCTCGGACAAATACGGCGCGCGAGGCAACCCGGAGCAGATGCCGTGTTTTTCTTGAGTCCGTCAACATTTATTACTATGTCCACCATGACAAGCAGTATTGAAGGAATCGCGCAAGACGCCGCTGTACCCTGTCGTCCGTTGTCAGGGATGCTCGCGGGTCTCAGCAAGGAAGACATTAACGGACTGCCGCTGTTCCATTATACGGGAAAAACCACGCTTGTACGCAGCGAGCCGGAACTGGCCGACGCCATGCAACGCCTGCTTGCGGAAAAGGTGCTCGGCTTTGATACGGAAACGCGCCCCAGTTTCAGCAAGGGAACAATCCACAGCCCCTCCCTTATCCAACTGGCGACGGAACACGAGGTATTTTTGATCCACTTGAAGTGGATCCCTCTGCATCCCGAATTGATGCGTCTTTTTGAAAATCCGGCAATAATTAAAACAGGTGTGGCCGCTCATGACGATATGCGCTTTCTGGCGAAGCTTGCGCCTTTCAGCCCTTGTTCCGTTATCGATCTCACCGTAGCGGCCAGTTACAACCGTATGGAATATCGTGGATTGCGCGGGCTTGCCGCCGCTTTTCTGGGGGTGCGCATTTCCAAGGGAGAACAGTGTTCCAATTGGGCTAATAAAGAGCTTTCTCCCCGCCAGATACGCTATGCCGCCACCGATGCCTGGATCAGCCGCGCCCTCTACCTGCGCATGTTGCACTCCGGTATTTCCTTTGGTCAGTGCAATATCCCGTGCGTTGCCGGTCTGTGAATGCGCGAGGAGATCGTTTGTCGAACAAGGCGTTTTTCGGTTCGCTTGCGCTGTATCCGGCGGCGCGCCTGAAGCGCTTTTCCGGCCCGCATCCCGTGTCCTACGGTATTTTACGATTGAGATGCCTGCTTACATTTCCCGCCCGCCACAAAAGCGTATAACTGTAGTTGTGCGGTTAACGCTGAGGTGGGCGTAGGAAAAGGGTACGCGGCAGCAATACAGTCAGTTTTGCAGGAGACGTTTCCCCTATGGCGACAACCATGACCCCGCGCGAAATAGTGCAGGAACTCGACAAATATATTGTCGGCCAGAACGACGCCAAACGCATGGTCGCCGTTGCCGTGCGCAATCGCTGGCGCAGGCAGAAGCTTGAGCCGCGTCTGCGTGACGAAGTGTCACCGAAAAACATCATTATGATGGGTCCTACAGGCGTCGGCAAAACGGAAATAGCCCGCCGCCTGGCCAAGCTCTGCGGTTCGCCCTTTGTTAAGGCGGAAGCCACCAAATATACGGAAGTCGGCTATGTGGGCCGCGACGTGGAATCCATGGTGCGCGACCTTATGGAAGTCGCCGTTTCCCTGGTACAGGAGGAAGAGCGCCGGCGTGTCAAGGCCAAGGCAGAAGAGGCGGCGGAAGAGCGCTTGCTGGATCTGCTGCTGCCGTCCTCCGGCGCAGGCATGCACGAGACCGTCTATGGAGAGGACAGCGCTCTTACGCCGTCCGTTCCCGGCACCAGGGAGAAACTGCGGGCCATGTGGCGCGGCGGCAGGCTGGATGAACGCGAGGTCGAGTTGGAGGTGGACTCTTCCGAGGGGCCGCAGGTGGAGATGTTCGGTATGCCGGGCGTGCCCGGAATGGAACAGATGGGCTCGCAGATCAAGGATGCCTTCAGCCGGATGTTTCCCGGCAGAAAAAAACGTCGCAATTTTAAACTGCAGGAGGCGTACGACATTCTCGTGCAGGAAGAAACGGACAGGCTTATCGATCACGACGCCGTTACGGATCGCGCCCGGGAACGAGCGGAACAGACAGGTATTATTTTTATTGATGAAATCGACAAAGTCGCCGTTCCCGCGCACTCCGGACGGGGTGGAGTGGACGTTTCAAGAGAAGGCGTGCAACGCGACTTGCTGCCCATTGTGGAAGGCAGCGTGGTCAACACCAAATACGGCGTGATCCGCACCGATCACGTGCTTTTTATCGCTGCCGGGGCTTTTCACGTCAGCAAGCCCTCGGACCTGATCCCTGAACTGCAGGGACGATTCCCGCTACGCGTGGAACTTTCTCCCCTTGGCCGGGAGGAATTTTTACGCATCCTTACGGAACCGCATAACGCGCTGACCCTCCAGTATTCCGCCCTTATGCATACCGAAGGCGTCAGTCTGGAATTCACCCCCGACGCCCTCGAAGAAGTGGCCGCTTTTGCGGAAACGACCAACCGGCAGACGGAAAACATCGGAGCGCGTCGCCTGTATACCATTATGGAGAAAATTCTCTCGGATCTCTCCTTTGACGCCCCGGAACGCGCAGGCGAACATGTGGTCATCGACAAAGACGCCGTGAGGAGAAAGCTGGCCGATGTCCGCGAGAATGCCGATCTGACTCGATTTATTCTCTAAAATATTTGGAATTTAAGGAAATTTAAGGGGCGCAATACTCAATTGACTGTTTCCCGAACTGCTCATATTTCTCGCTCATGGCAAGACTTGCACGTATAGTGGCGGCCGGGGGCGCCCAACCACGTCACCCAACGCGGAAACTGTACTTGCTTTCCGACGGGGTGCGCGAAGCTTCGCCGCGGCTGGCCGTCAATATTTGACAAGGGCCGCGCCCCAGGTAAATCCGGCACCGAAGGTAGTCAGCAGCACCCGGAAGCCCGGCCGGATAACTCCCTGGATATGGGCCTCCGCCAGTGCCATGGGAATGGATGCCGCCGAGGTGTTGCCGTATCTGTCCAGATTGAGAAAGGCTTTGCCTTCCGGCACCTGCAAACGCTCAAGCACCGCTTTGACGATGCGGAGGTTAGCTTGATGCGGCACTACCAGATCAAGATCTTCAACGGAACGGCCGAGCCGCTTCAGCAGCCTCGAACTGATGTCGCTCATGGCCCTGACGGCGTGTTTGAATACCTCCTGGCCGTTCATATGAAGAAAATATTCCGGTCCTATGATATCGCCGTGGCGGTACGGGTAGCGTGTGCCGCCGCCATAGCAGCACAGCAGTTCTCCGCCGCCGCCGCCTTCGCAGATAACCCCTTCGACAAGGGCGGGGAATATGCCGCCCGGCGGCATACACGCGTCCGGGGACGCCTTGAGGACGACCGCGCCGGCGCCGTCGCCAAAAAGCACGCAGGTGGAACGATCCTGCCAATTGACGCGGCGAGAAAGCGTTTCCGCTCCCACCAGCAGTATGGTCGCTTCGGGTTCCGCCGCCATGATGCCCTGTGCCACCTGCATGCCGAATAGAAAGCCCGAGCAGGCGGCGCCAAGGTCAAAGGCCATGGCGGTGGGGATTTTCAGTTTGCTTTGAAGCAGGCAGGCGGTAGCGGGGAAGGCGGCGTCGCCGGAGACTGTGCCGACAATAATGTGCGTGATGTTTTCAGGCGTACAACCGGCGGAGATGATCGCCATTTTTCCCGCTTCAGCCGCCAGATCGGAGCACGCCTGATTGTCGGCCGCCAGACGTCTGGTCCTTATTCCCGTCCGGCTGCGTATCCACGCATCGGAGGTATCAAGATCTGCGGACAACGCGTCGTTGTCCACGATACGCTCGGGCGCGTAATAGCCTATTCCTTGTATATGCATAAGTGATGCAAACCTTTGCCTTGAATGAACCAGGGAACCGCGTGTGCCGTCGCAGGCGGGCTTACGAACGCTCGTACACATCCTGATCCCGATCGGAGTATTCCACGGGCTGTTTTTTACCGATAGCCTGCCGGCGTCTCTCCTCGGCTTCAGCCCGGCATGTCGGGCATGCCTCCAGAGGCAGGTGCAGGCACACGGACCACGTCCGGTAATCGACCGTACTCTGGATGACGAGCAAACCCGGGCAGTCGGAACAGTCCCGTACTTCTTCCCGCTGATGTTCGCGGATGCCGTCTGTATCATAATAGACGGAACGTTCGCGCGTCCAGAAATACCCTGATTTTGTATAGTCGTGCGGAGCCGTGTGCGTGTGTTCGTACAGGCGCCAGGTCTTTTCGCATAACTCGCCGATGTAGTCCATGGATTTCGGCGCGGTGCGCGCAAGCTCCTCGTGCCACAAAGGTTCAATCACATGGCTGTAATCCATGCCCGCCAGGGCGAGAATGACGGCCAGATTGACGTAAGGCAAGGCGCCCTGGATTGAATAGCCCCCTTCCAGCACGGCGATGTCCGGATTAAGCAGTTCCACCATGCGGGCGTATCCCCTGGCGGAAAGGCGCATGTCGGTGATGGGGTCGGTAAAATGATTGTCTTGCCCGGCGGAATTAATCACCAGATCGGGACGCCAGTGATCCAGGATCGGTCTGACCAGATGCTTCATAACATAGAGAAATCCCTCATCGCCCGTTTGCGGCGGCAAAGGCACATTGATGGTGGCGCCGCGCGCGCCGGGACCTCCAAGCTCAGTACTGAAGCCGGTGCCGGGATACAGGGTGCGCCCGTCCTGATGTAAGCTGATAAACAGGGTATGCGGGTCATGCCAGTAAATATCCTGCGTACCGTCACCATGGTGGCAGTCGGTATCAACGATAGCCACGCGCCGGATCCCGTATTCCCGCCGGAGGCGTTCGATCATAATGGCTTCAATGTTCACGGCGCAAAAGCCCCGGCCTCCTTGCACCACCTTCATGGCATGGTGTCCTGGGGGGCGTGTCAGGGCAAAGGCTTTTTGCGTTCTCCCGCCAGCGACCAGCCGCCCGGCGGAAACAGCGCTGCCCGCGCTGGCCAGATGGGGCGTTTCCACCACGGCATCAAAGCCCGGCGGGCAAAAGTGCACCCGTGAAACGTCGCGCATGAGACCCATGTCAGGTCTGTGCTCGCTGATGCCGGCGATATCGAATAATCCTTCCTCGCGCAATTGATCTTGCGTGTACAGCAAGCGTTCTTCCCGTTCGGGATGATCCGGTGTAATGGCCCAGTCGTAGGCGGGAAAAAAAACCAAGCCGAGGGTGCGCACGCTTTTCGGCGTGCCGGGCGTCGTTTTTTCCGCAATCGTCATGCTTTTCTCCCCTTACAAAAGACAAAGGTTTCACCGCATGTGCGGCTAGAGCAGATTAACTTTGATAATGCTCTAGAACGCTGTCCGGATCAGTCCTGCCGCCAACTGGGCTCGCAGTCGGAGAATGCGGCCGCGCCGCCGTTCATCATCAAGCATGGCGAAACTTTCCGCATATACCGTTTGTATGGAGTGCTCTCCGCAACCGTGCTCATCCGTACAAGGGGAAAATTGTTCGACAAAGGAGGGATCGCGGGCGCGGAATCCGGCAAAGGCCGTCTGCATATCCCGTTCCGCATCCGGCAGGTGGTATTCCCGCCCGATGTCTTTTTCCACGCCGAAATCAGGAATGCTCATGCGCCCGAGCAGGGTATCCGCATAAAGTTCCGCCGTCAGGGTAGGTAGCGCCAGAGCGGCGCCTACGGCATTCGCGCAGGCGCTTTTTTCCGGAGCGAATACCGGCATGCCGAGCGCTTTCGCCGCTTTTACCGCCAGGGCCTGAGCCGGTCCTCCGATAAATGCCGCCTGTCGGGGGCGCAAGGCCCCGCTTACCAATAGCTCGCGGATGGTATACACAGGCTGGGCGTTGACCTCTTCAAGCAGTGTTTCCACGTGTTGCCGGACGGTATGCAGCGCTTTTGCGACAAAAAGTTCACTCAAGACGAGCGGATCGCCCGCCGGAGATCCGGCAAGGGCGGCGAGAGCGTGCATAGCCTCCAGTGAAAGCTTTGGATTGCCGAGAACAGTCAGTCCGAGTACATTCAGGGCATCCGTCAGCGTAGGGGGGCGATCAGCGGGCTGCTCATCCGGCGCGCGCAAGGCAAGGGCGGGACCCGATCTGTCCGGTCCGATGCAGGGTTGCCCGTCTACGAAGCGCAAACTGGAATCGCCGCCTAAAGCGATGGAGCGAGTCCAAAGCGAGCGGATCGCGGTAGGCCGGCCGGCGATATGCAGCCCTTTTCGGGCCAGCAGGGGAAAGCCTCCAGCCAGTAACGCCAGATCTGTCGTGGTGCCCCCCATATCGATCATCAGGGTGTCGGAACCCGGCGTGTCGGGCGAAGACGGGCGGGAGGCGGGGGAGACGCCATCGGAAGAGGGCGGGCGTAGTGCCCAAACGCCCAGAAGGCTGGCTGCCGGACCGGAACCCATAGCGCTTGCGGGATCCCGCGAAGCATGATCTGCGGAAAATACCCCGGCGTCAGCTTTGAGCACCGTCACAGGGCAACTGAGCCCGAGTTCTGCAGCAGCCGCCGTCAAGGAGGCGGCAAAGGATCTGCTCACTCTGGCCAGAGCCGCATTGCACCAGACAGTATGCATACGCCGGGGAAAATTGAGGCTGCCGCTGACTTTCGAACCGAGGATCACCGGCGCGTCGGGTTCAAAAACCTTGCGGGCGAAGGCGGCCAGACGCTGCTCCAGTGCGGCGTTTTTCGGGCTGAATTTGCTGACGATGCCGATGGCGCGCACTCCTTCGGCGCGCAGGTTCCGCAGAATGCGCGTCACCGCGGTTTCATCGCAGGGCGCCACAATGCGACCCCTGTGATCTTGGGAACCCGCCAGCACATGGAACAAAGGATCGGCGTCCCAGAACAGACGGGGATTCATCCCCGGCCCCGGCACCACCAGCATGCCCACGCTATCCACCTTGCCCGTGAGCAGGGCGTTAAGCCCGAGGGTGCTGGAAACACACAGTCGGCGCGCGCGTCGGGAGTCACCGCCTTGCAGGACTGCTCGCAACGCCTCAAGAATGCCGGGAAGCACATCATCGGGATACGTTCGCGCTTTTACCGCCGCCACACATTGCCCTGTTTGCGAATCCACCAGAACGGCGTCGGTATGGGTTCCCCCCACATCCAATCCGATGAGCATAAGCTTCCTTCTTTTCCATCAACTCAAGCGCGGAGCGACATTGCTCCACACCTTGTCTCACAGGTAGCGGCACGGCGGTTGTGAGACAACGGTTTTGCTGAAAAACGCGGTTTTTGCTTCGCCCTCAGCGCCTTTGCCCCTGCGCCGGTTACGCCGGAGAGAGCGTTTCACAATTAATTACGCCCGGACAGGCGCCCGAAATGCAATTGTGAGGGTTTCTATTGCACAAGTATCTCAACTGTATTGCCATTGCGCTGCAATGTATGCCCCTTGGGGGAGCCCGTCAAATCAAGCACGATGCGTGGCCCAGCGGGTTGCGCGCCTACGCGGATCGCCTTGACCAGACGGTTTTGCGGGATCGTGGGGGCTTTTATACCCTTCCAGGAGCCGGGAAGATCGACCACCATACGATCCGGATTGTTCAGGATAAAGGCCCGGCAAGGGAAAGGGGTATCCGCCTCTATGCGCAACAGGATATTCTGCCCCGCAGGCCGCACGGAGATAGTTTTGAGCACGTGCGAATCCTTGTCCGAAAGAACGGGTTCCTTGGCCGAGGGAACGGGAGAAGCGGAGGAAGGCGATTGAGGCGCGGAAGGGGGTGGAGGAGTTGCAGCGGCCGCAGTGTCGTCATCTTCCCATTTTGAGGATGCGGATTCGCCGGAAGGGCTTTTCCCTTTGTATCGATCTGTCCCGTCTGTACGACTCGGTTCCGTCGGTCTGACCGAGGCGCTGGACGGAGTTCCCCAGGGGGTAAGTTCCGGCGAGCCGCTGGGAGGCCGGCTAACGGCGCTTTGTTTGTCCTCTTTCTGGCCGGAGGCGGGCCTGACCGGCGTGCTTGCAAAGGGCGTGTCCGTATAGGGAGCGTCTGTTCCCGGCAAAGAGGCTGAAGTCGGTCGCGACGACGGAGGCGTTGCGGGCGCCGGGGGTGTCTGCGTTGGAATGCCGGTGTTGCCGGAGTTAATCCGCACCGGCGCCGGCGCGCCGTCAACGCCGGATTTACCGCTGGTCAGGGGCGGATCTATCTGCCGTAATCCTCCACTGCCGTCTTGCGGCGCTTGCAAAGGGCTGCTCAGGCCGCCGGTTTGTCCACCGGGAGAAGAAGCGGCGGACAAAGGCGAGGATGTTTCTTGCGGAACGGCGGCGCCGTGACGGGTATGCGAATACAGGACAAAACCCATGGCGCCCACAATCGCAACCAGGATTAATACGGTAATTCCTTTATTCATGACGGAAACAATCTCCTTAAGAGCAATTTAACTTTGAAACGCTGCACTCGTCGTTTACGGCACTACAAGACGCGCATCAATCCAGAGCGATTATCCTTTGCTTTTCGCGTCGCCTTTTAAAAAGGCAAGAAAGGTCTCGGCGGCGCTAAAAGCCGGGTTTACCTCCAGAGCCTTGGCCAGATAGCTTTTAGCCATATCCACTTTGCCAAGCTCATATTCGGCCCTGGCCACGTTGAACAGAATATGTTCATCCGCCGGGGCAAAGCCGAGGGCGCGCATATGGCTGGTAAGAGCGAGTTTATACAGTTTTTTGCGCCTGAGAGCAAAGCCGAATTCCGAGAACATGTATTTCTGCTTCCAGGAAAAACCGGCTCCCCGCAGTATCAGGCGGGATAATTCACGCTCAGTGTCGGGGTTATCCCCTTCGTCCAATTTCCGCATAAGCGAGTCAAACTCGCCACGCATACGTTCTTCAAGCAGTTGCGCCCTCTGTTCCACATACTCGTCATTATCGCGAAATTCCGTGATATCCGCTTTATTGCCTTTCGCGGCACTGCCCGTCTCCCGCATGCCGGAGCGGGGCGGAGGTGATGCAGGGAGGATGTCGGAAAAGAGGTCGTCGTCACTGAAGGAGTCTTCGGATAAGCGGGCATCATGACGATCTCCCCGAGGTGAAGGCTGCCTGGGAGCGGCCGGTTGCGCGGTATTGCGGCTGGGAGGGCGGCCCTTTGGCGGCGAAACGGTTATGTCCTCGTCGGCAAAAAGTTCATCGGGATGCCAGAGGGGCGTCAATTGAGGTTCATCGGACGAAGATTGCTCTTTCTGGGGGCGTGTCGGGGCAGGCGGGGCTGCCTGCGGCGCGTCGCTATCTCTTGAAGCGCCTTCGGAAGGAGTTGTATAACGGTGTTCTTGCTCTATGCGTGCCTGCTCATACCACACCGCGAGAAGATCCGGCTCATTAGCGCGATTCGCTTTTCTGCCGTCAGAGTGTTCGCCGGTATTCGGCACGGGAACAAGCATAACGCCGACTTCCTGCGCTTCCAGAATATATACCGTACCCCAGGGTATCCTGTCCCGATCCAGAGGTTGCACCATGAAAAGCCCGTCGGGCATTTTCCATGCCTGCCAAAGACCGCTGGCGTTATGCACAGGCATAGCGTCGATATATACCTTATCTCTCAAGCAGAATATTCCCGAGGAAATCATACCGTTATCCATAATCGCCCCCTCATTAACAACGGCGGTCATGTCGGAGGGCCGAAACATACTGCTGTGCGCGTGATGCGCAAAGACGGATGCTGCCTGCTCTATTCGCCTCAATCATAGCGTATTCTGTCTCCTGGATGCAACTGTCGGAAGGAAGTTCGCTAAACATATCCGCCTGTCCGCCGTTTTGGGTAGAATTGGGTTTGTTCCTTTGAAAGAATTTTCAAATTAATAACATTAATTTAATGTCATATAAAGCTATTATAAGCTCATTGCGTGGGTGAACTTTCTTTTGTGGGAAGGGCATTGGCTTTGTTTTTATTTTAGCGTATCATGGTTATATGCATGAAATGGCTCTGACAAGCAACTTGCTGCACATTATCAGGGAAGAAATGAAAAAACACGGCGCTTCCCGCCTTCTGCGCGCGCGCGTACGTTTCGGCGCGTTGAGCAATGTCGTTCCCGAAGCTCTGAGCATGGCTTTTGAGGTATTGACCCATGATACGGAATTTGCCTGCGCCCTCTTGGAATTGCATGAGGAGCCGATTCTGCTTGCCTGTGGAGAATGCAAAAAAGAGTTTTCCCCTCCGTCCGTTGCCTCCTCCGTATTTGCCCCTTGTCCCCATTGCGAGTGGGAGCTGGGGCATCGTGTCCTGAGCGGCAAGTCCTTATATCTTGAGCATCTTGAAGTGGAGTAAAACGCATGGAAGTGCCGGTCATCCGCAATTTGCTGGAAGCCAACGACACTCTGGCCCGCCAATTGAAAAACATGTTTGCCGCTCGCCGTATTCTGGCGTTGAATCTTATAAGCTCCCCGGGTGCGGGCAAGACAAGTCTGTTGGAACGCACTCTTACGGATCTCCAGCAAGAATTCGGCATGGCAGTGATAGAAGGAGATCTGCAAACCGATAATGATGCCCGCCGGGTGGCGGCCACCGGAGCTCAGGCCGTGCAGATCAACACTAACGGAGGCTGTCACTTAAGCAGTTCCATGATTCTTGAGGCGCTCGGCAGTATCTCGCTTGATACGGTGGACATTTTGTTCATTGAAAACGTGGGCAACCTGGTGTGTCCGGTGGAATTCGATTGCGGCGAGGATCACAAGATCGCTTTGCTCAGCGTTGCCGAAGGCGATGACAAGCCGGAAAAATATCCTCTGCTTTTCAATCTTGCCGCTGTTATGATATTGAACAAGACCGATCTGCTGCCTTATGTGAATTTTCAGATGGATACAGCGGAACGATTCGCTAAAAAACTCAACGCTGATCTGGTCACCCTGCCTGTTTCCTGCCGTACCGGCGAAGGGCTGGCCAATTGGTATGCTTGGCTGCGCAAAGCCAGAGCCGGAAAACTTCACGGATAGGCATTTCCCTCCGCCCGGCTGGACTCGTATGGCGCAAGATACTTTAAATCCTTTTCAGCGGATGGCGAAACTGCTTGCCTCCCGACGGCAGGGCGAAGAGCCGTCCCGTGCTCCGAAATCCTCGTCGCATCAGGCGAAAAACGCGCCATCTTCCCCCTCCAAGGTTACGCGGCAGTCTCATACCGGACAAAAGCCTTCTCCCGCATCGCATGACAGCGACAAGGAAGACTCCGCTCTTTTCCTGAGTGCTATGAGTTCCGCCTCTCCCTTGCAGGTTCGTGGTCGGCGCCGGGCCTTGCCTGATTCGGACAATCCGTCGCAAACGGACGATTTTTTTCCCCCTCAGTCTCTTATGCCGGACGTGTTGCCTGAAGTGGCGGCATGTCCGGCGCGGGATAAAACCGTATGCGTCTGCCGTGCCGTATCCTCCGTTCAAAAGCCGAGCGGCGTCACTTGTGCCGTTCCGACCAGGCAAAAGCGGCGTCACTTGTCGTCCGCAGGCGACCATGGGACGGCGATTGCTGGTGAGCAGCGAACGGACGTCTTGCGGAGCATACCGTCCGGGCATTGTCCCGCGGTAGCGCGCGGTGATCGCGAGGAGGCAGGGCAAGCGGATGCTCTTCTGTTCGCGCAATCCATGCAGGGGGTCTCTCCGTTAGCCAATAAAGGCCGGGAGGTGCCTCTCCCGGTCGGCAGAAACAAAAAGCTTCCTTTCGCTGATCCGGCTAAAGCCTTGCGGGATATTCTTGAAGGGCACTTTGCATTCGCTTTGTATCATAGTGATGAGTTTATGGAAGGCCACGTTGTGGGAATCGATCCCATGATTCTCGCCCGGCTGCGCGCCGGGCAGTTCAGTCCCGAGGCTCACCTGGATCTGCACGGACAAAATGCCGCGCAGACCAGGGATTCTCTGACCTGGTTCATAAAAAATGCATACCAACGCGGCATGCGCACGCTTCTTGTGGTCACGGGCAGGGGAAAAAATTCCCCTGACGGAGTGGGCGTGCTTCGCCCGCTTTTACAGCGCTGGCTGTCTCAAGAACCTTTTAAGCGGGTGGTACTGGCATTTTGTACGGCAAAACCCGGCGACGGCGGTCCGGGGGCAATCTATGTGCTGTTACGTAAGTATAAAAAGAACAGGGGAAAAATTATTTGGGATCACCATCCTTTTGACGAGGATTTGCCCGACGCGTGAAACAGACAACCGGATATCAGTCGATACGGGAAAAAGGCGTGCAACACCTTGAGGCTGTTGACAAAGCCTGCTTTGACAACAGCCCGCCGCAAGGCGCAGGCGGCATTCACTGCCGCCGTAAAGCGCCGGAGCGGGCGTGCCTTTACAAAGCACGCCTTTACGGGGTTTGTCATCAGTCTGAAGGCGTGCAAGGCCTTTTTCAGAAAAGTACGCCGTCCGCGAGATGCTTGCGGGCAAGCTTTACCCGGGGCATTGTAATGTTGAACCGCTCCATTCGGCGTAGCCGGCGAAAATACATTTCGCCTGTGCCTCATGGGCGCGCGGCGCATTTCGCTTTGCGCCGTGAGAGCAATTGCAACATGAAACTGATCTCATATGGCAAAACTTTCATGGATGGGTAACTATGCGAATTATTGTAGGAATTACAGGGGCCAGCGGGGTGTTGTACGGACTTGAGTTGTTGCGTCATCTGCGTGAAGGCGGGCACGAAATCCATGCCATCGTCACGCCGTATGGCTGGAAAGTTCTGGAACACGAATGCGCTGCCGGACGCGAGAGTATTCTTTCGCTCGTCGACTATCTGCACGCGCACGACGATCTCGCCGCCCCGGTGGCCAGCGGTTCTTTCCGCGCCGACGTCATGGCCGTCGTTCCGTGCAGCATGCGCACCCTGGCGGCTATCGCTTGCGGACTTGCGGACAATTTGCTTTGCCGGACCGCGGATGTCGTGCTCAAGGAGCGTAAAAATCTGATTTTAGCCGTGCGCGAAACCCCCCTAAGCGCCGTCCATCTGGAAAACATGCTGAAGCTGGCCCGTCTTGGCGTGGGCATTCTCCCCGCATCCCCCGGGTTTTATCACCGTCCGTCCTGTATCGGCGATCTTGTGGACATGCTGGTGGGGCGGATCATGGACAATATGGGACTGGAGAACTCGTGCTTTACCCGATGGCAGGGGATGCCGGCCAGGTAATGCTACGGTAAGGCAATATTCACTCCGGATAAGGCGGACTCTCTTCCGTACGAGCCCCTCTTAGAGCAGAACAACTTTGAAACGTCGCACTCGCCGCCCTCGGCGAAAACACGTTTCGCCTACTCCTCGTATACGAGAGCCGACGCTTACGCTGTCGGTTGACAGAGCATTTGCAAAGTGAAAATGCTCTGGGGCATGTTAACCCTATGCCTTTTTGCCCTCTGGCTGCGTCAGACATGACAGACTCATCTTTCTTGCCAGAGAACAAAAATTCTATAGTGTTAACACGCTCTAGAAGGACTGACCCATGGAAAATTCAAAGCGGCCGGAACTTTTGTTCCCTTTGCGATCCTCATCAAAGGGGATGCCGTAAGAAAAGCGGAGATCTCCCATGGGCGAGCGCCAGCGGAGTTCCATGCCTGTGGATTTGAGTATCTCTTTGCTCCACGTATAGTCATGGTTCGCATCAATGTTGAACCCGATGTCGAAGAACGGCACCAGGCTGAGCCCGAATTCGTTGTTGATGCTCCAGATATATTCCAGGTTGGCAAAGGCCATGCGGGTGCCGCCGATACGATCGCCCGTGTTCGGATCCCGAGGCACGATATCGCGGCTGTTATATCCCCGGACGCTCTGCATGCCGCCCATCCAGAAGCGTTCGAATACCGGCACCCGTCTGGAACCGTTTTCAAAGATCGCCGAGCCCTTGATTCTGGCATGCAGGACATGCTCGGGTTTGAGTTCAAAATACGTCTGGTGTTCGGCGTCAACGGTGATGAAATCGTCGTTGCCCCGCAGCAGGCCGCCGCCATATTCGACTCCCATGGCATTGATGGTGCCGGAGGTGGGGCGTTCGCGGTTGGTGCTGTCGCGTATGATGCGGGCAAGAGCGGCGCTGGTGTAGCGGGTGCCGTCCGCATAGTCTCTGATCAACTGGGACGCGTTTACATGCACGTCATAAATCTCGTACTGGTCAAGGCGGTAACCCCATCCCAGAGATGTATATTCGCCGATGGGGTAGGAAAAACGCAGCACTCCGCCGGTAGTTTTTTTGGTAAAATCAATGTAGTCGTCGCGCCAGTGGTAGAGATCGGTGCCCATGGCGAGGGGGGTGTCATTGACGCGCGGATTGGTGAAGCTGAATGTATAGGCGTCACGCAAGCCGGTGAAGGCCGCCTGGAGAGAAACGGCGTAGCCTCTGCCCCAGAGGTTGCGTTCCATCAGGGTTCCCGACACGCCGACGCTGGAAAAGGTCGAATAGCCGACGCCGGCCATAAGGGCTCCTGTGGGGCGCTCCTTTATCTTGACCTTCAGATCCACTTCCTCGGCGTTTTGGGTAGGAACAAGTTCCGCTTCAGCCATTTCAAAGTAGCCGAGTTTGTCCAGGCGTTCGATACTGCGATGCAGCTTGGAGCCCTCGAACTGCTCGCCGTCGGTCAGACGCATTTCCCGCAAAATCACGTTATCGCGGGTCTTGCTGTTGCCTTCCACAAGAACGCGGCGGACATACACCTTGTTATTTTTTTGAATGATAAAATCGAGATCCACCACATTGGAGGCGTCGTCACGCTTGCGGGGCTGCGGATTGACATCGGCAAAGGCATAGCCGTAGTCGGCATAATACTCTGTGAGAGCCTTGGCGTCGCTCTGGAGAACCGACAGGTTGAAGTACTCTTTTTTCTGCGCCAGAGCCTCGCTGGCGACGACGGAGCGCAGGCGTTCGTCCGTGTCGATAAGATCGCCGCTGAATTTCACGGAACCAATGGTATACCGGGGACCTTCATGGATGGGAAAGAGGATGGCAATGCCGTCATCTTCATAGCTGATTTTGGGAGCGGCTACCGTAATGTCCATGAAGCCCCTGTCCAGATAATACGAGGCTATGGCCGCCGAATCACGTTCAATAAGTTCTTCTTTGAGAACCCCCGTGCCGGTTATCCAGGAAATAATGCTGCGTTCGGAAAGAAGCAGTTGATCCTTGACCTCGCCGGCTTTCAGTTGATTGGCTCCGCCGATATCCACCCGCTTGATATACAATTTCTTGCCTTCGTCCACGACAATCACCAAAGCAGCGGAAGCGCCGCCCTGTCTGCCGTCGATTCTGTGGTCGATTTTGGCCAGATAAAATCCGTTTTTGCGGTACAATTCAAGAATTTTGACGATGTCGTCCGCCAGCAGGCTCTCGTTGAGAATGGAGCCTGCCTTGGTATTCATGACGGCGATAATGTCGTCAGCGTCGAGATCCTTGGTGCCTTCCACGGCGATATGTTCCACACGGGGTTTTTCCACAACCGTATAGACGAGAAAAATGCCTTCGGGGCGCTGCTGTAAATCCACCTGGACGTCGCTGAAATAGCCGAGATCCCAGATACGTTTCACTTCCTGATCAATTGCGGCCGCATCAGGGTGGTCTCCTTTGCGGGTGCTGATGCGCATATGCACCACATCCGGATCCAGAACGTTTGTGCCGCGTACTTCAACGCCGGCAATGCCATTGCCCGCGGAAGCGGCGACTCTGGATGCGCGCGCGGAGGGCAATTCCGCCACTACGGAACCTGCAAGCGCGTCAAGAGCGTTCCCCATACCGGCAGCGCTTGCAACCTGTTCCACAAAAAGAGGTTTGGGCGCCAAAGATGCGCCGGCGCTTATCAGGCGGGCGTCAATGCTTAAGGATGCGCTGCTCTGGTGCACACTGCCGTAAACGGCATGGGTCGCTCCGGCTCCGCTGAGAAGCGAGCGGACGGCCGCTATGTCAAAGGAATCAGGGTTACGCGATTTTACAAGGCGCAACATATGTTCATGAGGCACCACCGCGACGCCGGCCGCGCCGATGCGTTCGCCGAGCATCTTAGGAAAAGAGGATTCAAGCTGCGGCCGGGCCGAATCAGCATGAATCTGAAAAGGCAGAATAAGAATACGCGTTGCGGGCGCGGCTGCGGCGGCATATGCCATGGTGGCGGCGGAGCCGCAGAGTCCGAGCGCCGCTGTGAACGCAAGCAATGCAAAAATTTTTTGTATCCGTTCAGCGCTTTTGTTCATACAGTGCTCCCGACTTGAGTTCAAAACACCGACTCATACGGGCTGCAAGGCCCGGATTATGCGTGACCACGACCATGGACATACGGTGTCCGGCATTAAGTTCCATCAACAGGTCGGCGATCTGATAGCCGTTTTTTTCATCAAGATTGCCGGTGGGCTCATCAGCCAGAAGAAGTCTGGGCTTTTGCACGATGGCTCTGGCAATGGCGGCTCTTTGCCGCTCGCCTCCGGACAGGAGGGTAACGTTGAAATCGGCCCGTTCTTCAAGCCCCACCTGGGCCAGCACATCGCCGGCGCGCGTACGCGCCTCCTGGCGGGATTCCCCGGCTATCAACGCCGGCATGGCGACGTTCTCTACAGCGCTGAATTCCGGCAGCAGATGGTGAAACTGAAAGACAAAGCCTATTTCTTTATTACGCAATACCGCCTTCGCGGTGGACGTTAATGTCCCCAAATCGTTGCCGCAGAATCGTACTTCACCGGCACTGGGCGAAGCCAGCGTGCCCAAGATATGCAGTAACGTGGACTTTCCCGATCCAGAGGCTCCCATAATGGCAACGCTTTCTCCCTCTTCTATGTCAAGGGAGATCTCCCGTAGAATGTTTACTTGTTCGCCCGGTCCTGGATAATGTTTGCTTAGTCCACGCAGGGCATACAGGGGCTCCCTCCCTTTTACGGATACGTGGCGCGCCGCCTTGGGCAATGCGGAGAAAAGATCCATTACTCCTGCCTCAACGCGGCTACCGGCTCCAACTTTGACGCCTGATGCGCCGGATAGAGCGTGGCAAGAAAACAGAGCCCCATCGCGCCTGCCCCAGTGAGCAAAACGTCGGAACATTCCAAAAGAACAGGCAGATAGTCAAGAGAATATACTCCTCTCGGCAATTCGATAAATCTATACTGTTTAAGGAGCAGGCAGGCCGCCAGACCGAGGATATTGCCGAGAAGCGTTCCCATAACGCCGATCATGATTCCCTGTGTAATGAAAATGCGTCGGATGCTTTGCCTGGTGGCTCCCATGGACATCATAACGGCGATATCGCGCGTCTTTTCCATAACCATCATCACCAGAGCGGTGATGATGGAAAAGGATCCGACCAGCACCACCAGAGTGAGGATAACAGCCATAGCCGCCTTTTCCAGTTTAAGCGCGGCAAAGAGGTTGGCGTTCATGCTCATCCAACTCTGCCCATGATAGTTTTGGGGACCGAGCCTGTCAATCGTCTGTTCCAGGATTCGTTGCGCCTGGTAAATATCGGAAACGGCCATTTCCATACCCGTCACCGCGGCGTCCGGCCAGCCCATGATTTTTCTGGCCGCTTTCAGGGAGACGAAGGCCATGGAGGAATCATATTCTATAAGTCCGATGGCGAAAATACCCACGACCCGAAAGGTCATAATGCGGGGGGAGAATCCTGCGGCGCCGGATTGCCCGGAAGGCGCGAGGAGATTTACCCGACTGCCGGTAAAAAGCCCCAGCTTGCGCGCCAGAGAATGCCCCACGATGATGCCGGGCAAGCCGTCTTCCGCGGCAAGATCCTCCACAGAACCCGCAATCAGCTTGTCAAGCGCTCCGAGCACTTGTAGAGCGCTGTGCGGATCAATGCCGCGAAGAATAACTCCTTTGACGCCACTTTGTGTGGACAGCATTAATTCCGCATAGATAAACGGCGTTACTCCGCTTACGCCCGGTGTTTCAGAAATGGTCCGGGTCACTTCCCTGTCATTTTCGTCCATGTTGCCTCTGCTGCTGAAAAGCACCGCATGCGACGTCACTCCTACGATTTTGTCGCGTAAGTCCGTGGTAAATCCGTTCATGACGCTCATGACCACAATAAGCGAAGCCACGCCGAGGGCAACGCCTGCCACGGAAATCCAGGAAATGACAGAGATGAATGCCTGGTCTCTGCGCGCGGACAAATACCGCCGGGCTATAAAAAATACAAACCGCATGGCTCCTCGCCGGCACACGGATTTCTTTGACTATACAGGCCTCAGCCACAATACCACCCTTGATGGGGGGCATTTTCATTTTTCAAAGAGAGATCTTTGTCTATCAAAAGATATAGAATAAGTCTAGAATTTATCAAAAAAACATCGACAGCCGTACCGTTTGATGCCAGCGTGCGCCCTCACTGTCCGCAGGCCAGTCTCGGGGCCTGCGCCTTTTGCCGCCGTAAGTGCGTGGGCGCGTTTCGGCAAAGCCCGCAGAACGGAAGCGCCGCCAGGCGGAAAGCAGTATGCGGGCAGAGAGATATCCGCCTATGCTTCCGGTTTAAGAAGCGGGAACAGAATCACTTCGCGGATGGAGGGAGAATCCGTCAAAAGCATAACTAGGCGATCGATGCCTATGCCCTGGCCGGCAGCCGGGGGCATGCCGTATTCCAGCGCGCGCAGGTAGTCTTCATCCATGCAATGCGCTTCGTCGTCTCCGGCTTCTTTTTCCGCCGTCTGTTCCTCAAAGCGCATACGCTGATCCACAGGATCGTTCAGTTCCGAAAAGGCGTTGGCAAGTTCCCGGCCGGCAATAAAGAGTTCATAGCGGTCCGTTATGGCGGGATTGTGATCGTTCCGCCGCGACAAGGGGGAAATATCCGTGGGGTAATGATAGATAAAGTGCGGCTGTATAAGTTTGGGTTCCACATCCAGGTCAAACAGCTTAGCTTGAAGTTTTCCCAGTTTCTCGTTATCCACTACCTTTTCTCCGCGTTGGCGGATATAGGCACTCAACATCTGGGCATCGCCATAAAAATCTGCCTTGTGGCCGCCTATACCTTCAAGAGAATCAAAAAAAGAGATTCGCTTCCATGCCCCGGGCGCAAGGTTGATCTCATGGCCTTGGTAGCTGATGGCGTATTGGCCGCAGACATCCCGGGCGATATGCGCGATGAGCGCTTCGGTCAGATCCATAAGATCCGTAAAGGTTGCGTAAGCCCAATAAAATTCACACATGGTGAATTCCGGGTTATGCCGTACCGATATCCCTTCGTTTCGAAAATTTCTATTAATTTCAAATACTTTTTCAAATCCACCTACGAGCAGGCGCTTTAAGTACAGTTCAGGGGCGATGCGCAGATACAGCCGCATATCCAAGGCATTGTGATGCGTGCTGAAGGGCTTGGCCGTCGCCCCACCCGGGACGGGCTGCAGCATGGGGGTTTCCACCTCAAGAAAATCCTTGTCTTCCATAAAGCGCCGTAATGAGCGTACTATCTGAATACGCTTGGCGAAAATTTCTCGGGTGCGCGGCGTGACGATACAGTCCACATACCGCTGGCGGTAACGGGTTTCTATGTCTTTCAGCCCGTGATATTTTTCCGGTAACGGACGGATGGATTTGGTCAACAGGACGACCGTGGAACATTCTAGGGTAAGTTCTCCTGTTTTTGTGCGAAAAAGGCTCCCCTTGACGCCGACGATATCGCCGGTATCCAGTTTTTTAAACACAGAGTAAGCGCTCTCACCGAGAAGCTCTCGAGCCGCGTAACACTGGATGCGCCCGGAGGCGTCCATGAGATGGAAAAACGCCACCTTACCAAAAGAGCGTAACGAAATAATACGTCCGGCAAGGGAATAGTCTTTTTTCCCCGCAGCCAAGGCTTCAGCGCTTGCCTCTTCGTTTTCTTGCAAAAGAGTAAAGGTATTGTGCTCCTTGACAAAATCGTTGGCGAAAAGCTTTGTCCCGGCGTCAAGAATTTCGCAGGATTTCACGATGCGGTTTTTAACAACTTCGTTGAGTTCGTCGCGTACGACAAGACTTTGCAGCATGGGCGTGAAATACGAGGCGTGCGCCGACTTGCTGGCGATTTTTATGGCGCCTTTGTCCTGGTTTTTACGGGAGGCATTGTGATTATCAGAAGCATTCAAGACGGGCTCTCTCCATGAAACTGCCATCATCAGAACTTCCTTTGTGGTCTGAAACCCCGGCCGCAAGGCCGTATAGCCCCGACCTCGCCCTGAAGGCCTTCGTTACCTCATTTGGATATTCTGTGAATTAAGGGGTATGTCAAATGCGCCCCGCCGTCAAGAAAAGCCTTGATCCGGCAGCAATTCTAAAAATATGGCCGTAACCGTCTCGCCGGCAGGAGGCGGCGTTGCGCCAACCTATTGATTTATCGTTATCCGGTATGCCTAAAACCTCCCTGAAGCGGATCAAAAAAGCCATAATGAGAATTGCTGTTGATCCGGAGGGCAAGAAGGCTTGAAGCTTTGCCATTATGCGAGTATAAAGGCACTCTAAAAAGCCTGCGAGCCCGGATGACGCGCGCATGCTATAGAGGAGTATGCCGTTATGGACAAAAAATGCTTGTTCGGTGTGATTGTATGCCTTTTCGCCTTCGTGATCTCCGGCTGCGGTGAACAGGGCAAGATCGACGCGGTGAAAAAAACGGTAATCCCCAACTGTGAAGGGAAAACCATGGAAGCCCTGGCCGCTGACTTGCTGCAAAATCCTCTTTGGGGGTATGAAGAAGGCGCCGGTGGTAAACAATTCGTTATGGTCAACGGCACCATAGCCGGAGATTCTTTGCCCGCCTGGATTAAGTCGCAAAAGGTTCTGGACGCGACTTTCCGCTTTGCCCTTGATCCCAAAACCGGCAAGTTCGATCCCTCGACCCTTGACGGCTTGCCCTCGCTGACCAGCCCTGAAGGCATTTTTCAGATGTATAAATCCCTGGTCTGTTCGTAGCGGTCCATGCCCGATGTCCATATTTTTTCCGTTTCCGCGCTGACGGCCGCCGTTAAACACTCCCTGGAGGGAGCCTTCCCCTTTGTCTGGGTGCGCGGGCAGGTCTCCAATTTGTCCCGTCCTGCTTCAGGGCATATCTATTTTTCGCTGAAAGACGAGTCCTGCAGCTTGGCCGCGGTCTGGTTCAAAGGCAGCCGGAAGGCAGAGGAGCATTTTGATCCCCTGACGGGCGAGGTATATGAGGACGGTCCCCGTCCCAATCCGGCGTTGCGTCTTGAAAACGGGCAGGAAGTCATTTGCGCGGGCAGGCTGACCGTATACGGCGCGCGCGGTCTGTACCAGATTGTTGTCGAAATATGCGCTTCAGGCGGGCGGGGGCGTCTGCATGAAGAATTCGAACATTTGCGAATCCGCTTGTCGGGGCTCGGCTATTTTTCTCTCGATCGCAAACGGAGTTTGCCGGAAAATCCTCGGCGCGTAGCTGTGGTCACGGCGCCGGGAGGGGCGGCCGTACATGATTTTTTACGCATAGCGGAGGGGCGGGGTCTTGCTTCCTTCATTCGGATTTTTCCGATCCCGGTGCAGGGGGAAAATGCGCCGCCGAAGATCCTGGCGGCCATGCAACGGATATTTGTCGAAAAATGGGCCGAAGTGTTGGTCCTTATCAGAGGCGGAGGTTCTGCTGAAGACCTCTGGGCGTTCAATGACGAGCGCGTGGCCGCAGCCGTATTCGACGCGCCGATCCCGGTGCTGGCGGGGATAGGGCATGAGGTGGACGTTACCCTGGCGGACATGACGGCGGATGTGCGCGCCGCCACCCCAAGCCATGCGGCGCAGTTGCTCTGGCCCTCCAGAGAGGAATTGTCGCGCCGGGCGGCGTTTTTTGAGCACCGCCTGCTTCAGGCGGAAAAGCGTTATATGGAGGGACTGCGTCTCCGGCTGGCCGAACTGTTGCGCGATCTTGACTGGCGTTCTCCCAGGCGGCTCCTTGATGGCTTCCGGGAACGTCTGGCTTCCGGCCTGCGCTTGTTGTATAGTGCGGGAAAGCTTGCCCTGGAACGAAAAAGCGCGCGTCTCGAAACCTGTCTTTCTGCTTTGAGCGCAGCGCCGCAAAGCATCAAGCCCGGGAAAGAAAGAGTCCTGTACCTGGAGGAGCGACTGATCCAGGCAGGGCGGTGCGTCCTCGCGGCCAGGCATGCGGAGCTTGATCTCACGGCAGCGGCTCTTGCGAGGGCTCCCTTGCGCATCCCCGCCGTCTCTTCCCTGGACTCCGTTGAACGCCGTCTATCGGTTCAAGGACGGCAACGCCTGCTTGATGCCGGGCATATATTGGAGCACGCCGCATTGCGCCTTGAAGCGCGTAACCCCCATGCCCCGCTTGAACGGGGATATGCCTTGGTACGCCGGCATGACGGCGGTTTTGTCACATCCATGGCCGACACCTCTCCGGGCGACGTTTTGCGCGTCACGGTGCGTGACGGCGATATTCCCGTACGGGTGGAAGAAGCGCATGAATCATAGAATACTAAAGACGATCGGCCTGCGGGCGTTGTTTTTTATGGTTGCCGGCTTGTTATCGGCAGGCGCGATCAACGCGGATTATGCAAGGGCGGAAAAAATACCCAGCCCGCTCCCGCCGTTTTCAAGCCGCGGCCTTTTTGTTCCCGAAACGATCTGGGCCGGCGAGCCCTTTCTCATCTCGTTCGGCGCCGAAGGACTGCGAAGCCTTGAGGTGATCTGGAACGGCAAACGCCTTGCCTTTGCCCCGCAGGCAGGAGAGGAGACATGTCCTGTCCTGCTGGCGGTTTCCCTGACGGAAAAAGCCGCTTCCCTGCCGTTGATCCTGCAAGCGCGCTGGACGGACGGCACAACAAGGCGGTACGCGTACAGGCTGTCCGTACGCAAACGAAACTATCCGGTACAAAGGATCACCGTAGATGCGAAATATGTCACCCCACCCGAGGAGGAGCGGGAACGGATCAAGCGCGAACGGGCGCAACTGCGCGCCGTCATAGATCGGATAAGCCCTGCGCGCTACTGGTCCCTGCCCATGCTCAGGCCTGTTCCCGGAGAAGTCACCAGCCGTTACGGGCTTCGCCGGGTAATCAACGGCCAGGAGCGCGCGCCCCATAAAGGCGTCGATTTTGACGCGAACGAGGGGGATCCCGTTGCCGCCATGGATCGGGGCGTAGTGGCGCTGACAGCGGAACATTATTACAACGGTAAAATAGTGATTGTGGATCACGGTTTTGGCGTTTATAGTCTTTACCTGCATCTTTCCGATATTGCCGTGAAGCAGGGGCAATTCGTCGGGCGCGGCGAGCGTATCGGGCTGATCGGCAGTACCGGACGATCTACAGGGCCGCATCTGCATTTGTCATTCGCCGTATGGGGCGATATGGTCGACGGCGCGACATGCATGGGAGAGCGTTTGCCGGGGTATATCCCGGGCGTAAAGGAACAATCGAGTGACGAAAAAGCAAAACGGCAGCTTTGAACAGCAAATGCAGCGTCTTCAGGAGATAGTGCAGGAACTGGAACATACGGATATTCCTCTGGAAAGGAATGTGGCCCTGTACAAAGAAGGCAGGGAGCTGGTCAGATCATGCAAGGAACTCCTGGAACGCGCGCAGCACGAAATCCGTCTGAGCGCCGAGGAGGGAGGCGATGATGTTCCCTTTGCCCCCGTCCGTGACGATGATGCCGCGCGAATGTAATCACATGAGCGGCTTGCCTCCGCAAGGTGAGGCCGCGCGTGGAGGGGGCGTTGCCGTGCCGCCTGTCGGAGCGGCGCGATAGGGCGCGCACGTCGCGCTCCGGAGAACCTTTTAGAAATCCAGGGGATGCCTCTTATGATCAGCCGGTCTGAAGTGGAAGGACGATTGCGGGAAGAGGCGGCCACAGTGGAAAAGTGGCTGAGCGGATGTCTGAAGCGCCGGGGCGCGCCTGAAGGGTTGCTTGCGGCTATGGAATACAGCCTGATGGCCGGAGGCAAGCGCATCCGGCCGGTGCTCTTTCTGAATGTCGTCCGTATGCTCGTTTCCGATAATTGGGCGCAGCGGCTCCTGCCTTTTGCCGGGGCCATTGAATGTATCCATACGTATTCTCTGATCCATGACGATTTGCCTGCCATGGACAATGCCGACCTGCGTCGGGGCAGAGCTTCCTGCCATAAACGTTTTGATGAGGCCACGGCTATTCTTGCCGGCGACGGTCTGCTCGCCGAAGCGGTTGCGTTCATGGGTTCCGTGGAAACTTTGGGCGTGCCGTCGGAATGGGTTCTGCGCGCCGTCATCTGCGTAGCCGAAGCCGCCGGAACAGTCGGCATGGTGGGCGGCCAGTTTCTGGACATGCAATATACGGACGGGCGAAACGTGGATATTGCATCGCTTGCCGCCATGCACGCTATGAAAACGGGAGCGCTCCTACGCGCCCCCTGCGTGGCCGGAGCCCTGCTTTCCGGGGCGGACGAGACCCCTCTGGAGGCCATGGCGTTTTATGGGTCGGCGCTTGGCGCGGCCTTTCAAATCACGGACGACATCCTGGACGTGACGGGAAAAGAAAGCGTCATGGGCAAACCCGTGGGCAACGACGCGGTACTGAACAAAACCACCTATGTTTCTCTTCTGGGTGTGGAGGCAAGCCGAGCTCTGGCCGAGCAGCGGGTCCAAGAGGCGATTAACGCGTTGGCGGGCTTTTCCGGTCCGGAGTCGGATATGTTGCGGGGACTTGCGGCATACTGCATAAACAGGATATCATGACGCGTTCCATCAGCGCCTTAATGCCCGCGCGGCTTCGGCAATGTTCGCATTTTCCCTGTCGCGCCGTTTGCCGCGTCTCGGTGTTTTACCCAGAAATCCGTAAAGGTGTATTGTGAGTCTTCCTCTAAAATCCCCGTTGACGACAGTTCAGCAAAGCGCCATGGACGGAACCGTTCCTTCTTCCGCAAACGGAGCCGGTGCAGTTTTCCTTGCCGCGTCAAGGGATTTTGCCTGCGCGAACATGCCGGCGCCGTCTCGCGCATTACTCCAGCCGGAGTGGGATGCCTTGCCGCCACTGGAGGCGACGGCAAATAACACGGCGTCCTTTCACGCAAAAAAATCATTACTGGCCGATATTACGCATCCTTTCGACGTATCCGGATTGACCATGGCGCAGCTTGAACAGCTTGCGGCGGAAATACGCTCCATATTAGTGGAAACGGTTTCCCGCACAGGAGGACATCTTGCGCCTTCTCTCGGCGTGGTGGAACTGACGCTGGCCATGTTGTCGGTCTTTAATCCGGAGCGGGATAAAATCATCTGGGATGTGGGGCATCAGTCCTATGCGTACAAGCTTCTTACCGGTCGAGCCGCTCAATTCCATACTCTTCGCCAGACGGACGGCCTGAGCGGCTATCCTTACAGGCGGGAAAGCCCTTACGATCACTTTGGAGTGGGGCATTCCTCCACGTCGGTATCAGCGGCTCTCGGCATGGCCAAGGCCCGAGAACTGGCCGGAGAGGCGCACCATGTCGTGTCGGTCATCGGCGATGGTTCCTTGACCGGAGGCATGGCCTACGAGGGTCTTAATCAAGCCGGCGCCACGGCCGGGCGCTTTATCGTGATTCTCAATGACAATGAGATGTCCATATCCAAAAATGTCGGTGCCCTGTCGTTGTTCATGAGCCGCAACCTCTCGGCGCGCTGGATCCGGAGGGTCAAACGGGAGGTGGAGACATTTTTGAGCGGCATTCCCGGCATAGGCGACGATTTGCTGGAGATTGCCAGGCGCAGCAAGCACAGCTTTAAAAATTTCTTTACTCCCGGCATTCTTTTCGAAGCGTTGCGTTTCAACTATATAGGCGCGGTGGACGGGCACAACATTGAAGATTTGCAGACGGTGCTCCGCCTGGCGGCAAGCCTTGATCGACCGGTGCTTATCCATGTGCTGACACGCAAAGGCAGAGGCTACAGTCCTGCGGAAAATAATCCGGTACGCTTCCACGGCGTGAGCGCCTTTGAGCCGGAGACCGGCTATCAAACGGGCGCCAAATCCTCGCGGATATCCTATACTGAAGCTTTCGGCAAAGGCATGTGCGCGTTGGCGGAAAAAGACAGCCGCGTTGTCGCCATAACCGCGGCTATGCCGGAAGGAACCGGTTTGAGGGATTTTGCCGAACGTTTTCCAGATCGCTTCGTGGATGTGGGTATTTGCGAGCAACATGCTGTCACGTTTGCCGCCGGTCTTGCCACACAGGGCTTGCGGCCGTTTGTCGTTATATATTCTACTTTTCTGCAGCGTTCCTATGATCAAATTATACACGACGTCTGTCTGCAAAATTTGCCGGTAGCCTTCTGTATGGACAGGGCGGGCATCGTCGGCGAAGATGGCCCCACGCATCAGGGAGCCTTTGATCTGGCCTATATGCGCCATATTCCCAATATGACGTTGTTTGCTCCCAGAGATGAAGCGGAGTTGCAACTCGGCCTAGCTACGGCGCTGGCTCATAACGCTCCCTTTGCCATCCGTTATCCGCGCGGATTGGCGGCGGACGTCCCCCTGCCGAGGCATCTTGTCCCTTTGGTTGTGGGACAGGCGGACTATCTTCAAAAAGGAGACAGTCCTTTGGCGGTTATTGCCGTCGGTAACAGGGTGCTGCCGGCCCTGCGCGCCGCTGAACAGTTGTATGAGCAGGAGGGTGTGCGCGTTACCGTCCTTGATGCCCGTTGGATTAAGCCCTTACCGAAAAAAGAACTTAAGGAAATTATCGACACGCACGATAAAGCGCTGTTATTGGAGGAGGGCTCTCTGGCGGGGGGCTTTTCGTCCGCTATTCTTGAATTTTGGTCGGATTCCGGAGATCTTTCGGGTAAGCGTATCCTCCGTCTCGGTCTGCCGGACGCTTTTGTGGAACACGGGCAACCCGAGATCGTACGCCGCCGCCTCGGCCTTGATACGGACAGCATCAGAGAAGAAATGAAAAAACTCCTGCGGGAAAAATGACATCTGAATACGTCCTTTCTCTTCACAGGGATTTTTGTCATTATAGATGCTGAAAAAAAAGCGCTTTACACTTTTCAATTAGAAAAAAAACAGATATCTTCATGCACATGGTGGGCTGGAGAGAAGCGGAATAACTCCGTCCTGCCGTGCGGAGATCTCATGACGCGTTATCATTGCCTGTTGTGGGTTGCGGATTCTTTCGCGAAGGTATAGCTTCCGGGAGAAGTCGGTCTTTTTTATAAACTTCGGTAGGGACCGGATACTGCCGGGATACGTATTCCCGCTATCTTGAGAGCGTTATCTACCGAGGCATGTTCAGCAGGCGCGTTGCGTTTTTTGTTGCGCCCCCCCCGGAACCTTTGCAGAGGGTGACTCCCTATGTTTGTTCTTGTAGGTTTTCTTATCGTTCTTGGCTCTATTCTTGGCGGCTACGCCATCGTTCAGGGTAACTTCGCTATTTTGCTGCAGCCGGCGGAATTGTTGATTATTTTCGGCGCGGGATTCGGCGCTTTTATTGCCTCCAATTCCTCATTTTCCCTGAAGTTGAGCGCCAAAGGACTCGGGCATATGTTTGGCAACGGTCCTTCAAAGGCCCAGTATCTGGAAATGCTGGCCCTATTATACGGGTTGTTTGCCAAAATGCAGAGAGAAGGCATCATCAGTGTGGAAAAGGATATTGAACAGCCGGAATCAAGCCCTTTGTTCCAACGCTATCCCTCCATGGCCAAAGATAAGGCGGCGTGTTTTTTTATCGGGGACACCCTGCGGGTATATCTTACCACCGGCAATGCCGGAGAATTGGATAAGCTCATGGGGGTCGACATGTCCTCCATGCATGATGAGGAGACTCTTCCGGCCCATAACATAGGTCGTATGGCCGAATCCATGCCGGGCATGGGCATTGTTGCCGCCGTTCTCGGGGTGGTCATCACCATGGGGCACATTGACGCGCCTCCGGCGGAACTCGGCCATCATATCGGCGCGGCACTCATCGGAACTTTTCTCGGCATTCTTTTATGCTACGGCTTTATCGGCCCGATAGGCGCAAAACTGGAAACCCTGGCTCATGAACGCCATTTGTTCTTCCGGGCCATTCGCGAGGCTTTGGCGGCCGCCGTGCGCGGTTCTTCGCCTATCGTGGCTTTGGAGTACGGCCGCCGGGCTATTCCTTTGGCGTTTCGTCCTTCTTTTCTGGAAATGGAACAAAAGCTCAAGGGCAGTTGATGGAAAGTCCGAATTTTCTTAGAAATTATAGGACTTTCCGGCTTGGACCCCTGTGTCCGAGGCACATATAGGGGCTTGAATCTTGGCAAAAACCCGTACCCTGCAACGATGGAGTTGCGAAGATTCTGCTGATCTCTACGGAATTCGTAACTGGGGAACTGATTATTTTGACATTTCGCCTGAAGGGGACGTGGTGGTTCGGCCGTTCGGCCCGAAAAATCCCGTTGCCGTGAGTATACCCGCCATCATTCAGGGTATGCGCGAACGAGGGCTTGATACCCCGGTTCTCCTGCGCATCGAAAATATCCTTGATTCTCAGATATCCCTGCTGCATGAAACATTTCGTAACGCTATTCAGTCTTTGGGCTACCAGGGCGAATACCGCGGCGTTTTTCCCATCAAGGTCAATCAGCAACAACAAGTGGTGGAGGCGATTTCCCGCTTCGGTTCACGATATCATCATGGCATGGAGGTGGGCAGCAAGGCCGAACTTTTTGCCGCCTTGTCCCAACTACGCGATGAAGATGCCTGCCTTGTTTGCAACGGTTATAAAGACGAGGAATTTATCGATCTCGGCCTCTACGCCACCCGTATGGGCTTTCGTTGTTTTTTTGTTGTGGAAATGCCGAGCGAACTTGATCTCATCTTGGAGCGAAGCGCGCATCTGGGCGTAAAGCCCTTGATTGGCGTACGCGCGAAGCTTGCCAGCCAATCCGGCGGGCACTGGACTGACTCCGGCGGCGAGCGTTCCACCTTTGGGCTGACCATTACCCAGATAGTGGATGTGGTGGATGTGTTGCGTGCTCAAGGCATGTTGGACTGCTTTCGTCTGCTTCACTATCATCTGGGCTCGCAGGTCCCCAATATCCGGGATATCCGTAACGGCGTCATGGAAGCCTCCCGCGTTTACGCCGGCCTTGTGAAGGAAGGAGCCGCCATGGGCTATCTTGATCTCGGAGGCGGCTTGGCGGTGGATTACGACGGTTCGCGCACCAATTTTGTTTCCAGCCGCAATTATACCCTTGATGAATATTGCATGGATGTGGTGGAGGCGGTCATGACCATCCTTGACGAAAGCGGCGTCCCCCACCCCAGCCTTATCACGGAATCCGGCAGAGCCACTGTGGCGTATTATTCCGTGCTGCTGTTCAATATTCTTGATGTTAGTCACATTGAGTATCAGGATATGCCTTTTGTCGAAACCGACATTCCGTCTTTATCGGAAAATGCGCCCGAAGCCGCGCGTAACTTAATTCAGGTGCTCGGTGGCCTGACCTTGCGCAATCTGCAGGAGTGCTACAATGACGCCATCTACTACCGGGATGAAGTCCGCCAGCAGTTTCTCCACGGCAAGGTTTCCTTACGCGAACGCACTATGGCTGAACGCCTGTTTTGGATCATCATTACGCGCATCGCCCAGGAAAAGACAAAATTGCCCCATCCTCCCAAAGAGCTGGATGAAATAGACATCGCCCTTGCCGATATTTATTACGGCAACTTCAGCGTATTTCAGTCCTTGCCCGATTCTTGGGCCATCGGACAGCTTTTTCCCGTCATGCCCGTGCACCGGCTTGATGAGATACCCAGTCGTCAGGCCATCTTGTCCGACATTACGTGCGACAGCGACGGACGCATGGCTCATTTCATCGATCCCAGGCAGGGAGTGAAAAAAACTCTTGATCTGCACCCGCTTAAGGACGGCGAGGAGTATTATCTCGGAGTCTTTCTGGTAGGCGCCTACCAGGAGACTCTGGGAGATCTGCATAATCTGCTTGGCGATACCAACGTGGTGTCCGTGCGCGTTACCGAAGACGGCGGTTTCGAGTTCGTCCGCGAACTGCGGGGAGACTCCGTGTCGGACATTCTTTCATATGTGGAATATGATCCGCGTCGTATACTTGAAGGCTTGCGCAAGGTTGCGGAAAGCGCCGTTCGTCTCGGCCGCATCCAGCCCGCGGAACGTTATGTCATCATGCGCGCTTTTGAAGATGGCTTGCGTGGATATACCTATTTCGAGCGATAACGGAAACGCGAATGGCAATTCCAGAAAATCCTTTTCTTTGTATCCGTTCCCGTGTTGTCCCGCCAAAGGAGAGCCCATGAAAAAAGTCCTGATTATCGGCGCCGGCGGTGTCGGCGCCGTTGTGGCGCATAAGTGCGCCCAGGTTCCTGAGGTATTCGGCGGGATTATGCTGGCGAGTCGCACCAAGGCCAAATGTGACGCGATTGCGGCGCAGCTGCCGAGGCCCATAGAGACCGCAGGCGTAGACGCGGATAATGTAACGGAACTCCTCTCCCTGATGCGGAGCTTCAAGCCGGCCGTGGTGATCAATGTCGCTCTGCCTTACCAGGATCTGCATATCATGGACGCCTGTCTCGAAACAGGCGTGGACTATCTGGATACCGCAAATTACGAGCCCCCGGATGAAGCCAGATTTGCATACAAATGGCAGTGGGCGTATCATGAGCGCTTTAAAGAAAAAGGGCTGACTGCTCTGCTGGGTTCGGGATTCGATCCTGGTGTGACCAATGTTTTCTGCGCTTATGCGCAAAAACACCACTTTGACGAGATGCATCAACTCGACATCATTGATTGCAACGCGGGCGACCACGGTCAGCCTTTTGCCACCAATTTTAATCCGGAGATCAATATCCGGGAGATCACCGCCAGAGGTCGC
Source organism: Desulfovibrio sp. (assembly GCA_031279825.1). Classification (GTDB taxonomy): domain Bacteria; phylum Desulfobacterota; class Desulfovibrionia; order Desulfovibrionales; family Desulfovibrionaceae; genus Frigididesulfovibrio. The sequence continues at coordinate 9,118 of JAITHT010000087.1, read as the reverse complement.
TATTGGGAACATGGAGAATGGGTGGAAACGGATCCGCTTTCCTGGTCCATGATCCGCGATTTTCCCGACGGCATCGGCAAAAAGAAATGTTTCCTTTTGTACCATGAAGAGCTTGAATCCCTGGTGCTGCACCTTAAGGGTCTCAAGCGCGCCCGCTTCTGGATGACTTTTTCCGACGTGTATCTGCAGCACCTAAAGGCGCTTGAAAATGTCGGCATGACCCGCATCGATCCGGTGGAGTTCAACGGACAGAAGATAGTGCCGGTGCAGTTTCTTAAGACCCTGTTGCCCGATCCCGCTTCCCTGGGGCCTTTAACCAAGGGTAAAACCTGTATCGGCTGCCTGATGCGGGGAGTGAAAGACGGCAAAGAGCGCAGGTGTTACATATATAACGTCTGCGATCATGAGGATTGTTATCGTGAAGTGAAGTCTCAGGCCATCAGTTATACGACGGGGGTGCCCGCCATGATTGGCGCGAAACTGATGCTTACCGGCTTATGGAAGACTCCCGGCGTCTGGAATATGGAACAATATGATCCCGACCCGTTTATGCAGGCCCTCAACCGGCATGGTTTACCGTGGACGGAGACCTTCTCGTAAATTCCGTTGCCCGCTATTTTTGACTGGGGAAGCCTGTTCTGGACCGTTGTACGGCGATATATAGAGCATTTTCAAAGTGAAAATGCTCCAGAGGCTCCCCAAGGCGGGGTCATATACGCTCGCTATAGTGCGCTGTTAGGGAAAACGCATGAGAGAAGATCTCAATTCCTGGGATGAGCTTCTACCGGAGGCTCTCCCCACTCCCTGTTTTGTGGTGGACGAAGATAGGTTGCTGGCGAATCTCGCCATACTTTCCTCCGTACAGCAACACACCGGGGCAAAAATCTTGCTGGCCCTCAAGGGTTTCGCCATGTTTAGCGTTTTTCCCCTGTTGCGCCGTGTCCTGCATGGAGTTTGCGCCAGTTCTCCTCATGAGGCGCGTTTGGGGCGGGAGGAATTCGGCGGGGAGGTGCACGTTTTTGCCGCCGCTTATAGTGAGGACGATATACATGAACTGGCCTTGCTGGCCGATCATCTTGTCTTTAATTCCTTCGCGCAACGAGATCGTTTTTTGGAACCGGCCAGGGATTGTGCCGCCAAGGCTGGACGCAGCCTTGCCTTCGGCCTCAGGGTGAATCCGGAGCATTCCGAAGGCGCGGTTCCTTTATACGACCCATGCTCTCCCGGCTCGCGTCTCGGCATACGGAGCGTCGTTTTTGCCGGACGCGCTTTATCCGACATCAGCGGTTTGCATTTTCACACGCTGTGCGAACAGGACGCCGCACCTCTGGCCCGCACTCTGGCCGTGATAGAGCGCACATTCGGGGAATTTCTGCCTGGTATGCGTTGGCTGAATATCGGCGGCGGACACCATATTACCCGTCCCGGCTACGATCTTCCCTTGCTGTGCCGCTGTATTACCCGTATGCGCGACGCTTACGGGCTTGATGTCTATATTGAACCTGGTGAGGCCGTGGCCCTGAACGCCGGAGTGCTGGTATCGACCGTGCTGGACGTGGTTGAGGCTGACATGCCTGTGGCCCTGCTGGATAGCTCGGCCTCGGCTCATATGCCCGACGTGCTGGAAATGCCCTACCGGCCCGAGGTCATTCATGCGGGCAAGCCGGGGGAGAAATCCTGGACCTGCCGTCTGGCGGGCAAATCCTGCCTGGCGGGCGATGTCATCGGCGAATACTCCTTTGCCGCTCCGCTACAAGCGGGAGATCGTCTGATATTTCTGGATATGGCCCACTACACCATGGTCAAGACCACCACCTTTAACGGCCTCGCATTGCCCGGCATCGCCCTGGTGGAAAACGGCAGTCGTGCTTTGCGCATGGTGCGCCGCTTTGGTTATGAGGATTTCAAAACGAGATTGTCGTAGCTGGCCGGCGTATTGGATTATATCCGTCCCATAATTTTTCCCTCCTGAGCCGCCTGTACGTCGTGTTCCTTGCAAGACGCATGGAAACAGCACCCTCGGCAAGATCAGGAGATTCGCGGGTAAAGACAGGTATGCGAAACAACGCCTTTCTCGGTTCCGAACTTGCGCCGCGTGCCGCGCGCGAGTGTCGTTTCCACGTTATTCCCGTACCCTATGAGGATACCGTTTCTTACGGTAAGGGCGCCTCCGGGGGACCGGCGGCCATACTGGAGGCTTCACAGCAGTTGGAAGTCTGGACGGGCAGAAGCATGCCTTCCGAACAGGGTATATATACGTGGCCCTCTGTCGTGTGTTCCGGCGGCATCGGCGATGTGCTGGAAAATATTGAAGCGCTCGTGTCGGCGGTGCTTGTCGCCGGTCCCCAGGGCGCATTGCCGCTAATGTGCTCCGCGGCAAACAGCGGAATAAGAGAATGTTTCGGCGCTCCTGTTCTGCCGGTCGTGCTGGGAGGCGAACATACCGTCACGCTGGGCACGCTTCGCGCGTTGCAAAAACGCTACGGACATTTTGGAGTAATACAGTGTGACGCCCATGCCGATCTGCGCGACAGCTACGAGGGAACGCCGTACAGCCATGCCTGCGTCATGCGCCGGGCCGTGGATGATCTGGGCTTGTCCCTTTTTCAGGTGGGCGCGCGCAGCATGAGTTCGGAAGAAGCGGTCTTTCGCAAAGAAAGGGGAATAGGGCACCTCGACTCTCGCGTCGCCGGATTTCCCCTGTCGGGGAGGGAAGGTGGCGCTAACGCCGATGTTTGCTCGGCGCCGTCCCTGTTGCCATGCGATTTTCCCGGTAAGGTTTTTCTTACCTTTGATGTGGACGCCTTTGACTCCTCCCTGATGCCGGCCACCGGCACGCCCGAGCCGGGTGGTCTGTTCTGGTGGGACGCTTTGCATCTGGTGGAGCGCTGTTTGATAGGTCGTATTTTGTTGGGCTTTGATGTGGTGGAACTCGCCCCTATACCGGGCATGCACGCCCCGGACTACACAGCGGCGAGGTTGGCGTATGAAATTATGGGCCTTATTGCGGAAGGCAAATGAGTACGGAGAAAGACTTCACATTGAAGAATTTTTTGCGCGGCGCACGCCTGTCGCTGCCCATACTGCTCGGCTATCTGCCGGTGGGTTTCGCTTTCGGCGTTTTAGCCGTTCAGGCGGGGATGGAGCCATTGACCGCGGGACTTATGTGCTATTTCGTCTATGCCGGTTCCGCCCAGCTTATCGCAGCCGGACTGCTGGCCAATGGGGCGAGCGTTGCCACCGTCGTCATAACGACCTTTATCGTCAATCTCAGGCATCTCCTCATGTCGGCCGCTCTGGCGCCGTATCTCAAACATTGGAGCAAAACCCGGCAAGCATGGTTTTGTTTTGAAATGACCGACGAAACCTTTGCCGCCAATCTGAGTCGATTTTCCTCTTGTGGCGTGAATGCGGGCGAAGCCTTCGGCCTCAATTTTTTTTCCCATGGCGCCTGGACCGCTGGAGGAATCCTCGGCGCGTTCTCTGATTCGGCTATCGGCTATATGACTTATGCGGGACTTGATTTCGCCCTGCCTGGCATGTTTATCGCTCTGCTGCTGCCGCATTTCAGACTCCCTCGTCGTCTGTTCGCCGCCGGTCTCGGCGCGGCGCTTTCTTTGCTTTTTATTACCATGGGGATAGATCAGTGGAACATACTGGCTGCCACCGTCTGTTCGGCCACGCTTGCCGCCTTCTGGCCTGTGAACAAGCGTCGGAATGATGTCCGTGCGTGAGTATGCGTTGCTTATTGCGGGTATGGCTGCCGTAACCTATATGCCGCGCATGGCGCCGCTTATGTTGCTGGCTTCGCGGGATCTCAACGCGCATGTCCTGCGTTGGCTGGAGATGATTCCGCCGGCGGTGCTGGCGGCCCTGCTTGCACCCGAACTGCTCCTGAGTTCCACAAATGGAGAAAAAACATTGTTTTTCAGCCAAGACAATGTCTTTTTGCTCGCCGCTCTACCCACGTTCATAGCGGGCTGGATAAGCCGCAGTTTTTTTGGTACGGTGGTTATCGGTATGGGTACGGTAGCGTTGCTGCGAAATTGGCATACGATCAAAAATTCACTGGCGGCTGTTCTTTTCTAGGGAGTGTTAACACTATAGAATTGTTGTTTTCTGGCAAGGAAGATGAGTCTGCCATGAGGAATATACTCTTACGGTATTTGACCGGGATGGCAGACACAATCTGACGCAGTCAGAGGGCAAAAAGGCATAGCGTTAACAGGCCCTAGAGCAGATTACCTTTGAAACGTTGTACTCGTCGCCCTCGGCGAAAATAAGTATCGCCTATTCTTCGTGCGCGTAAGTCAGCGCTTACGCTGACGGTTGATGAGCATTTTCAAAGTGAAAAGCCCCTGACGGTTTTCGACTTTTTGCAGAAACTGCGGTTTAGCGCATACCGCGACAGCAAGTGATGCCTGCGCCTGTCCGGAAGACGGGGCCAATGTGCCGATTGCCCGATCCTTGTTACCGTCTATATACTCTTTGTCCGCATGCGCAGTACACCCAAGCGCTGTTCAGGAGATCCCGCCATGTTTCTTTCCGTTTTTCGATATAGCTCACGCTTTACCGCACAGGTTTGTTTCCTTGTCGGTTTGCTGTGCGCTTTCCCCGCATACGCGCGCGAGGCCCTTCCCAGTGATGAGGATCTCCGGCCGGCGCTGGAACGGATATTGAAGAATCATCCTGAAATACTTATGGAAATTCTTAAAGAAAATAGTGAAACCGTGCTGGAAATTGCCCAGCAGGGCAGTATTCTGCGTAAGCGCAAGGCGGCCTTGGCGCAATGGGAAAACGACGTGAAGCAGCGCAAGATTGTTTCTCTTGAAGATCGCCCTTTTCGCGGCGACAGCAACGCGCCGGTAACCATTGTGGCCTATTCCGATTTCACGTGTCCCTATTGTCGGCAGGCGGAAGCTACGATGGGCCAGTTGCTGAAAAAATATGAAGGGACGATTCGATTGACCTTCAAAGCCCTGCCCAAAGAAGACATGCCCTTGTCTCAGGCCGCGGCTAAATACTCCATAGCCGCCTTCATGGTGGATCATGGCAAGGGGTGGGAATTCCACGATGCCTTGTTCAATGGGGTAGAACAGCTTGAACGCGATGGAGAAGCCTTTTTTAAAGCGACTGCGGCGCTTGTGGGGCTTGACTTCAAGAAACTTAAAATTGATGCGGGCAATCTCAAGATACAGGAACGGCTCGACGCCGACAGGGCCGAAGCGGACAAGATCGGCATATCGGGGACTCCGTATTTTCTCGTCAATGACTTGGTCGTGCGCGGCGCGGTATCCAAAGATCTGTTTGAAGACGCCATCGAAATGGCCCTGCGCCTGAGTAAAAAAAAATAATACTGTTCGCCACTTAAGGAGGCCGTTTCATGAAATCATTAAAGGGAAGCAAAACCGAAAAGAATCTTCTTGCTGCTTTCGCCGGCGAATCTCAGGCCAGAAACCGCTACAGTTTCTTCGCCGGCAAGGCGAGAAATGAAGGATTTGTGCAAATAGCCTATATATTTGAAGAAACAGCCGATCAAGAAAAAGAACACGCCAAACGTCTTTTCAAATTTCTGGAAGGAGGAGAAACGGAAATAACCGCCGCGTTTCCGGCCGGCGTTATTGGCGGCACAGAGACGAATTTGCTGGCTTCCGCCGCTGGCGAGCGCCATGAATATACGGAAATGTATCCCTCCTTCGCGCATATTGCGGATGAGGAAGGTTTTTCGGAAATAGCCGCCGTCATGCGTTCCGTTGCCGTTGCTGAAGCGTGGCATGAGAAACGTTTTCTTGATTTTGCCGCCAACATCAAGGAGGGAAGGGTGTTCACCCGCGAAAAAAGCGTGAAATGGCGGTGTCGTAACTGCGGCTACGTTCATGAGGGAACTTCCGCTCCGCAGTCTTGCCCGGCCTGCGCGCACCCTCAAGCGTATTTCGAGCTTTTAGGCGTTAACTGGTGATTCGATTCCACACAGGACAGACGCATTTCAATTTCGTTGCGGCGCAATATAACAGCTTTTCATGGCCGCCGAGCTCACGGGCTTTTTTTCCTCCCGGCAAGGATACTTTGTTGCCGTAGTAAAAAAATAAGATGCGTCTGCCCCGGAAAATGTTATGAGTATTCTTGCTATCAGAAGCCGTTACTTATATAAAGAGAGCATACGGGACGGATGCATGCATCTGTCCGGGAAAATCGTCTGGGGTATATTCATTTAACTGGGGATTCCGGTCTTTTGTACGTATTGTCGCCCTGTCGTCCTTTTTGATGCGTGGCTTCTCGGCATCATCTTGTTTTCGGCACTTTTTTACCGGCATTAGAGCGTTTTGCTTCTTTTGAAAGGCTCCACAGCGCGCAGGCGAAACGTGTTTCGCCGTTAAACGCCGGAGGGAGCGTTTCAAATACCAAATGCTTTAAGGCAAAAAAAACACGCGGCATGCGGATGTGCGCATGAAAGCCGTCCGTTTCCCTCCTGACAAAGGGGTTCATGTATGGATGTAGTGATGCTGTCGCGGTTGCAATTTGCGGTAACCGTCTTCTTCCACTTCATCTTTGTACCGCTGACCTTGGGACTGTCCGTGCTCCTCGCCGTCATGGAGAGCATTTACGTCTGTACAGGGGACGAGCAGTACAAAAGAATGGCCAAGTTCTGGGGGAAGCTCTTCCTCATCAACTTCGCCCTTGGAGTCGTCACGGGCATTACGCTCGAATTTCAGTTCGGCACCAACTGGGCGAACTATTCCCACAGTGTCGGCGATATTTTCGGCTCCATACTTGCCGTTGAGGCCACGTTAGCGTTTTTTTTAGAGTCAACCTTTATTGCCGTCTGGCATTTCGGCTGGGACAAGGTTTCGAAAAAAGTCCACTGTTTCGCCATCTGGGCCGTGGCCGTAGCCGGCAATCTTTCCGCTCTCTGGATTATTATCGCCAACGGTTGGATGCAGAATCCCGTGGGTTCGGAGTTTGTAGCGGGCAAAGCCAGGTTGATCGACTTTTTTGCCGTTGTCGGCAATCCTTTTGCCTGGAGTCAATATTTCCATACCATCCTGGCATCGTGGATGCTCGCCGCTTTCTTCGTGCTGGGCGTTTCCGCCTGGCATCTGGCACGCAGAAACGAAAGGGAATTTTTCAACAACTCCTTCCGGCTGGCGGCGCCTTTCGCCCTGGTGCTGGCAGTGCTCCTTGCCTTACAGGGACATAGTCACGGCATGACTGTGACCCGCTACCAGCCCACAAAGCTGGCCGCGATGGAATCGCTTTGGGAAACGGCCAAGCCTGCGCCCATGTATCTGTTTGTCATTCCTGACGAAGTCAACAGGCGCAACAGTATTGAATGGCTTCCCTTACCGGGGATGCTCAGCTTTCTGGCTCACGGCGACTTCAACAGTGAAGTTAAGGGGTTAAATGAACTCGGGCCCCGGGATTTTGCCGAATTTCAAACAAAAACCACCTATGACCCGTCTGCTCCTGTGACTGTTCTGGCAAGCGGCGAAAAAATAGAAAAGCCTGTGGCGCCGGAAGACGCCATTCCCCCAGTATTGCTGACCTTTGCCTCTTTCCGTCTTATGGTGGCGCTGGGTGCTGTCTTTCTTATCGTCGCGCTGCTGGCTTTTTGCTGGCGCAACAGCATTGAGGAGCGCCCCGGCTTCGCCCGCCTCCTGACATGGATGATCCCCATACCCTATGTCGCCATCATGGCCGGCTGGACAGTCGCCGAAGTGGGGCGTCAGCCATGGATTGTCTACAAACTTATGTTGACCGTTCAGGGAATCTCTTCCGTGCCTGCTTCTTCGGTGCTTGCGTCTCTCTCGGCGTTCGTCGTCGTATACAGCCTGCTTGGCATTGTGGACATTTACCTGCTGCGAAAGTTCGCGCTTAAAGGGCCAGCGGCATAAGTCGCCCGGCGAAATGGGCCGCCTGTCGTGATGCACAACCAACCGCCGCGAGGAAACACATATGTCTGAACTGCTTAGCTACGATTGCCTGAAAACCCTGTGGTTCTTAATCTGGGGCCTACTCTGGGCCATCTATTTCATACTGGACGGTTTTGATCTCGGTATGGGAACTCTTTTACCCTTTCTCGCAGGAACAGAAGATGAGCGCCGTGTGATCTACAACGCCGCCGGTCCGTTTTGGGACGGCAATGAAGTCTGGCTCATCACCGCCGGCGGCGTGACCTTTGCCGCTTTTCCTCTGGCGTATGCGGTCATGTTCAGCGCTTTATACGCACCTTTGCTGATTTTGTTGTTCGCCCTGATCTTCCGGGCAGTCTCCTTTGAGTTTCGCAACAAAATAGATAATCCGCAGTGGCGCTTCCTGTGGGATTGTTTCCAGTTTTTGGGCAACGCCGTTCCCGCCCTGTTGCTCGGAGTGGCTTTTGCTAATCTGTTTCAGGGCATCCCCATTAACGAACAAGGCGTATATATGGGCAATCTGTTCTCGTTGCTCAATATTTACGGCCTGCTAGGCGGGGTCTTGTTTGTGGCGATGTTCTCCCTGCATGGCGCCATCTGGCTCGGCATACGGGCAGAAGGAAGCATGCACGCCAAAGGACTTGCCGCAGCCAAGGGGCTCTGGCCCGTGCTGACCGCTCTTGCCGTGGCTTTTTTGATGGCCAGTGCCTATTATACGCCGCTTTACGCCAATTACGCGTATACTCCGGCGTTATCCGTCATACCCGTTCTGGCTGTGGTTTCGCTTGTGCTTGTACGCTTCATGCTGGCAGGCAATATGCTCAAAGCCGCTTTCTTCTGCAGCGCCGGGTTTATCCTGTTCGCCACTTTTTTCGGCGTCATGGGCATGTTCCCGGCTATCATTCCCTCGAATATTACTCCCGGGGCCAGCATTACCTTGGCCAAGGCGGCTTCTTCGCCGCTTACATTAAGTATTATGCTGGCCGTATCCTTAGTGTGCGTGCCTGTCGTCATTCTCTACCAATCTTGGGTTTACTCTGTCTTTTCGTATAAAATCACGAAAAAAGATCTGGATTCGGAGCATTCATATTAGGGAACCGCTGATTTAATCGCCGCCCAAGGATCGCCAATAGGCTGAGTTTTTTGTATACTCTCTTTACTTCACGGGAGGTAAGACATGCGGCAGCCCAGCTTCAGCGATATCGAAT
>JAITHT010000053.1 GCA_031279825.1 Desulfovibrio sp. | reverse complement strand
CGTGCGGATTGCCCCTCCCTGAAGGAAGGGGTTACGGGAAAGGATTTCATCGGCTTCGCCGTCTTGTCAATCCATTTTTCCCCCTGAAGGGGGAGGTTTCAGACCATAAAGGAATTTTTCATGAACTGGGAACTTGTGGACAAGGCCCGCATCCGTTTCAGGAAAGAACAAGCCCGTCTGGTCAGCGAATATCGTGTGGCGGGCTACGACGATGAGCAGGCTGCCACTTTCGCGGCTCTGCAGGCCATCCAGGCGCGGGCCTTTGCCGACAGATACGGCATGGACGCCGCGAAACTGCTGAGGGAAAGAAGGATTCAAAGAGAACAGGCGGGAGAAGGCGGCACGCAATGGCAACTCAATCAGGACGGCAATGCCGTATCGCCGGGGGAACAGAACCCCAGGGTCGCCAATGTGGTCGCCGTTGACCCGGCGAAGATTGTTGACGGCGACGGCAAGCCCGTTGATTTGAAGGATACAAAGGCGCTGGCCGGATGGCTGCGGGAACAATATCAGGACGTGACCATAACGATAGCTGATGACGGAACGATTCAGCAGTTTACGGGAGAGGGGCTTGATGCTTCGTTAAAACGGCGCATTGGCAAAAAGCGCGGCCCAAGGCAGAGGCAGGCTTACGCCGAACTTGATACTTTGCTCGAAAACGCGCTGTTCGATGGTTTTGAACAAGCCGATGAACGACATAAGGATAAGGTTGCCGGACAAAATGTCTATTATTCAGCGGCAAGGATAGGCGGCAACTATTTTTCCGTGCGCTTCAAAGTTGATATGCCCTTGGGCAAAGGCATAAATCCGGCGTACAAAGACCACAAGGTAACAGAAATAGAAATAGCGCCTTCCCTGTACCGTGGTCCGTCCGAAAACATCGCCACGCAGCCAGAAAGCGCCATTCGTGGAATCAGCCTATCTGTTCTCAAAGGGGATGTCAAGCCCTCGCGCATTGAGGACGGAACGCTGTACCAGGGCCTTGACCTCTCGCCTGAAGAAAACGCGAGCATGGGCCTTGATGCCATGAACAGGGTCATTGCCGAACAGACGGATGTTCTGGACGCCATGTACCGGCCCGAGGTGGGCGGCATCAGCTTTTATTGGGGGACGCCGGGCAAGGGGAAAAAGTTCAAGGGCGGAAGCGGAGTTGCCCATATTATTGAGAAGCGCAACGCGCAAGGGCAAGAAGGAGAGGCTGTCGCGCGTAAAATGGCGGAAGTCATCGCGTACGGGGAAATCGGCCCGGCATACGGGCCTCCGAATTGGGTACGCCGGAACGTAACCCATGATGGGCATACCGCCGTGCTTTCCCTGTATAAATGGGACAATCAAGAAACTTGGCTGTTTACGGGATGGGAAGATAACGAATCAGCCCCCAGTCAACAAGCGGAGGTGCACGTCTCCGGCTTGCCTACCGGCCAAGGGCCTATACTTAATCGTCCCAAGGCGGCGGGGGCTTCTTCTGGAAATACCATACCCCCTTCCGGCGCTGACGGCAAGACCCTTTTCCAGGGCGCGAAGGTCACAGATTCGCCCGCCTTCAAAAAGTGGTTCGGGGACTCCAAAGTTGTGGATGAGGATGGAAGACCGCTGGTTGTGTATCATGGGACATACGCCGGTGATATTGATGCGTTCGATCCAAGCCGTATGCGCGAAGGGGCATATGGAAAAGGATTTTACTTTGCCGAATCCCCAGAAAAAGCGCTTCTTTATGGGGATGTCGTCTACCCTGTTTACCTGCGCGCGGAGCGCAACAACAGAGATGCCAAGCGAACTGGCTTGCCAAAAGACCACATCCATGACGCTAAAAATGGCATATGGGTTGTGTCTGACCCCACCCAAATCAAATCCGTCTTCAACCGGGGCGCCTTCAACCCCAAAGACCCGCGCATTCTGTATCAGGGCGGGGACAAAGCCCGCGATTACGGACGCCGGGTGAAAGAGGCGGCAGGCAAGTGGGTGAAAGCGGTCAAGAAGTTCGTTTCCGGAAAGATGCGCCCGGAAGAGATGATTACATTGGGCGAGACTCCTGACATCCTGACCGGGTTGAAACAGGACGCATTGCCCAGGCTGCCCCTTGTCCTCACTCAGGAGATAGCCAGAAAGGCCACAGGACAAATTGCAAAGAAAGCCGACTCGGCGCATTCACTGACGGAATCCGACCTTTCCGAACTTCCTTACAGGCTTGCCGAACCTGTGGCCGTTTTGAAAGAGGCGGGCGGAAATACGGTTATCGTTACCGATTTGATGCTGAAAGACGGCAGTCCGGTTATTGTGGCCGTCAGGCCTGATGCCGTGCAAGGAAACATTGCCGTTAACGACATTCGCACGGCATTCGGGAAAGGAGGTTTTGCGGGCTGGTTTGAGGGGCGCGTCAAGGCCGGAGAACTGCGCTATCTGGACAAAACAAAAAGCGCCACGCTAGGCGAACACATTCCTGGGCACCAATTGCCCAGTGTCATCGCCGCGCAACGCTCTTCGGGACAAAAGATAACCTGGGACAATGAAGTTGTCAAGCCTGATTTCAGTGAAGGGCAAATCCTCAACGGCCCCGGCCCTTCCGGCCCTCGGGGGGCCGTGTCCTTCAACGACAACGGCCAATCCCTGATCAGAATATTTGAGTCGGCAAACCTCTCCACCCCCATTCACGAAAGCGCCCATGTCTTCGTTAATGATTTGATTCGTGTGGTCATGGACAACGGCCGGACCGCCGGCCGGCTTTTCATGGCTGACCTGGCGCTATTTCAGAACAAGGCCATTGCCGGGGGCATGGACGAAAAAAGACTTGCGGCCGGACAGACGGCTTTGCGTAACCGTCATGAACGCCACAAGGCGGGCATAATCCAGGCCCGCAAAGATTTGACGGCCCTGGTCGAAAACGCCAATGCGCAGCGTATCGCCCACGGCAGGGCCATAGGCATGGATTTGCCGGAGGTTGACCTTGAAGCGGCCCTGGACGGGACATTATCCCCGGAACAGATGCGCACGTTGCAGGAAGTCAGCGCCGTGTCCTTTGAGGACTATATCAAGACAGGCCGCGCACCCGGCGATGAACTCAAGGGCGTCTTCGCCCGGATGGCCGCCTGGCTGACGGACGTCTACCGGGCCGTGAGGGAGGCGGCGGGCGCGCGCGTGACCGACGAGGTCGCTACGGTCTTTGACCGCATGCTGACGCCGGATGCCGAAGACGATGAAGACAGCAGTCCAACGCCATGACGCGCAAAAAACAAGAATAAGGCAGGAGTAGCACATGCCGCCGGGACAACAAGACAACAACGATTATGTATTGTTTTTCTTTCTTGGAATTATCCTTCTTGCTGTCGCCATGTGGTGGCTTGGCAAAAATTCGCCTGTAATACACGGGGCAATCATGCGGATTTCCCAAATAGAACTGGCTCCTGTCGCCCGATTTTCCAGCGAAGCGGCCTTTGTCCGGGAGGCCATCGAAAAAATGGACCCCGCCGTCGTTACTTCCAGTCAGGCGTTTGCGCAACTCGCGTACGCCGGCAAGTGGTACGCCTGGCCGTTGACTCTGGCTGTGGCTTTCCTGGCCTGGAAAAGCTGGACGCTTGCGGCAGCCGACAAATATCGGCGGCAATTGAACATGAAAACCCTTCTGCAAAACAACCGCCAGACGCATGCGGCCATTGCCCCCATTCTGAACTGGCCGCGGAGCCTTCTTGACGAGCCGCCGGACGATGGCCCCTGGAAGGTGGCGCGACAGCCCATACAGTTTGTGGCGGAACACGGACTTTTCGTGGATAAGAACGGGAAAGCTGTTCCCGGCGACCTCCTGCTCGGCATGGATAACCTCGCGGATCCCCACTCTCCTGTTCTCGCCGGGAACCCGGCGGTCAGGCTCGACAGGGAAAAGGCCACATCGGTCTTTGAAAGACAGTTTGGCCCGGAATTTAACGGATTCCATGAACTGCCGAAGTACCAGCAAAAACTGGCGCTGGCCTTTTTGCTGTTCGGCGCCGAGGACAAGAGAAATGCTTTCGTTCTTCTGGATTCCCTCTCAATGTCTTTTCGACCTTATCAGCCGCCCAAAAAATCCTGGGTTGACAAGTTACATGGGAAATTGCGCGGTTCATTCGCGAAGTTTTCGAAGCGGTCTGAAAAAAAGAACGGCGGCATGAATCCAAATACGCGGCAACCCAAGTGGTCGCTTGACACAACGCACGACATACCCCCAAAAAAGATAAACGAACTCCTTGAAAGAAAGGATGTAAAGCGCATAATCAAGCTGCACAACAAATACTCGCATCTTTTTATCCTTTCACTCTATGAATTCGCCCGCACCAAGGGCGTTCTTCCGACAGCCGATTTCATCTGGCTCAGGCCGGTAAACAGGGATCTGTTCTATTTACTCAACAACTTCGGACGGCGTACGTCCTGGGTGGAAATTGCCGGGCCGTGGACGCATTACCAGGCTGAAATCCTCGCCGCGTCCGAGATCCCGGAACTTGTCGATGCAACCAGCATTGACTCAAAAATGGTGAAGGAAGCGGTAAACGCCCTTGAAATCGCCATGTACGAGGAAGGATGGATCGCTCCCGGCGACTTGAGCGAAGACTGCCGGAAAAACAGAATACTCGATGACTAGGCTCAGGACTAGCTATAGCATTTCGTGGCGCGGATTTTCAAAAAATCCTCGCTGAGCGGTCAAACATTTTCAGTGTTATACGCAGGAGAAACGGCATGCCGCCCAAACGCATATTCGGAATAGATCCAAGCCAGGAGCAGCGGCAAGACGAACTGATCCGTGACGTCAGGACTCCTCTTGCCCGCGCCTGGGAAACCATAATGACGCGCGAGGGTTTTCTGATCGCCGCTGTCTTTACGGCTGCGTCACTTGCCCTTCTTCCCGCGTATTGGCCATTTGAGTTTGGGATATTTCTCTTCCTGTTTTTTATACGCAAAAAGAAAACAGAATTCAGCGCGTTGCCGATGCGCATGCCTGACTCCTATTCCGGCATCGACTATGGCGGAGAACTCCCGGCCAAAGGAAAATACGGCAAGGCCGAAGGGATGTTCTACATCGGCAACGACAGTCAGGGGCGGGAACTCTGGATCAACAAGGACGACATCCTGACTCACATGCTCATCCTGGGAACAACGGGCGCCGGCAAGACGGAAACCTTGGTTTCGCTTGCCTACAACTATCTGGCGGTCGCCTCGGGATTCATCTATGTGGATCCCAAAGCGGCGCCGAAACTGGCCGTGCAGTTGTATACCATGTCACGCATTTTGGGCCGCGACGACGATTTTTTGCTCCTGAACTATATGGCGGACAAAGCGGCGCAGGAGACGATGCGCACCAAGGGGCACATGCGCACGCCGCAACGCCAGTCCAATACCCAAAATCCTTTTGCCGTCGGCACAGCCAACCAGCTTTCGCAATTACTGTTCGCGATGATGCCCGGCGGTGGGAACAACGAGGGCGGCAACGCGATCTTCGGGCAGAACGCCCAGACACTGATTTCCGGTTTGCTTTTTGTTCTTGCGGAGCTTCGGGACAAGGGCTGGAAGCCTCTCTACATCGACCTGATACGGCGTTATCTGATGGATTCGACGTTGATCCAGGATCTGGCGAACGGAAAATCGTCACAGGGGGATCCGCCCATGCCGAGTGTGTCCGGGCTGTCAATGGCGGCCCTGCATTCCGGCCTTGCCACGGTAGGCTGGCAAAAAGGGACGCCCGCCGACAAACAACCCAAGAACTTTCCCGAGCAGTACGGGTATGCGCGCGCATATTTCGGACGCGCGCTCTCCTTGCTGGTGGACAACTACGGACGAATTTTCAAGACCTCGCACGGCGAGGTCGATCCTGTGGACATCATTACTTCCAGGAGAATATTCCTGACCCTGATCCCGTCAATGGACAAAGACCCCAAGGAGCTGAAAAGTCTTGGGCAGATATGCCTTGCGGGCGTGCGTAACGCCTGCGGCGTGGGTCTTGGCGACAAGGTGCAGGGTGATGTTCCGACCGTTCTGGGCGGTCTTCCGACGGACGCTCGCACCCCATTCGGGATCACAGTTGATGAATACGCCGCCATTGAGACGCCGGGCTTCGAGATACTGCTAACCCAGGGCCGCGGACTCGGTATAGCCGTCACGGTGGCCAGTCAGGACTTTGCCGGCATCAAACGGGCATCCGAGGCTGCGGCCGAGCAGATTGTCTCCAACAGCAAGGTCAAGATATTCATGACGACCGAGGATCCACGCTCGACCTTCGAGTTGATGAAATCGCTTGGCGGCGAGGCCATCGTCTTGCAGACAGGCGGGTTTTCAGTGGACAAGCAGGCCGGGAAGACCAATTATTACGATACTCTTTCAGCGTCCACACAGCGTGTATCCCGTGTGGATTTTCGCGACATGCAGAAACAGGTCGAGGGGCAGTTCCATTTGTCGTTCAAGGGCAACCTGATTCGGGGAAAAACTTTCTATGCGAATCCACCCTTGGAGAGTAAACAGTTTTTGCGGCTCAACTATCATCTGAAGGTTGAAGCGCCGCGCGCCGAAGTTGATGATCTGCGCACGAATTTTGGGCCAACGAGGGACTACGGTATTTGCCTGCGCGTCTATACTTTGGAAACCTGGAAGGATTTTCCTGAAACGGAGCCGCCGGACGACATCGCGTCTCTATGTGATGTCTTTGAGAGATATATATCCGATATGGGCAATGTGTCCAAGCCTGAAGTCGCCATTGAAGCCTTTTTTGCGGGGATGGACAATTTTGGGGAGATTGTTGGGTCGCCCGCGCAGACTGGGCCGGACATGGACGATCTTCTTGGGGATGTGGATCCAATTGGTCAATATACCAAAAGGCGGGCTGCCTTGCCTGAAATCGCAATTTATGAGGATCTTGCCGAAGTGGAGAAAGCGGCGGGGGCGCCGGAATCACTTGCCGCGTCTTTGGCCACTGAAAACGAAAAAATGATCAACGAGGCATTGCAGGCATGTATGGCCCGTTCTGCCAAACTTATACAAATCTACTCATAACTGAGTAAATCTGTTGTTGGCTTCCTGCTTCACAGAGGCCGGTTTCACCTTGGGCTTGCGCCCAGGGCCAGAGCCTTCCTCTCCA
>JAITHT010000094.1 GCA_031279825.1 Desulfovibrio sp. | reverse complement strand
ACGCCGCTGACAGGCAAGGTCATCATGGGAGCGCTGACAACATGCGTGTGGCGCTGCGGGGTTCTGGTCGCGGCGGTATAGCGGGATGACAGCAACTCTCCCCATGCCCCTACAGGCTCTCCGTGATTGTCTATTTTTCTGAAATCAAAGCGGACGGAAACACTATGGGCCTTAATAGAGGATCCTCCGGGATCAGTGTTCATTCGCCCAAGGCCGCCTGGTAAAATCACGTCAACGGCGATGGCTGACGCCTCCGTTCCGGCGCTGTTTGCGGTGAAAGGCCCTAGAACACCCCTGTTCAATGATTGCCCGCTTACCTCGGGCGAGCTTTCAATATTGTCAGGAAACAGCGTTATGCGTTGCCCAGGGGGAACAATCTCTATTTCCACTTCAGGAAAGTTGCCAGTGGCCGCGCCATCCTTCCATATTTCAGTATCCTCTATGCTGACGCTGTGTATCTGGTACTCGCCGACGCCGACACATAAAAGCTGATGCAGATACTGCTCGTTACCCTGGAATTCCATCCACGGGTTAGCCGCGAGGTCAGGTACCTGATCGTTTGTGCCGAAGCTCTCAGGGATCATCTGGTACAGTCGCGCCATGTTCTGTGAGGCGGACAGCGAATAGGTCGGGCTTGACGACTCAAGATCGCGCAGGTTCGCGTCGATCTTCGGCATCTTGGTAGGAAACAGGGCATTTACCAACAAAGATCCGGCCATCATTATCGCGGCTGCGCTGAGGTAGCCGATAACACTTGCAGTTGTTGCGCCAATGCCCCACGCTGAAGCCGTGGCCGGTAATGCCCAATATTGCTGGGCAATAACAGCGACAATCATCACAACGGCCATGCCGATTAAAGCCAGAGGATTCTTTCCTCCGCCGCCACCGCCGAGGGGAAGCTGTACAAAGACAACATCGGCTTCTATGATGGTTACTTCCCATCCGGAGCGAAGCAGCGCTTTCCCCTGGTACAAACAGATCACGGGCGCGGCGAATTCATCGCCTATGTTCAGCGTCACCCATTCACGCACTGAAAGGCGGGCGGCAACCGCATACGTTTCGCGGTACTCCTGACCCCTGGCGATTGTTACGGTATGCATGGCGTCAGACCTTCCACTCTGAGATAGTGTATTTTTCGCCAGCCCATCACGCCGAGAATAAAGGCGCTGTCAAGAGCGACCCCTGCCGATGGAAGGCAATGAAGAATATCGCCGCCCACATACAGACCCACATGATCCGCCGGGCCGCCGCGTGACATGACGGCCACATCAAAATCTTGCGGAACAGTCACGGCGTGAAACTTTGCATACCTGCCGATAGCTGCCACGTCGCTGATGCACGAGCGCAAGTCCTTGGTGTCGGCCAGCACAAGGGGCGCGTCATAGCCGAGGTATTGCTTGTAAATGTGGCGCAGAAGCTCCCCGCAGTTGAAGCTGTGCGGAGGTTCCGGGTTGTGCTTCCAGGGCTTGCCCAAATATTGTTCATGCCAGCGCATCACCGCCCCCTCACCAGCCCGGGGAAATCAGTGGGCGTATAGATTTTTCCGTATGGCCTGAGCAACCAGTCAATCATGCTCGCCGTGGCTTCAATTCCGTTATTGTTTACCGTGACTTTGGCTATGGAAAAATCGGTGTACACGAGTTGCGGTTGTTCCGGCATACTCTTCATGTACTCCCTGAAAATGATGCGCGCGGGCTCGCGTTGTCTGACCGCCGCGACAAGCGTATCAGTGAGCACATTGCCGACGTTCTCAATTTTGATCCTGAACTCGCCCGGCGCGTTTTCTTCCTGCGCGGGCACCGTCACCTCAAAAGGCACGGCAATGAAGTCAACCCACTCGCCGGGATTGGCGGGAGCCGTATCTTCCAGCCGGAGGGGAAACTTTTCCATGTCATTGCTGGTAACGGGCCAACGCACAATGCGCCCAGGCCGGTCAAGCGTGGAGTGCAAAAATTCCAACGTATACAAAATGACGCCGTCATCCACCGGACACGAGGCGTACGCCTCAGCTATCGCAAGATCCATGAGGTTGTCAGCCATGCCTACATGCCTCTCATGTTCATGGCGCGAGCCGTTTTGCTTCTTCCTGACGCGATCCCCGAAGCCATGGCGTTGTCAACCATTTCAAGAAAGAGCGTCATGTCGAAACCGCCATGGCCGTTTGGCTTTTTCTCCTGTTCAGCGACTCCGACGCCCGGCGGCGTATTGACAATGACGTTGACTTGCGGCACCTGTTGTTGTCCGCCAAAGCCGGAAGCGTCAACGCCGAGCCTGCCGCCTGTGCCGCGCCGCAAGGGCATGATCGCTTCCGCCCCCGCTTCACCCATAAGGCCGACGCCCCTCGCAAAGGGAAAGATTGTAGGCTTTGAGACAATGGCGTTTGAGAAGGCGGACAGGGATGGAGCTGATACAACGCCGCCCGCGGCATACTGCGGCATCGGACCGACAAAGTTTGGAGAACCAGGCTGGGGAACGCCGCCAGTGAACAACCCGCCAATACCGCTGATCAACCCGCCAAGCAAACCGCCTGAACCGTTCTGCCCGAACATAGCCATGCGGATGCTCATGTTGATGAAGTCGCTGATAATCTGCTGAAAAATGTTTTGAATGGATTTCCCCATTTCCGCAAAGGACTGAGAGACGCTTTTCGTTCCCAAGCCGATTTGAGCAAAAGCGGTGCCGATGGTGTCTGTGGCAGAGCCAATAGAATTTGGAAGTGTATTCTCCCAAAAATCCACGATACGCTGCTGGGCATCCTTCGCCATATTCGCCATGCCGGTTTCAAACATGCCGCCTATGTCAAGGTCGCGCCGAGCCGTCGCCTGACGGATGCGCTCTATGATGGCGAGGCGCTCGTAATCATTTGTATTGGCGGCGGAAAGTTTTTTCACTTCAAGCAAATCAACCTCTGCCTTGTAGACCCCCCGTAGATCGCCGATAAGCCCGCTGTAATCAGCGGCAGCGCTGGCTGTGCGTTCAAGGTAGGCACGGCGGGCAAGTTCGTCGTTTGCATCCTTGATCAGTTGCAGGATTTCTCTTTCCTGATTCAAGGCCCCCTGCTGTTTGTCAAGGGAGATGCGCGTTTCCCCGGTCAATTTTCCTTCCTTGGCCCACAACGCGCGGTTATTGGCAATTTCCGCCTCTGCCTTGGCTATGGCGTCAAGTTGCGTTTTGTAGTCGCTCTCTGACCGATCCAGCGCCGCGCCCAGGCTGTTGCCGTCTATCTGCGCCACAAGCTCTGAATATCGGAGTTCCAGATTCTTCAAAGAATCGGCGGCAGAACGGGCGGCCTCCGCAGCCTGATATGATGTGCGCTCAGACGCCAAAGATGCCTGGAAGGCGGTACGTGACGCGGAGGCTCCGGCGGATTTGGCCTTGTTGCTCATGCCGTATAGTTCTTTTGCCAGAGCCTGCGTCTTCAGGATGCTGGCTTGGGTTGCCTCATCATACTTGGAAAAAACTTCTTTGCTGACATTGCCGAAGCGGTCGATATCCTTGCTGCTGACCCCAATATCAATGAGGGCCGTTGCAACGGTCTGGCCGATGTCGCTTCTTCTCGCCTGTTCAACCTTCTGTTCAAGAGCGGCGATGGCAGTTGTGACCTTTTGTGTGTCCAGGTTGAACATGCCTCTTAAAGCCTGTCCGCCTTCCGTGGCCGCATCTTTGAGCCTGCGGATGCTCTCGGTGGCATTGTCAACCCGTTCCTCTATGGCCGCAGCGCCATGTGCCTTTTCAATGAGTTCGGAAAGTTTCGCATGAAATTCTTTGCTCCCCTCTCCGGCATCGCGCATGGCATTCTGGATTTTCGCCAGCCCCTGCCACACTTCCTCGAAAGTAATCTTCCCTTCACCCGCCGTTTTGAACAGCTTTGTAATCTCCGTAGTATCCACTGTCCAAAAACCTATATGACCGGGCAGGGCAAGACGCGCAAACTCGTCTTTCATCTCGGCAAAATCGGCAAGCGCTCCGTCAAGTATCTTCTGCTGCTGGTTGATGAGGATTTCTTTTTCAGAGGTGGCAAGCCCCTGAGCCTTGCCAGCGGCATCTTCATACGCCTCACCGAGTTTTCTTATTTCTTCGGCGTATTCTTTAGATATTCTTTGTGCTTGCGATTCTTGTGTTGCCAGGTACGCCACAAGTCCCGCCGCTGCGGTAAAGGCGAGCCCCCAGGGGCCGCCGAAGAGTGCAAGCACGGAAGCTCCCGCCGCTTTCAATCCGCTCATGACGGTTGCCCCTGTCACCGCCATTCTGGTTGCCGCAGCCTGCGCCATCGCCAAATCCGCTTCGGCGGCAGCCACAACCTTATCCGCCGCCGCCAACTTCAGGCGATGGGCGGTGAGCATGGCAACCGCCCGTTCTTCATGCTTGGTGCCGATGGTATGCAGGGCAATCTGATCAATCTGGCGTGTTTTCCAGGCGACGGATGCCTGTGCTTGCACAGCCGCGTCAAGGTTGGCTTTTGCGGCCTGAATCGCCGCGTTTCTGGCGGCTGTTTCCACAGCGACAGCATCTTTGGCCGTCTGCAACATGGAGCGCTTGGCAGTCTCTCCCGCTTTTCCCGCATCACCTACCACAAGCGCGTAGCCCTTCCAGGCAAGCGCCGCCGCGCCAAGGGTGACGATAATATCCTTTATGGCGGAGCCGATTGCAGGGCCGTTTTCCGCCAGCGTTTTCATGGCCTCAGCCACGCCGCCAATCGCCCCTGCCAAAGATTCCGAGTCGGCTAAGGATGCATTGAATCGATCCAACTCCGTGGACAGGCGGTTGAGTTGTCCCTGTAGCCCTTTCCCCGCCGCGACGGCCTTGCCCCCAAAGGCTCTGTCCAGTTCCCCCGCCAGTTTAGGGAGAAGCATTTCAGCCGTGACTTTTCCGCTGGACAAAAACTTGTCCAGTTCCCCCGTGGTCATGCCCATAGCTTGCGCCGCAAGGCGGAACGCGCCCGGCAGTCGTTCACCAAGCTGGCCGCGCAATTCCTCGGCCTGGACTTTCCCCTTGGAGATCATCTGGCCCAAGGCCAGAAAGACGCCCTGCATTTCCGCTTCAGTCAGAGAAAGCGCCGCCCCGGCGGATGACACGGATTTGAAGATATGGTTCAGTTCGCCTTCAAGCGCGGTTCCCTTCCCGGCGGCGAAGAAAGTCTTGGCGGCTTCGGCTGTGGATTGGAACCGCAAACCCAACTCATTGGAAAGCCCATACAGATAGTCAAGCTGCTGTTTCGCGGCCACGGCGGAATCATAGATCGTAGTGTAAGATTTGTTCAGACGATCCGCCTGCAATACGGACTGACCTATGGCTTCAGCGGCGTTTCGCAACTGCTGCGCGGAAATGAGCATGAAGCCGTACTTTTTGATAACGCCATCGATGCAGGAACCCAACGCCGTGGCGGAGCGCCCAGCATTGGTGAACTCATAGCCCACGCCGCCCAGCGACTTCGCCAGACGGTTCATTTCCTCGTTGCTTGCTCCGGTCAGGCGTTGCATTCCCCTGAGGCTATCCGTAAATGTCCTGGCGGATTGATTCTGAAACATCTGCCGCTGCATGGATACGAAGCCAGCAAGGTCTTTTTCCGCTATGCCTATGGACTGCCCAATTTTGCGGAACTCGGCATCCATGCCGGTAAGATCGGCTTTTGCTCCTTGGGCGGCGCGGGCGGCGGTGGCAAGGTATTTTGTCAGACTGGCGGATGCGGAGGCTGCGTTCTTGGGAGAAAGCGCACCGGACAAGGCGTCGGAAATATCCTTTCCCGCCGCCTTCGCCAGAGCGTCTACCCTATTGAGATCCGCTTGCAGCTTCGTGTAGTCGCCGCTGATCTCAATATATATGCCGCCCTTTGTTGATATGTTGACTGCCATGCTTTTTCGCCTTATACTGTTCACATGATCAGGACACTTGCATATTTCGCTTTTGCCGCAGCCCTTGGCACTATGCTTGCCGTGGCGGGGATGAATCTACTGCCCAAACTTTTCTGATCTCTATTTCCCTTTCCGCTTGTCACGTCTGTTCTGGTAACCATCCAGCGCCCTGTTCAGAGAGCCGGACATCAGCGTCTTGTCGGCTGTCCCGTCGGCGTCCTTTTTCTCCATTTCGTTTCTGATCTTGTAAAACGCCAGCCATTCTTGATATTGCACGGCGGTCATGGATTCGAGCATGGCGTCCACATCCGACCAGCCGAGTTCGAGAGCGAGGGCGTAGGCGGTAAACCTTGTGGAAATACCGCCCTCCCTCGTCTTTAGTTTTTTCCCGGCGCGCCTTCTTCCCCATCCTTGGGAGGCTTCAGGCCGTTAAGATCAAGGATCTCGTCCAGGATGACTTTCAGGGCCATATGGTCAATGGTCATGGCCTGATCCTTTTCCTCTTCGGTGAACAGTGGCTTTCCGTTTTCATCGCAAAGCGACTGCACGAGCATGTTGCCCGACTCAAACGTCTTGGCGACATCTTCGGCCCCGGAAACAATGAGGCTGGCAGGGAGCGCCCGGACGCAAACCACGGAGCCGTCCGGCAGAGGCACTTGCCTGATGACGATGCGTTTCAAAAAACCTTCACGGTCAAGGGGTTTTTTCTCGTTTGCCTGAGACATGCCGCGCTCCTACGATACGAAGTTGATGGTGATCTGGCGGTTCATCGCGCCGTTGATGGCGCTGGCCGGGCCAGTGGTGAAGGCGGCGTCCTGAAAGCTCATGGTGATTTGCGCCTTGTCCTCTTCCGCGTGGTTTGTGGCGTTGCCGCTGAAATTGATGACAGCAGTGGTAGCGTTGATCTTCTGCGCATGACCTGTCAGCCCGGCGGGCGTTCCGGTGAAGGTGACGTCGGCGATCGGGTCGCCGTCAGCGCCGGCGAAGGTGTCGCCGGAAAGCACCACGGAGATCACGCCGGATGCCGAAACGATCCATGATGGTATAGGCACGCTTGAAGTTGCCGAAGATCAGCGGCATGGTTCCCGCTCCAACGTCGGGCATGTCTTCGTTTTCCGTCACACCGTAGCCGAGAATACTGGAAAGCGGTCTGTTCGACAGGCACAATATGTTTTTCATCTATGCCCACATCTATCTGGCGGCCGCGCGGCAGGCGCTCGGCGACAAAGCCCCGGCCGTCAAATCGCTGAGAACGGCCCTGGACGCCGCCCTGCCGGACAATCTGCTCATGCCCTTTGTGGAGAGCAACAGCCATATCCAGCCGCTCTTGCGCTCATTACAGCGCGACAGGCGGCGGGAAGGCGTTCGCCGCATCCTTGACCTTGCCGGGAACTGGAACATGGGCCTGCGGGGCATGGACGCCGCCTTGGCGCCATATTGCCTGACCCCGCGGCAACTGGAACTTATCCGTCTGGCCGCTGTTGGAAAAACTTTCAAGGAAATAGCCATGCATACGGGGCTTGCCCACGGCACGGTAAAAAACAACTTTGCCGCTTTGTACAAGCGTTTCGGAGTGCATGGGGTCAAAGAACTGGTGGACAATGTTATGCGGGCGGGCTTGCCGGTTACGCCTCGACAGGATGTCCCGCTTTGAGGTGGTATTACGGTTTTTAGCAGTTACTTCACAGTATTATAGAAAAAAACAAGGAAACGTGACTCAAGCGCGTGACCATTATTTTGTTTACTTTTCGCCAGTATAGTGTAGTCTGGCAGTATATGGGCTGTGACGCGTTCACTCCGCCGTAACAATTCTCTTAAGAGTATATTGATTCAGGCAAGCGCACTGATGAGGAGGCGGCACATGAAAAATGTTGATTACATACATACTCCCATGTCTTTCCGGACCACTGTCCGCCGGGTGCGCGCAGTCTGCCTGCTTGCCGTCTGCGGCATCTTTGCCGCCGCGCCGGTTTTCGCGGCGAACGGAGAAGCGGGGAGGGTGATCGCCCTGACGCCGGGGGTGTTTGTCGAACGCCAGGGGCAGAGGATTCCTCTGGAAATAAAAAGCCCGGTGCTGGAATCGGACACCATCGTCACCGATGCCACCGGCAGGGCGCGGATTCTCTTTGCCGACGACGGCAGCGTGTCCCTCGGCCCGAACACGACCCTGGCCCTGAGGGAAGTCGCGCCGGAAGGAAGCTCCGCCTCGTTCAAAGCCCATTTGGGCCGGGGCGTGGCCCGTTTTCTTACCGGCAAAATCGTCGAAGCCAATCCCATGGGCTTTGCCGTGAGCACGCCCGAAGGCACGGCGGGCATTCGCGGCACCATCTTCGTCCTGCAAACGGGCAACGGCCGGACCACGCTTTTCGTCGTCAACGCCTCGCGCGACGTGGTGCTGAACGGCGTTTCCGTGCCCGGCGCGCACAAGCTGACCCTGCCCGGAGGCCTTCCCGTGCCCATGACGCCCGCTGATGTGGCGATCACGCAGACTGTGGCCGCCGCGCCTTCTTCCTCCACAGACAACGCCGCGCCGGAACAGGCGCTCACGGCCGTTCCGGATGCAAGCGGCCCCCTGGCGCCGCCCACGGCCCTCGCCGGCATGCCCGCGAGCGATATGACGCCTCTGCCTTCTCTCACGGGCTATGTGAGCGGAACGCTCTACAACGCCTTCTCGACGTTTACCAATGAAAGCGCGTTTCACTTCACTGTGGACATGAGCACCGGGGCCATCAGTAACGCCTCTTCGAGCGGCACCTTTACCGCCACCCCCAATCTCACATGGAACTACGCCAACGGAAGCGGTTCCTTCAGCGGAGGCGCTTTCTCCGTCTCCGGGTTTACAGGGCATGTCACGGACCTGAGCTCCCCTGGCATCACCTACCAGCCCACGGGCGCGAACATGACCGGCACCGGCGGATACGCCAATGTCGGCGACGTGGTCTCGGGATGGCACGTTATCTCGCTCGATGGGGCGCTGACCTCCCAGTTCGGCGGCCTCCCGTTCCAGGCGCAGATGATTGGCTCGCGCACACGGTGATGAGATAAAGACGTGAGAAATACCCGGCATGTCATCGTCTTCGCCCTTGTTACGGCTTTGAGCGTTCTTGCGCTTGCCTGTCCGGCCCTGCCCGCTTCCGCCGCCGAAAGCGATCCGGCCCGGCGCGCCGCCCTGGAATCAGCCATGGCCGAAGCGGCGACGCTGCTGGAAAGGGGCAGGGGAAGCGAGGCCTACGAACTTTACATGCGCCTGTTGCGTGAAAGTCCCGGCGACGATGCCGTGGAGTTCGGCCTGGCGCGGGCGGCGGCCCGCATCGGACGCTGGAATCAGGTGGTGCTGGCCCTGGAAATTCTGCTGGAAAAATATCCCCGCGAGGCCAAACTCTATGATCAGCTCGCCCATGCCTATCTGGCCCTGAATGACAGGGCCAGCGCGGAGCGGATACAGGATGCCAAACGCGCCCTCGGCCAGGGGGCGGATAGTGCCGAATTCCCTCTGGCCGATCTGGAAAAACGCTACAGCCTTTTGCAGATCCACGGAAAAGTCCGGGGGGGCGCACTCTACGATTCCAACGCCAATCAGGGAACGGACAGTACGGATCTGCGCCTTGGCAACTGGCAGGTAAAAGTTCCGGACGCCAAAGCCAGGGAAACCTTTGGGGCGTACCTGGGCGCGAATATCGACCTCGGGCGCAAATGTGAGCGGGACTCGCCCTGGTGGCTCGTGGGCGACGCGCAGACCTACATCCGGTACAACACCAACAATGATCTGGGCAACACCCACGGCCGGGAATCCCAATGGGGC
Organism: Desulfovibrio sp.; assembly: GCA_031279825.1. Classification (GTDB taxonomy): domain Bacteria; phylum Desulfobacterota; class Desulfovibrionia; order Desulfovibrionales; family Desulfovibrionaceae; genus Frigididesulfovibrio. The sequence goes on along the minus strand of JAITHT010000094.1, from coordinate 3,350 downwards.
AGGACGGCGACGGGACTGCGCCGCCTGGATTCGGACACGTTGCTGGATATACGCCTGAAGGCGGAAATTTTCGACTACGAACTGTATCAGCATGTTTCCGCTCTCGGCGGGGAAGCCGTCTGGCTCTGGGCGGCGACCCCCGCCTTCCAACTGATCAGCAGAGGCGGCATCGACAGGCGCGTCTACAGCCGGGATCCGGACAGAAACGGCGCGTACTACAACGCCGGCCAATACCTGCGTTTCTTTTTCGGGGAAAGCAACCATTCCCTTATGCTGGGGGCGCGGTACACGGGCGCTTCCGCCAACGGAGAGGACTACGGCTATAACGGCTGGGAAGGCTCGGCCAACCTGACCTTCAACCTGCCCCACAGCCTTGAATTCGCCCCTTTCGCCGCGTTCTCGCAGGAATTTTACGACGGTCCGGCCACAGCCCTGGAAACGGAAAGGCGTCAGGACGACAAGTGGCGCGCGGGCGCTTCCCTCACCTGGCGCCTTACGGAATCCTGGTCCGTGGAAACGGTGTACCAGTACGTCAAAAACGATTCGCGCAGCGCCCTGTCCAACTACGCGCAGCATGCCGTCAGCGCCGGAGTCGTCTGGAGTTTCTGAACAACCAACGCCCGCCTGAATAAGGGTAAGGAAGCCACCATGCGCGGCGCGGCGCCGTTAACGGCGGCTCGCGCCGCGTTTTACTTGTGGAAAGAGCTTGTCATCCCGAAATAATCGGCATACTATCCCGCACTGCGTCTGGCTGACATCACCCCCTCCGCGGCTGCCCTATTCTTTCAGGAACACAACGCTGGTGTTTACTCGCAAAAGTAAACACTGGAAAACCCCGGAGGGTTTTGCGCCGCCGAAGGCGGCGCAAGTCGGCAGCTTCCGCCCCGGAAAGAAACCGAAGCCCTTCATGGAGGGGTCGGGGAGATATGGCCTTGCGGCCGGGATTTCATTTCAGACAACAAAGGAAGTTCCGATGACTTCGCCCGCCTACCCCGTCCGATCTGAAGTATCCGGCTTTGTTTCATATACTCCGGGACTTTCCATTGAAGAAATCCGCGCCCGTTTTCATCTTGACTCCGTTGTCAAAATGGCCAGCAATGAAAATCCGCTGGGATGCTCTCCCCTGGCGCAGAAAGCGATTAAGGAAAACGCCGCGTATGTTTTTCGCTATCCTCAAAGCGGCAACCCGCGCCTGGTAAACGCCCTGGCCGCCTATCACCGCCTGCCGGCGGCGAATTTCGTTCCGGGAAACGGATCGGACGAGGTGATCGATCTGCTCGTCCGCGTGTGCCCCACCCCCGGGGAGCACAATATCGTGGCTTCCAGGCCGTCATTCAGCATGTATAAAATCCAGAGCCGCCTGTGCGGCGCGGAATTCAGGGAGGTGCCCCTGCGGGGGGATTTTTCTTTTGACTGGCGCGGCCTGCGCGCGGCGGTGGATCATAAGACGGCCCTCGTCTTCGTCACCACGCCGGACAACCCTTCAGGCTATTGTCCTCCGGCGGCCGACGTACGGCGCTTTGCCGCTTCCCTGCCTTCCTCCTGCCTGCTGGTGGTAGACGAAGCCTATATGGATTTTTGCCGGGACGAAGCGGCGTTTTCCCTGCTGCCGGGTTTCGCCGGTTTCTCCAATCTCGTCATCCTGCGCACCTTTTCCAAAAGCTTCGGCCTGGCGGGCATACGTTTGGGATACGGGGTTATGCCCGCATTTTTAGCGGAACGCCTTCTCAGCGCGCATATGCCTTTTTCCGTCAATATTCTGGCGGAAGCGGCGGGGATAGCGGCTCTGGAAGATACGGTCTTCCACAAAACGACCATAGAAGCCGTACGCGAAGGGAGGGCCTTTCTGGCGCGGGCGCTGGAGGAGTCGGAATGCCGGGTATTCCCGTCGGAAGCCAATTTCCTTATGTTCCAGCCCCCTGAGTCCCGCGGCAAGAGCGCCCGGCGGATATTTGAAACGCTGCTGTCCAAAGGGATGATCATCCGTTCTCTCCACAGTTACGGCCTGCCCGGATACCTGCGAGTCAGCGTCGGATCGGCGGAGGAAAACCGTCTCTTTATATCCTTGCTGCGAGAGGCGCTTGCGTCATGAATGAGTCCTCCTCTCCGTTTATCGTTACGCTGGACGGTCCCGCCGGCGTCGGCAAAAGCACGCTGGCCAAACGGCTTGCGGAGACGCTGGACATAGCCTATCTCGACACGGGAGCCATGTTCCGCACCCTTGCCCTGTACTTGCGTGAAAACGGCTGGAGTCCGGAAAAGACGGCGGCCGGAAATGACGAGCCGGCGCCGCGCGAACTGCTCTCCGGCTGCGTCTTTACCTTGCGCGGCTCCGGCGCGGCAACGGAACTGCTCTGTAACGGAACTCCGGTGAGTGACGTCATCCGTAGCGAAGAAGCGGGGATGATGGCAGCCGATATCGCCGTTTTGCCGCAAATACGCGAATATCTGAAGACGGCGCAGCAATATCTGGGGAATACGTCTTCCCTTGTGGCCGAAGGGCGCGACATGGGGACAGCGGTATTTCCCTCCGCCGCCTGTAAAATTTTTCTGGAGGCTGAACCGGAGATCCGGGCCATGCGCCGCTACCTGCAACTTCGGGAATCGGGCAAACCCTGCAATCTTGCCGAACTTACGGAACACATCCGCAGACGGGATCAGCAGGATCGGAACAGGGCGCATGCGCCCCTGTCTCCCGCCGAGGATGCCGCCATCATTGACAGCTCATATCTGAATATGGATGAAGTTTTTGCCGCCATTCTCCGGACTATAGGCGCAAAACGGCGAACCCCGCCGCCCGTTTACGCCATGCGGCGTCAGGACAGGGCCATATCCCGTGAAGAATGCCTCGCTCTTTTAGCCGGATGCGAGTACGGGCTGCTCGCCACCATCGACAAGAGCGGCTGGCCTTATGCGGTGCCCCTCTCGTATGTGTTCATGGACGGCGCCGTTTATTTTCATTGCGCCTTCACAGGCCATAAAAGCAACAACATCGTTGCCGACAACAGGGTATGCTTCACGGTAGTGGGCGCGACCCTGCCGGTGTATGACAAGAATTACAGCACGTATTACGAAAGCGTTATCGTTTTCGGGCGCGCGTTTGCCGTAAAGGACGAACAGGAGAGAACCCGCGGCCTGCGAATGCTGGCGGAAAAATATCTGCCGGCCCATATGGACGGCTTTGAAGAAAGCCGGCGGAGATCAGGCGGCCGCACGGCGGTATACAAAATCGTCCCGGATCAGATAACGGGCAAAGCGAAGCGCCCCCGGGAGAAAACATAAGGAAACGCTGATGTATTCTCTTGAGGGGGCGCTGCCCCCTCAAACTCCCCCGGCAGGGGGCTGAGCCC
>JAITHT010000061.1 GCA_031279825.1 Desulfovibrio sp. | reverse complement strand
CGGCTGAAAAATAGTAAGGGGGTCCGGGGGGAATTATTCCACCCGGCGGGGTTCGGGGCGGAGCCCCGAATTAATCAGTGCTTCCCAAGGCGCGAAGCGAGCGGCGGGATGCCTTGCAAGAGGAACTCATTGTGAATATGCGCGATACCTTCGCGGCCATTGTCGTCGGCGGCGGGCACGCCGGCTGTGAAGCCGCCATGGCTTTGGCCGGATTGGGGCATACGGTTTTGCTTGTTTCCGGCAATGTGGACAGGATAGGGCATTTATCCTGTAATCCTGCCGTCGGCGGCGTGGCCAAGGGGCACATGGTGCGGGAAATAGACGCCCTGGGCGGCAGGATGGGCCTGTGGGCGGACGCCGCCGGCATACAGTTCAGAACCCTGAATACGGGTAAAGGGGCGGCCGTGCGCGCGACCCGCGCGCAAATGGATCGCGCGGCCTATGCCGCCGTTGTGCGGCGGGATATTTTCGCGCAGAAAGGCCTGACCGTCTGGCAGGATCAGGTTGAGGCCGTCCTCGGCGATACGCGGGCACGGGGGATCCGTACCGCCACGGGATTGGAATATCACGCGCCGCATGTTATCCTGACGACAGGCACTTTTTTGAGCGGGATCATGCATATAGGCCTGACGCGCATGCCCGGCGGACGTCTCGGGGATGCGCCGGCGCCGCATTTGTCGCAATCTTTGCGGGCACACGGGTTACGCCTGGGGAGGCTGAAAACGGGGACCACCCCGAGACTGCTCTCTTCTTCCGTCAACTGGGGGGCGACGCAGCCGCTGCACGGGGATGTCCCTTTGCCCATGTTCAGTTTTCACGGGCCTGAACCGCCTCTTGAGCAAATTCCCTGTTACGTGACGTGGACCAACGGGCGCACCCATGAGGCCGTCCGGAAAGGGCTTGACCGTTCTCCCTTGTTTTCCGGAATTATCAAGGGAACCGGCCCGAGATACTGTCCTTCCATCGAAGATAAGGTATTCCGCTTTCCCGACAGGGAAAGGCACCATATTTTTCTTGAACCGGAGGGGCTGGACTCTCCGGAATGCTATCCCAACGGCCTGTCCACCAGTATGCCGCTGGACGTGCAGATAGCCATGCTCCGCACCATTGCCGGTCTGGAAGAGGTAAGGATGGTGCGGCCGGGCTATGCCATCGAATATGACTACGCTGACCCCCGGGATCTGCATCTTACCCTGGAGAGCCGCGTCTTGCCCGGGTTATGGCTTGCCGGACAGATAAACGGCACGTCCGGCTATGAGGAGGCGGCGGCCCAGGGGCTTTGGGCGGGTATTAACGTGGCCCGCGCCCTGGAGGGAAAGGAAGCATGGCTTCCCGGGAGGGATGAAGCGTATATGGCTGTGCTGGTTGACGATCTTGTGACCAGAGGCACGGAGGAGCCGTACCGCATGTTCACCTCCCGGGCTGAATACAGGCTCCTGTTGCGCGAGACGAATGCGGACGCCAGGCTGACGCCCCAGGGACGGAGGCTCGGCCTGGTGGGGGAAGGGCAATGGACGACGTTTTTACGAAAACAGGCGGCCGCGGACAGGATCAGTACGCTCCTTGGCTCCCTGCGCGTTCATGCCGGGCCGGAAACGGACGATACTCTGGCCCTCATGGGAGAGGCTCCCCTGCCGCACACCATGCCTTTGCGGGAACTTTTGCGCCGTCCGGGCATGGACATCGGTAAGCTGGGCATGTTCCTGAAGCCGGATGCCTGCGCCGAGGAGGCCGAACTCGCGGCCATGATCCGCCCGGATAAAGGGACGTATGAGGGGCTCAGCGCCGGCCGCCTGCGGGAGGCGTGCCTTGAGGCGGAAACCCGGATCAAGTACGCCGCTTATTTGGTCAGACAGGCGGAAGACGTCCAACGCGCCGCAAAGGCCGGACAGACTCTCTTGCCGGAAGATATCCGCTATGCCGATATTGCCGGCCTGTCGCGCGAAGTGGTCGAAAAGCTGGAGCGGGCGCGGCCGCGCACCCTGGGGCAGGCGGGAAGGATATCCGGCATTACGCCGGCGTCCGTCGCCTGCCTGGAGATGTATCTGCGAAAAATCGCGCGCAACGCCGAGGCGTCGGCATGACCGCCCGCCGGGCGCGCGCGTGCGAACCGCCTCGTTGGAATCGCCTTTCAGGCTATTTCTTGCGACGCTTCGGTGAGCGTGTGCGTAAAATTCCTCTGGATGCGGGTTTTTCCTGCCCGAATAGGGATGGAACTCTGGGGCGCGAGGGGTGCATCTTCTGCAATGCTCAGGGGTCGGGCACGGGATTAGGGGAGAACGGACTGGATCTGGCCGGGCAATGGGAATTCTGGCGTACGCAGTTTCAGGCCAAGGGAGTCAAACTGTTCATGGCGTATCTGCAATCATTCTCCAATACTTACGGTCCCATCGAACGCCTGGCCGCCGTGCTCGACGCTTTGGCCGTTTTGCCGGGGATCGTCGGTCTTTCCATAGGCACCCGTCCGGACTGCGTGGATCGGGAAAAGCTGGAACTGATAGCGAAGCAGCCCCAGCCGGAACGCTGGATTGAATTCGGCGCGCAGAGCGGCAATGACGCCACCTTGCGCCGCATCAGACGCGGACATGACCGGGCCGGCGTGGAACAGGCCGTTGAGGCCGCCGCCGCCGCCGGGCTCAAGGTGTGCGTCCATCTCATAGCCGGCCTTCCCGGTGAGGGAAAGAACGAATTTCTGGACAGCGTGCGCTGGATATCAGGGCAGGCTGTCAGCGGGGTGAAGTTCCACTGTCTGTACGTCTGCAGGGATACCTTTCTGGCGGATCTTTTCACCAGGGGAGAGTTTACGCCAATCAGCCGGGACAGCTATATCGACATCATGGCCGATGCCCTTGTCGTGTTGCGCCCGGATATTATCGTCCACCGTATCGCCGGCGATCCTTCCTGCGAAGAATTGCTGGCGCCGGAGTGGGCGTTGCAAAGTTCCGATACCGGCAACAGGCTGGCCGCCGAACTGATCCGCCGGGACGCGCGGCAGGGTGAAAAAAGCGCTTCGCGTTGACGCGCGCGACGCGCGGGATATCCGGCGCGCCCGTCGCTCGCGCGCGCGGTCTATGACAAAGCCATGCCCCAGCCTTCATACACCTTGGCGCGCCACCCGGCAAAGTCTTCGGCAAGGCGCTCCAGTGAAAGCTCCGCCTTTTTGCCGCTACGGCGATCTTTGGCCTCAACGACTCCGCGGGCGAGTCCTTTGCTTCCGAGCACAAGCTGCATGGGCGCGCCGATGAGGTCAGCGTCCTTGAATTTGACGCCCGGCCGCTCGTCGCGGTCGTCAAAAAGCACATCCAGCCCCAGTTGCAGCAGAAAGACGTGCAATTCTTCCGCCTTGCCGCAGGCCTCGGCGGATCGCAGATCAAGGTTGAGGAGGGAGATCTCGAAAGGAGCTACAGGCGGAGGGAAAATAATGCCGTGTTCGTCGTGGTTCTGTTCGATGCAGGCGGCCACGACGCGGCTGACGCCTATGCCGTAACAACCCATGACGATGCACTGTTCTTTGTCGTTTTCGTCAAGAAAAACGGCGTTCATGCTTTGGGAATACCTCTGGCCGAGTTTGAAGACATGGCCGACTTCAATGCCGCGCAGGATTTCAAGGCTTCCGCCGCAACGCGGGCAGGGGTCGTTCGGCGTGAGGTTGCGCAGGTCCGCATACCTTTCCACCCGCGCGTCGCGCTCCAGGCTGACGTTAATCCTGTGCGCGTCGGCTTTGTTTGCCCCGGTTATCCAGCCCTCGCGGGCCCATAGCGTCTGATCGGCAAGAACGCGCATATTGAGGCCCACCGGCCCGGCGAAGCCCACGGGCGCGCCTGTCCACTCCCGTACCTGCTCGGGAGAGGCGAGACGCACGCTATCCGCCCGGAGCAGGTTTTTCAGCTTGATTTCGTTAAGCTCGTGGTCGCCTCGCAGCAAAACGGCAAGGGGTTTGCCGTCAGCCTCCAGCAGAAGCGTTTTGACTATCCGGTCAGGCGCGCTGTTCAAAAAGGCGCTCAGTTCTTCCACAGTGTGCTGGGCAGGTGTGAAGACTTCTTTCGCGGCCGGAACGTCATCCGTACCGCGCCTGTCCGGATGCGGTCCTTCGGCGCGTTCCAGATTGGCGGCGTATTCACATGCCTTGCAGGCGATAACCGCGTCCTCGCCCGTATGGGCCAACACCATGAATTCATGGGAATACTTGCCGCCTATGGCTCCGGAATCCGCCTCGACCGGCCGAAACTTCAGGGCCAGACGGGAAAATATTCTGTGGTAGGCGTTGTACATGCTCCTGTAACTGGCGTCCGCTCCGTCCTCGTCGCGGTCAAAGGAATAGGCGTCTTTCATAATGAATTCGCGGCCGCGCATCAGGCCGAAGCGCGGCCGGATCTCGTCGCGGAACTTCGTCTGGATCTGATAGAGCGTGAAGGGCAGGTGACGGTATGAACGCACCTCGCCCCGGACAAGATCCGTGATCACCTCCTCGTGGGTCGGGCCGATGCAGCAGGCACGGCCGTTGCGATCCTCAAAGCGCAGCAACTCTCGCCCATATTGTTCCCAGCGGCCGGATTCCACCCACAGGTCAGCGGGTTGCACGGCCGGCAACAGCACTTCGTGAGCGCCGGCGCGGTTCATTTCCTCGCGCACGATATTCTCTACTTTGGCGATGGCCTTAAGTCCCGCGGGCAGATAACTATATACCCCCGCCGTCAGTTTGCGGACCATGCCCGCGCGCGCGAGCAGTTGATGGCTGACGACTTCCGCATCGGCCGGGGCTTCTTTCAGGGTGGGAAGGTAATAGGTGCTCCAGCGCATTGCCGCCTCACAGGTTATATCGTTTGCCTGATTTGACATGCCTGTTGCCGACGCAAAACGGTATCACAGGGAATTCTTCCGTTTTTCTTGCAACAGCAGTGAAATTTCTTGCATCAGCGCGCTCAGCAGTTCGTCGCGTCCGCCGCTTACGGTGCGCAGCGGCTCGCCTTTGCGAAAGATCGTCCCTTTGCCCCTGCCCCCGGCTATGCCGATGTCCGCCTCGCGAGCCTCGCCGGGACCGTTGACCACGCAACCCATCACGGCCACGCTGATGCTTTCGGCAAGACCGCGTAAACGTTCCTCAACGGCTTCGGCAAGGCCGATCAGATCTATTTCCGTGCGTCCGCAGGTAGGGCAGGAAATGATCTCCGGACCGCGCCGGCGCAGATTCAGGGCGGACAAAATCCGCCAGGCCACTTCCGCCTCGCGTTCCGGAGCGTGGGTAAGGGATACGCGTATGGTATCACCAAGTCCTTCCGCCAGCAATATGCCGATGCCTACGGCGGATGTAACCGCTCCGCGCAGCAGGGTGCCGGCTTCCGTAATGCCGATGTGCAGAGGATAGTCGCAACGCTTGGCCGCCAGACGGTAAGCCGCTACCGTCACCGGTACGGAGGATGCCTTGAGGGAAAGCTTGACGGCGTCAAAGGCGCGATCTTCCAGCATCCGCACATGCCGAAGGGCGCTTTCCACCATGGCTTCCGGCGTGGAGCCGCCGAAACGTTCCAGGAGGTCCTTTTCCAGAGACCCGGCGTTTACGCCCACGCGGATGCTTATGCCGTGCGCCTTGGCCGCGTCCACCACCCGATCGACTTTGACCCTGCCGCCGATATTGCCCGGATTAATGCGCAGGGCGTGCGCTCCCGCTTCCACCGCCAGAACGGCCAGGGAACTGCTGAAATGGATATCCGCCACCACGGGCAAGGCGGAGTCGCGGCAGATGGAGGCTAACGTCCGCGCCGCCTGTTCGTCCGGTACGGCCACGCGCACGATTTCGCAGCCGGCCGCCGCCAGACGATCTATTTGCGCCAGGGTGGCCGCCGCATCGCGGGTATCCGTGTTGGTCATGCTCTGCACGGCCACGGGCGCCCCTCCGCCTACAACAATCGACCCGATGCGCACGGCTTTGCGTTGTTTCATCAGAACTTCCTTTGTGGTCTGAAACCCCGGCCTTCAGGCCGGATATAGCCCCGACCCCGCCCTGAAGGGCGGGGTTTCTTTCCGGGGCGGAAGCTTGGGAGGGGTCCAAACCC
>JAITHT010000018.1 GCA_031279825.1 Desulfovibrio sp. | reverse complement strand
ACCTGCGCCGACACATTGGATGAAGCGTATATGATGGCGTCAGAGGTGTTGGCCGTGATGTTGCGCGATCTCGCCGGGGATAACAAGGCGCTTCCCGCGCCGTCATCTTTGGAGCGTGTCCGGGAGAAAACCGCCGAACATCTGCGGACTATAGACCATCAGCCCACAGGTGAAATTATGTACCAGATTGTACCCGCGCCCAATTTGGACTTGACGCCGGTAAAGGTGACCATTTCCCTGCCGAAGGCTCTCTTGGCAGCTATCGACACAAACGCGGGAAAATACGGCATGACCCGTTCCGGATTTCTGGCCAGAGCTGCTGAGGCGTACCAGCCGGACGCATAGTCTTGTTCACGTTTTTGTATGGGCCGGGCGTGGTGTCCGGCCTTTTTTTGTGTAAAAAACACACAAAAATGCTTGACTTTATACACATCAATGTGTAAATTGTATTCGTGAAGACAAGGGAGGCGGTCATGACGGCGAGAGAAGTGATACAGCGGCTTAAAGCGGATAGATGGTATGAACTGCCGGGAAAAAAGACAGGACACAAGCAGTTCAAACATCCGAGCAAGCCGGGAAAAGTGACTGTCTCCATGCATTCCGGCGATATCCCCAAGTGGACGTTGAAAAAAATAGAAGAGCAGTCCGGAGTGTCGATGCGCTAGGGGAGGGGCCCCTAGCCTCGGCTCCAAAGGAGAAGAGAGATGGAAATGCGTTCGTACTATGCGGTATTTGCGCCTGAACAGGAAGGCAAGGTTTCTGTGTGGTTTCCGGATGTGCCGGGATGCGCCACTTGGGGAGAAAGCATGGAGCACGCCTTTGCCCAGGCGATGGATGCGTTGGAGGGGCATCTTGAGGCGCTGGCGGACGATGCCGATCCCATTCCTCCGCAATCCGCATATGATGTTGTATGGGACAAAGTGCATCGGGATTTCGAAAAAGAAGGCGAAACCATGCCCCCCGGCACTATTCTGCAGCTTGTGCCGGCACCGGATATCAATGAAAAGCCCGCTCGCGTTAATGTGTCTTTCCGGAGGTCCACCCTCGGCATGATTGATAAAAAGGCGGAATTGGCCGGCATGACCCGTTCCGGCTTTCTGGCCAGAGCGGCCGAGGCGTACCAGCCGAGCGCGTAAGCTGTTTGCGTTTTTGTGCGGGGCCGGGGCGGGTGCGCCATGGCGCCGGAAACATACGCCAGGGAAAACTGCGCGGCCTGGTATCACCACAACCTGCCCGTCTTCGGGCTGGCCTTGCATATCCTGACCGGGGACATCCTCGGCGAGGCGTCCGGGGCTTAGCGATCAGGCCAAGAGTTTATCAAGCCGTTTTTTCAGCATTTCAAGAGCGCGTTGCGGTAAAGTTTTGGTACGCACAGCTTCAATCAGGTTTCCTTCTTCATCTATAGATGAGGAAAGCATGACATTTCCCTGTTCCGGGATATCCATCGACGTGACTTCAATGCGGTCGCCATAGATCGCATAGCGTACAGCGCAAATGCGCAGCTTGGATTTGCCCGGCAAATGCACGGCCACCATGGCTTTGGTAACGGAAAATTCATATTCCTCCGGGGCAAGCGTCAAGGGCGCGAACCAGGCAGGCAATAAATCATTCCAGAATGCGTCCTGTTTGCGCTCCGGCAGGGGAGCGGCCAGAGCGCCTGTTCGTTCAATCTCATTCCACAGAGGGCAGGGGAATCCGTCGCAGGCTGCCGGGCGGAACACGGCGCGGTCGCGGCCCCTCCAGGGGGGGAGGGCGTACACCTGCCGCAGCATCTGCTTCTGCATGGCCATAGTTTCTTTCTGACTGGCGATCGTTTCTTCCTTGCTGGCCAGCAGCTCTTGCAGGTGGGCGTTCTCCCTCTCCATGGCGGCCTCGCGTTCTGAGGGTGACTCCTTGGCTTGTTGTTTCAATCTCTTTTGTGCGATAGGAGCGGCATTCGGGGCTAATATCCATTCCGGGATCACCTCGTAATCGCGCTTTAACACCTCAAACCATGCCTCTTTTAATACACGATCTTCGCCACGAGATAGAGATTCACGCCATTCAGCAAAAAACGCTTCCGCCTCTTCGTCTGTGGTAGAAAAAACATCACATATCATATCTGCTGTGGGCATTTTCCATGCGTGCCCAACTGCCGCAAAGGCACGCAGAAGCTGATTATTTGGTATTATTGCCCAATATTCGTCATCTTCGAAGAATGACGCTGGATTCACACCGAGGCCAAGATACAGCGCCTCCATTTGTTCAAAATCGGGTTTGGCCGCGCTGTCCAACAATACTGTGAATTCATCATCGCTAAGGCCGGATCGTTTGACGATCTCCGCATCATCAATACCGAATAATCGTTGTAAGCCTTTTACTGCCTTGCCCAGAATATCGCCCGTGTATCTGCCTTGCTTGTTTCTGGCCACCAAAGGCAGGCAATTTTCCTTATCTAGGCTTGTATTCCCCTTGCCGAGCAAAAACCAATCCAAGGAAACGCCCAGCTTCTCAGCCATGAGGAGCAAAGTTTCCGTGTCCGGTTTTTGTGAGCCGTTTTTCCAACGCCTGAAAGTCGATACGCTCGTGTTGAAAAACCTCGCCGCATCCTCGTCTCTGTCGTTTCCGAGAATTTCGTTGAGTTTTGCCCTTAAAATTTGTTTAACTTTTTCGAGGCGTTCTATGTAATTTGCAGACATTTGCACAATGCCATCAATTTTGATTGACAATATATTCAAATTTGATTATTTATTCACTCACCAACCTAAACCACTTTGAATACATGGGGAATTCTGTGAAAACTAATTCCGAAAGTAACCAATTATCGCATGCCGCGCAAGCCGACCCGCGGATGCTGGATTTGCGGGTCTGGCTGATTCGGAGAGGCCTCACCTACGTCGCCCTGGGCAAAGCCATGGGCGGCATCACCGGCAACGCCGTGCAGTGCCTTCTGCAGCAGGATCGTATTCCCATCGCACGGCACACCCAATTTGTTGAACTCGGCGTGCCGTCGCATCTTTTGCCGCCGGCGATGGATGTGCGCCGGGGAAGGCCGGCAGTGAGCAAGTAGCCTGTTTGTTTGGGCATACTAAGGCATTTTCAGTGCCCATGACCAGGCAATTTCAAGAGGGAAAATAGCATGTCCAGAAATTTCGCCGCCCGCAATTATCCGTCTCTCACCGCCGTCTGCCACCAGATGGCGCTCCGCGCTCCCTCCGGCCTTGCCGCGCACACGGTCGCGGAACTGGCGGGCTATTCCAACTACAACACCTTTATGTCCGAGGTGTCCGGCCAGCCCGGGCACAAGCTCGGCGCGGACAAACTACTGCCGCTCATGGACGCCTGCGCGTCCGACGCGCCGCTGGAGTTTTTGGCCCGCGAGCGCGGCGGCGTGTTCATCCGCACGCCGGAGGCGGCGGACGGATCGGGAGAACTGGCCCGCACCCTGGCGGACTCGGTGCGGGAGTGCAGCGAGTTCATGCAGGAAACGGCGGCGAGCATTTCCGACGGGCGGGATTCCCCGGGATCAGTTCGACCGCATCACCAAAGAGGGCATGGAGGCCGTGGAGGCCATCATGGCCATGCTCAAGCTGGCCCGTGTGACGCACGAGGCCCAGTACGGAGGCAGGTCGTGAAGGATCGCAACATCCGGCCCATGCAGGGCCTTCCTCCCGCAGAGCGGGCCGTCAAGTACATCATGGATGTGCTCCCTCTGTATCCGGAACTTGCGTTCTATCTGTGCCCCGGCACGGAGATGTTCCGTCTCCTGTGCGAGGCGGAGGCGCGCCGTCTGGGCCTTGAGCCGGATCCCGACTACCGCGCCGGGATGTACGGCTCCCGCTTTGAGGAGGAATGCGCCCGAAAACTGAACCCGAAAGAGCCCAGGCCCTGCTTCACCTGCCCGGAATGTAAGGAGCGCGGATGCTTCCTTCTGAGTAAAAAAGCGTTCCCGGTCGTTAAACACCTGGGGCAAATTCAGGCGAGCGGAGGCAGCCGGATTCTGGCCGACGAAAAGGGGGATGCCCTCAACACTGGATTGCGCCGCGATATTGAAAGCCCGGCGCAGTATGGCCATAAAATGGCGCACGGATGCTGGCGCATAGGTTGTGGCCGCTTTGTCGAGAAACGCCTGGACGTGCTCCGTGCTGATGGAGCAGAGCGGCATGTCGCCAAGCTCAGGCAGAATATTCCGCTTGATGCGGCGATCATCGTCGCCCCAGGAACGCTTTGCGCTTTTTATCCGAGGGATATAAATTCCCTCAAAAAATTCCCGCAAGGTCATTTTGGCGGCATCTTCGCGTCTGCGCCGGGTTTCTTCGGCTTTCCGGCGTTCTTCGCCCTCACGGCGCATATCGGCGACCGAAGCCGGGCCAGCGCCCAGCCGGAGGCCCTCTTTGATGTCCTTGAGGATGCCGGAGGCTTTTTCAGCACTCCAGCCTTCAGTGGCCCAGCCAAGGCCCTCTTCCTTGCGTTTGCCGCCGCTATAGTAGCGGATAGCATAGTATTTGTCGGATTGACCGTTACGGGTTTTCCTGTCAGGGTGCTCGTAATAGCGCACGTTGGGATGCTTGGTGGTGATCCATTTTACAGGCATATTTCTCTCCCCCGCCTCTCCCCCGTTTGTGCGGCGACCAAGTATGACAAGGGACGGTACGGTAATGTAATCGCTTGTTTTTATGGGGTCAAGTACACCAGGGGACGCTATAAAACGGACTTAAAATCCCTCGGCCGAAAGGCTGTGCGGGTTCAAGTCCCGCCCTGGGCACCATTGATAGAGTAAGAAAAAGCGCCTTTCGCCGGGTAGAGGCGGAGGGCGCTTTTGTGGTTTAATTGGGTGCGAGTCTATCAGCGACAGAACTTTGCTTGATCCCTTGGCGTATGCTCTTGTTAATAGAGAACTCCCAAGGCCGTATATTCCAGATTATTTTATTGAAACGATGGAAAATGTGTGGCTTCTTGAAAAAGAGCGCTATGATATTTATGTGTATTTTCCTGTAGAATTCCCTATGCAATTTGACAATGTACGCCCAGATGATGAAGTATATCGAAATCGTGTGGGAGACAAAATACTTGAGCTTCTCAGAAAACACAAAATACCATATATCGCCGCAAGCGGTTCTCCCAAAGAACGCCTTGCGACATTAACTTCTGCAATCAGCGAGTACTATCTCCAATGACTATCGTTGCGCCAAGCAGTCTATAAAATTGGGACACGTCTCATCCGCGCGAGTTATACATGACACGCAGGCGGGTCAAACTCAATGTGACTAATTTCTCTGTCGATAGCTGGTTCCGCTGTATTCAGCCCGGCTTCACGGATCCAGCGGTAGATCAACGAACGATTGCGGGCAAATAGTTTTCCCATCATGTTGTAAGACCCTTTTCCCAGCGAATAAAGCAACACGCAAAGAGCTTTCAGCGCCGCAATTTTTTCATTTGTACGCCCATCCCCGA
>JAITHT010000079.1 GCA_031279825.1 Desulfovibrio sp. | reverse complement strand
CTTTAAGGAACCGCTGATTTAATCCCCAGTATATGATCGCCGACACGTCGCATTTTCATTATACTCTCCCCATCCACGGGAGGCGCCAATGAAACATGCCGGCTTCAGCGACGTCGAATACGGCCTTCGCAAGCGTGCGACAAAATCGCCACGGAATCCCTGCGGAAAACCGGATGAAAAACGTGTCGAAACCAGCACATGGAAAAGAAGAAAGCCCGCGAACAAGCACGGGCTTTTTCCCCTAGCAAATCTTGTGCCATAAACCCTACTCTCGCAACATCCATTCTCAACTTGCGCGACGGGGATTCTCATGTTGCGCGATAGCTCACAGCCTCCATGAACCAGACGTTTGCTGCATCAGCAAGGGCAAAGAACACAAAAAGTACGAATTTGGGGCCAAGGCTACGGTTGCCATGACCAAGACCGCATTTTCACTTTGGGACGCTCCATTCAGCGCAGCCCGCGAAAATGAAGCTGACCCGGAGCATCCCGCTCCCGTCCCTTTCGGCATGCGTACCGTCGAAAACGACAGGCTTTCTTGCATACTCTCCAGAAACTCCCGGACGGTTTTTTCCTGATGCGGCGAAAAGCGCAACAAGAGAACAGCGCGCCAGCGATCCACGACGGTCATTATGCCGAGGTTGTCTTGAGCTTCCAGCAGAAAACGGAACATATGCACCTGTGACGGCTTAATGACGATATACAGGCGGCCGGAACGCGCGGGAACGGGATACCGCCCGCTCCGGCGTTTCTCCGCACGTTCTTTCGTTCTCGGCGAGAGAAAAAGAGAATCCGCGAAATCAATGATCATCTTATCCCGATCGTATGCGCTGCCGCCAAAATTGTTTTTAAAGCGTTTTGCTTTTGGAACGCTCCACAGCGAGCGCCACGTCACGCGCTGTGCGCTTCGCGGGCGCAGGCGAAACCTGTGTCGCCGCTAAACGCCGTAAGGGAGCGTCTCAAATGCGAAATGCTTTAAGGGGAGGAGGAGAAGCGGCGGATGAATTCCTTACACTCGTCCGCCGGGATGGGCACGGAAAAATAATATCCCTGAAAAGCGCTGAAATTGAGTTCCAGCAGAGTCTCAAGCTGTTTCTGGTTTTCGACATACTCCGCTGAGGTTTTTATGCCCAGCCCCAGGCAGAGTTCCTGAATGGTGCCTATAACGTCCTGGCAACTGTTGTTGTTGACGATATCCCGAATCAAAGCCCGATCTATCTGCAATTCGGAGAGAGGCAGGCGTTTGATATGGGAAATAGCCTGATAGCCTTTACCGAAGTCGTCGACGGCGATATTGACGCCGGTGGCGTGAATAGCCTGGAGGGCGGGCAAATACCGCGCTTCCGGATCAAGGGCCAGGGCTTCCCCCACTTCAAAAAGAATCGCGTCCGCAGGCAGCTTATACCGCTTATATAAAGCATCAAGCAGCGCGGGAAAGGCGCTGTCTTTTAACTGGTTTTCTGAAAGATTGATGGAGACGGTGGTGAAAATATCCTCATTGCGCCATGCATACTGTTGTTCAAAGGCCATATGCAGAACATGGCTGTCCAAACGTTGGGACAATCCCGTATCATGAGCAATAGCCAAGGTCAGTACGGCGGGTATGGAGCCGTATAGAGGGTGGTTCCAGCGCAGCAGGGCTTCCACACAGGGCACCCGTTTTCGGGCAAAATCCACGCGGGGCTGGTAGTGCAGATGAATATCGGCGGCATTATCCGTCTGCTTCAGGCTGCGCTGTATGTCGTTGGCAAGAGAACGGGCCAGAGCTCCCGCGGTGCCGGGTCTGTCGGTGCAGTATTTGCCGTTGGGACTCCTGGTATTGCCGGCGGCTATGCCCACAAGTTCATCAAAGGCCTTGCGCCGTTCGGCGATTTTATCTTTATCCGCCAAGCCGACAAAAGGCACGTAGATCGCGGCGGCAAGCGCCAGATTGAATAGTTGCAGAGCCACGCCGCGCCAGGAATCGGTTGCGATGAGGGCGCTGATGATGACCGGCGTTGTCCAGTCCACTTGATATACCGGCAGCGGCGCGATGCCCGACACGACAGCGATATATGAAACGAACAAAAGAGCCAGGGGCACGAGAATAAAAGGCAAGAGGAAAAAGGGATTCAGGACTACGGGCAGGCCGAACAGCAAGGGTTCGTTAATGTTGAAGATACTGGGTATAACGGATAAAAAGGCCACACGTCTTGAGCCGATATCCCTGCTACGCAGAAAAATGGCTAACAGCAGCCCGAGCGTGGCACCTGACCCTCCCATAAAAATATATACGTCGAAAAAATATTTGGAAAAAATATGCGGCGGCGGCAGATGGCTGTTTATGGCCAGACTGTTGAGTTGCATATTTTTTAAAAGAATCTGGTGGGTAATGGGATCCAATAAATCAGCTCCATGGATGCCCAAAAACCAACAGAATTGCAGCAAGCCCGTATACAGGGCGCCAAGCCCGAAACTATCATCCGCATCCTGAAAAGGAGCGCGGATGATGTTGTAAAAGGTTTCATGCAGGTTCTCTATGCCGAACAGATTCAAAACCTGGCGCAGGCAGATGAATGCTCCCATGGTACATAAGGCAGGCAGAAGGGTATCGAACATATGGGGCAAAATAGGATCCGCCCCTTCGGAGTAGAAGGGAACCCGAAGCCTCGGAATGCGGCAGAGAACCAGAAAAAGACCGCAGGCACAACAGGAAATCAGCAGCGTGCCGAAAAGTCCGCGAATTCCCCCCCAGGGAAGATTCACGCCCTGCATCCCCGTATCGTACGGGACCATCATAATCAGCAGACACACAAAGACGGTAAGAACCCCCATGGAGGAGAGAATGGCGCTTGCGGCATTACGCTGGTTATGCAGATTCATGAAACAGTCCGTCAGACTGAAGGCCGCCGCCAAAGCAAGTACCTGGATAGTAGAGTTATAGATCAGCAGACCGGGGGCTTTCCAATTAGGGCCGAAAATCGAGGCCATAAAGGTTTTATAACCCAACAGGGGGAAATTAATGAATAAAAGGCCGATGGCCGCGGCCAGCAAAAGAGGCATGACCAGCATAAGCCCATGGCGGAATGCTCGAAGCAGGGGAGCTTCTCGCACGGAGAACATACGGAACAACCAGCCCTCAAGACGTGCAAGCCAGGAGCCCAATTCCGGAGGAGAATCTTGCGACATGAAACCTCTGTCGATATCGGGAACTGTGAGGGAAACGCGCCGTTAGCCGGGATTTTTATCGCTCTCTTTAAGGCGAATCAGGGCTTTTTGCGCAGGTTCATAATTCGGATCTATTTCCAGGCATGTCTCCAGGCATTGAATGGCCTTATCCCGGGTATAGCCGAGGGAAAAGACCATGCCCATATTGTAGGCGAGAATTGCGGAACCTTTAGGTAAATCGGCATTTATGGCAAGGGCTTTCTGCATGTTCTGTATCGCCGATTCATAGTCTTTGCCCTCAGCATACGCCATACCGATGTTGTAAAAGAGTCCTTCTGCCCGGGGTGCTATTTTGAGCGCGTTTTTGTATTCCACTATAGCATCCTGCCAGCGTCCTTGTTTGCGCAGGCTGATGCCGAGTTGGTTAAACGTGGACAGATCGTCGATGGACAAATCCTTTCCCTTTAATTCCAGGCATTGGCGCAAGTATTTTTCCGCCTGGACCGGGTCGCTGTCCTGCAGGGAAATGGCTATTTTTTCCGTCATGGCGGCCACCTGAGCCATGGCGTCCTTAAAAGCCCGCGACACGGCAGTGTCAAAAAGCTGGGTTGCCGCTTCGGTATTACCCAGGGCGATATGCAGTTCGCCGATTTCCACTTTACGTTGCGCGTTCAGGGGAGAGATGGCGTCGAGACGCTTGAGATATTCAAGCTGTGTTTCCTTCTGGCCAGCTTCTTTTGCCAGATCAACCAGACGCTGCAAAGGTTCAAGATAATCGCCGGAATATTTGCATGCCCGTTCGTAAGCCAGCTTCGCCTTCTCCAAATCACCGGAAATACGAAGGGCGTCTCCCAGAACCACATACCCGGCGGCACTGTCCGGCTTGATTTCCAAAACCTTCTGCGTGATTTTCAGAGCCTCTCCGCCGACATTTTTCACGATAAAAGTACGCGCCTTATCCAGAAGCTGCCGGATAATGCTCGGCTGCCCCAGGCTCGCGCCCATTTTTTCGGTGAGATCGTTAGCGCTGATGGGCTTGAGCACAAAGTTATCGGCACCGGATTCGTGCAGCAGCATAATTCTGTCTTTATCGGCCGTCGTCGTCATGACAATGATGCGCAGTTCAGGGAAGGTGTCTTTGAACTGCCTGATCAGAAAACTGGTATCCCCAATGGTGGGCAATACCCGCTCAATGAAGATGGCCGGCTTTTTATCCTCGGCAAAAGACTCGTTGATTATCTTGAGCGCTTTTGAGGCGTCCGGGATGACCGTCAGCAAACCGGCCTGGCTGATGGCCAAATCTTTGATGATGGTCCGCAGAAGCGTCGCGAACGTCGGATCATCGGACAAGCAGAGTGCTTGGCCGTTATGCTTGGTAAAATACTCCCGTACGATCGCTTTTTGTTTGTTAAGTCGCTGCTTTGCCTGAAAATCGTCAAAAGCCATTGGCGGCGCTCCGGTATATGCTGAATTTTATGGAGAGTGCCTGCGACAAATCCTGAGGATGGGCAGATAAAAAGGCTTTCCCGACCAAGGAAATTGTGTCTGCACGATTTTGCCAGTATATCCCATCCCATGAACTTGAACAAGCGAATAAGACGGCAGGGGGCACGCCGATCTGCCGCGAACGGGGCATAAACCGGCAGCCCGTCACAGCCACGCCCGAATCAGGGGCAAGGATTCTTCAATATATTGCCAGGAAAAAAGCTCCATCATGATAACGGTATGCCGGGGAATGCTTTTGCATATCCGTTCCGCCTGTCGCCGCCCGGCGGCATCCAGACTGTCCAGAGGCAGATGAGCGCCCGCGCGGCAGCCCGAAGCCGGAGCATTCACATGCAGCATGTCCACACGCCGGAGCAAATCGTGGCGGCATAAGAGGGTGTCTTGCCCATAGGCCAGCACATGCCCCATATCCAGGCACAGACCAAAATCATATTCTCGAACAAGCCCTGCCAGACACGTTAAATCGTTGCCGCGTACATTCTCCAGCAGGAGTTGGGAAGGATGTTTCCCCAAGAGCAGCCATGCTTCCGCGAAAGCCGCCATGCTGCGCGCTGCCGAGGAGGCGTCGGCCGAATCGTGGCGGGGCGGGTGTATAACCGCCCGCATCATGCCGCCGCCTTGCGAAGACCGCGCTCCTCCCCCGACACACTCATCCGCGCTGCCCCCGGTTTTTCGATAGGGAGCGCCCGTAAGATTCTCTCTCCAGACTTCCTCCCTCCGAAAGTTGCCGGTGGGCAAATGAGCCGCTGCATCAAGCAGGGCGGCGCAGATGCCGGCCGCGCGCGCCGGCTCGTGCATGGGCAGATCCACAGGCAGATGCACATGATACGAAAGGGAAAGATCGGCCAGAAAATCCGGCAATTCCTGTTTATCATAGGCGAGGCAGGAAGCGCTTTCCATAAACAGCAGACCGACTTCGTCCACCATTGTGGCTAAAAAGACGCAATTTTCCACAATCGTTCCGGGCATCACCCATGAAGGCGCCGCCAGTACCCGACCGGGAAGCAGCGAATCCCGGGAGGAAACGAACATATCGCTCATGCCTGCAAACAAAAGAGTCTTTGACTCCACAGCCCGGTTTGAGAATAGTTTTCCATTGCTTTGGCGCGAAACGTCACCGGCAAGCTTACTTGCGTCCGGCAAAAGGCATTCCCGCCGAACGCGCCGGGGAACACACCGCAAAGCCGCAATGCTTGCGGACAATATGCGCGTATAAGAACCGATGTAAAAAATACATTCAGGCTTATATTAGAGCGTTTTCACTGCGAAGATACCCGTCAACCGGCGGTGAGAGGGCCGGCCCAAGCGCACGGGAAGTAGGCCGCCGTAAACGGCGAGCACGGCGTTTCACGGTTAATCCGCTCTAAGAAAGGCGTCATTCACAAGCTTGCCCAAGGCGTTACACAGATCCTCGTCGGCATTGACGAATTGCAGCCCCATAAGGTGGACCCCGTCGTGGACTTTTACCCAGGCAACGTCGGCGATAGCCTGAAAATACTGTTCAGCGTCATTTTCATAGACTTTGAAAAAACCGCTGCTGAATTTATTCAGTAAAGGGATGTGCACGCTGACATGCAAACGCGTGCCCGGAGGCAATGGAGAGCGCGACTCAACGCAAAGCCCGCCTTTGCTGATATCGGTGCATGCCACATCCATCATCGGATTTTTAGTTATAGGAAAAACAAGTTCCCGTGCCTGCACCCTGTATGGTCGGGGAAGACGCATGTGCTGTCGTTTGTTTTCTTCTGTCAACTCAAAGGAAGACGTACGCATAGAAGACTCCTTGCTCAGAGCGTGTCAGCCTTGGGCCGTTCCGTCGTAGCGTTACGGCAAAAAGAAAGGCTCTCAAAAAAACATTCTATTTGTAAGGCTCAAGTTCCTTCCAGAATCCTTCAGCCACTTCAAAACCGTTGGCTGCGGCAAGGCGGGCATATTCCAGGGCTTTTTTGCCTTCGCCTTTTTCCAGCCAGACCAGAGCCAAGTTATTATAGGCCGGGCCGAAACCCGGAGCTTGATTGATGGCGCGTTCGCTGAGGATGACGCTTTCATCAAGATTGCCAAGCATATAGTGCGCGGCGGCCAGAGAGACCATTGCCTGGAGAAAACGAGGGTCCCATTTGAGGGCCTTACTGAACGCCGCAACCGCCTCCCCGGCTTCACCACGCTGAAGATGGACAAAACCTATATTGGCATGGGCAATGGCAAAACGCGGTCGGCAGTTGGCGGCTTCCTTATTATAATTAAGGCAGCCTTCCAAATCTCCCCGTTGCAGGCAGATACCCCCAAGCTGCACGTAGGCTTCAGCCAGACGGGGAGATTTATGCGCGGCATCAAGAAAAGCTTGTTCCGCCTGAAAAAAATCGCGTTTGGCAAGAAAGGCCATTCCCAAATTATACAAGTGATTGGCACAATCCGGGGTTTTAGCAATGGTCTCCCGCAAATCGGCAATGTATGCGTCGATATCCTGACAGCGCGCGTTCATCCGGGTTCCTTTTCCTTGAGCAGCAAGGCGTAATACCAGACACAAAAATCAAGGACGCCCAGATATTTTTCCTGACGGGCCACGATACCCAAGGCGCATTCGAGGACACCCCGCGCATATTCTCCGTCACGGGAGCCCGGAGGCGTGGTCTGCAAAAATTCCTGCGTCAATTTTTGAGCAGTACGCTCGGTCACGTCTATCCGCATGTCCAGCGGCTCTTTCGGGGCTTCAAAAGGATCCCACAGATCGTAGCCGAGGCGATCGATAAAGCGGCGGCGCCTTGGGGAGATACTTTCATAAAGCGCGCGTTTTCGCTCTTGTTCTTCCGCGGAAAAAACACGCTCTTTTTGCGTACGCGTCAGAGAGGAAGGCCGTTGCATCTCAGTCCTTCTCTTGGGAGATGCCGCCTACGCCGAGATATGCGGCGTCGTACACGGTAAGCAGCGATGTTGACACAGGCACGTACATGCCAGCCAGTTGGGTGTAAGATGAGCCGATAGCCGCAGCCAATTCTTCACTCAAGGAGTGGAGATGCCCTTGCATTTTGTCGAGAGCCACCGTGGGATAAGGCATTCCCTGTATAAAACCAGTTTTGCCGCAGGTATACGCTTTGCCGCCGATAGCCGTGGGAATCCCGTACAGACGGCAGGTAACAGGCCGCGCATCATAGAGCAGACAGTGCTCCTCTTCGTCCAATAACGGGCAGCGTACCGCAAGAGTCGCCATTTCCGCCAATATATCATTGCTGCCCTTGCCGTCTTGCGATTCTTTAAAAGCCTTGCGTTTGATGCGCGCGGTATGCCTGTCCACCGTGCCGGCCGCGTCCAGGATCGCAGCGCGCATCGCGCCTTCCGGAAATCGCTCCCCAAAGGCTTTATTCAAATACAGAGCCTCCACCAAAGATAGGTCAAAAAGCGCGTGGCAGCAACTGCCGCACTGTTTCCGGCAGGTCACGAGATCAGGATATTGACCGCGTATACGCTCAAAAAGCCGGTCCGCTTCACGGGCGAAATGTTCATAGCGGATCAGAAAAGGGGCTATATCGGGCAAAACGCCGATCATGGAAGTCTCCAAGGAGCGGATGAACGGTATTGTCTGCATGTCGGAGAAGAGGGGAGTCGCGTCAGGGAAAGCCTCCAACGCCGCAAGGCCGCTACGGCAAGCTCCGTCTGTGCAAACCGGGGCAAAATCAGCCGCCTATGAGCGGGTTGCGCCCGTCCCGCAGGAACAGGCACAACCCGCAAGCAGGGCTTGTTGCCGCCGTTGACCGAATGGCGGGGAGAAACCTTGCGTGCCGCACAGAGGGTTAGACTTCCTCAATCGTAATGGCGTTAGACGGGCATACTTCGACGCAGGAGTCGCAGCCGAGACATTCTTCCGCGTTCACGGGCACCGCTTTGCCGTCTTGCATTTCGTATACCTCAACAGGGCAGACGTCCACGCACTCGTTATCCCCGCTACATTTATCAGCATCAACAGTTACGTTCCAACCCATGGTATTCCTCCGATTTTATGGATTCATTTAACTATTTGTTTTTTTTAATAAAGCAAAAATCAATGGTCTTGATCCTCCTTCTGCTGATAGCCGCAGGTCCCGCTACTGTCAAGTTAAAATGCTGCGCTGAAGGGCTTATTTATCAGGAAGGGGGGGGTGTCTGCCCTGCTGCGCGCGGGCAGGCTTGTGCGCCATTCTGCGCGTGTGTATAATACCTGCCTGCAATGTTCACCGTTCGCGTTTTTGCTTATACACTCCGGCAGTTGCCAAAGGGCTCTCTATGTATGACTTTCTCCCTATCCGGGAACTTCGGCAGGAATGCGCGTCCATTATCCCTGTAAATCCTGAACAGGAAAAAAGGGCGCAGGCATATTTGGACGGTTTGAGTAAACCCCCGGGCAGTCTCGGCCGGCTTGAGGAGCTCGCCCGCCGCCTGCACGCCGTACAGGAACATTCTCCCCTGGCGGCCCGTCCGGCCCGCTTGTTTACTATTGCCGCGGATCACGGAGTGGTGGAAGAAGGGGTAGCGGCAAACACCCAGGCGGTTACCGCCCTGATGCTTCGCAATTTCATAGGCGGCGGCGCTGCCATTAACAGCCTGTGCGCCTCAGCCGGAGTGGAACTGCGTGTTGTCAATGCCGGGATAAGCACCGCATGCGCCTTTGCCCATGAGTCGTTTATCAACGCCGGCATAGCGCCCGGCACGGCCAATATGACCAAAGGACCGGCCATGAGCAGAGAGCAGTGCGGCAAGGCGCTGCAATTGGGCATAACTCTGGCGGAAAACGCCCGCAACGACGGCATACGCGTTCTCGGCACCGGCGAGATGGGCATAGGCAATACGACGGCGTCAAGCGCCCTCTTTTGCGCGTATTTCGGCTTTAAAGCGGAAGAGGTGACCGGCATGGGCGCGGGCGTGCCCGCAGCCGGCCTCGCGCATAAAGCAAAAATTATTACCAGGGCGCTTGAGGCCAATGCCGAAATTATACGTAGCGGCGATCCTTTCGCCATTCTCGCGGCTCTGGGCGGCTTGGAAATCGCGGCGCTGGCGGGCGTGATACTAGGAGGAGCCGCACGACGCATGGCCGTGATGATCGACGGTTTCATCGCTACGGC
The DNA here is from genome assembly GCA_031279825.1 of Desulfovibrio sp. GTDB lineage: Bacteria > Desulfobacterota > Desulfovibrionia > Desulfovibrionales > Desulfovibrionaceae > Frigididesulfovibrio. The sequence goes on along the minus strand of JAITHT010000079.1, from coordinate 18,156 downwards.
CGCCTATGCGGCGGCGTGGAAGATAGTTCCCGATGTACGGGGATATTGCTTTTTCAGCCACGGGTCCGCCGAACGCGGCCACGCATTAGTGCTGCGGCGTCTGCAAGAGCGCCCCTTGCTCAATCTGGATCTCCGCCTGGGAGAAGGCACTGGCGCGGCTTTGGGCCTCTTTCTCCTCGAAGCAGCGGCACATGCTTACAATACTATGTCCACATTGCAACACGCGGGCATAACACTGCCGGATGCGGATAAAAAAAATAGCTGATACGATTTTCACGTACACACAGTGCGGGACGTAATGTATACAAGTGATTTCATACATAGGCCAATGGCCTATGTATGAGGATCGCTTCGCCGAAAAAACGCGGTTTTCGGCTTGCTCACGCCGCTTGTGGCGGCGCGCCGGACATCAGAAGTCATTTCATAGTGAATTATGAAATGACTTCTGATGTCCGCTTCGTCCAGAAGGGCGCTTCCGGGCAAAGACCCCCGCTACAGCCGGGCATCCGAAACGGCCCTTGCAGGCATGCGGCAAATACCTTTTATTCAAAACAGAACTCTACGGTAAATTCTCCGTCTTCGGACGAAAACGGAATCGCCACCACCGGGGAAGACGAGATATGGCGTATGACGTGCCCGTCGCCCACAATGACCGTAGGCGTGGATCCTTGCAGAGCGATGCCCATAGCGCGCAACCCCGCTCTGGCTTGACCTGAAACCATATTTGTGATTTCGCCGACAGCGTCTTGGGTGTCCTGAAGAATATCGTGAATATCGTCGCCAAGCATGCTTTTAACCAAAGCGATCGCGCAAGGCCGGGAAAAAGAAACAGAAATGGTTCCTGTTTTGTCGCCTGTCACGCCCACAATGGCTGAAACATCCCCCAAGGCGATAAGATTTTCTTTTATATACGGCTTGCCGGCAGTGGCGGAAATACCCGCCATAGTATTAAGGATATCAAGAACAGCCTTAATGAACGGACGCGCTATGTCAGCAGTCGAGTACATAATTCTCCTCTATATACGAACAACATGCTCACGCGAACTCCGTCGTTATTCACAACAGGTCGCTTAATGACAGAATAAACGCATAGTTCAGCGTAATGCAAGAAAAAATATGCATACAGGGACTATCTTTTTTATCTTCTATTGCTTTTTTTATAATTTCGTGCTGTTCTTAAAGAATTCCGAAGCAGTTGCAACATGAAAGTGCAAGAAGCCGTAAGCGCTTGTCCGCAAAGGCGTTGTCAGTATTTTGCCGGATGGTGCGGCGGTATTGTTTTTTGAGGTATGGCGTATGCTTTCTCCCCTGCCTAATACAGCGCGGGTACGCTTCAAAACGTCCCCGCAATCCTTTGATCCGGCGAGCACGCATATCGGCGTGGACGAAGCCGGACGCGGATGCCTGGCGGGGCCGATAGTGGCTGCGGCCGTATTGTTCATTCCGGGTTTCGATTTCGCCACCCTTTTGCCCGGGCTTACGGATTCCAAAAAACTCAGCGACAAGCAACGCAATACCATGGCGCCGATGATCGCCAGACAGGCGAGAGGATACGGTATAGGGATCTCCTGGCAGGACGAAATCGATCGCGTCAATATTCTCAACGCCACTTTCAGAGCGATGTCCAGAGCGGTACTGACCCTGTCCGCCAAGCTCCAGGACGCCTATGGCGTTAGCGAGTATACTGCCTTGCCACAGCTTGTTATCGACGGTAATTACGGCATCCCCCTGGTGGAATGGCAGGCGTGTATCCGGGGTATCTCAGCGAGCGCTCTGGTATGGGAACAGTATCTGCCGTTGCCGCCCACGCGTCTGCCCGGCAAAATCCCTGAGTTACCGGATCAAAACGCCATTGTGGGCGCGGACGCCTGTATTCCCTCTGTTTCAGCCGCATCTGTATTGGCGAAAACCGTGCGCGACAGTCTGCTGATCCGTCTTGACGAATTCTATCCCAATTATGGATTCGCCCGGCACAAGGGTTACGGAACCAAAGAGCATCTTGCCGTTCTGGCTCGAAAAGGGCCTTGTCCTTTGCATCGTCAGACATTCAGGCACGTGCGCCCAGAGCAGAAACAATTCTCTTTGTTGTGATCAGGCGGCGCGTATCTCCCGAGGATTCCGGCATATCGCCGACCGGTTGGTTCAGGCGTTTGCCGGATCGCTCCCTAAAGCCTGTGTTTTTAGCAGATTAACGTTGAGACGTTGCGCTCGTCGCTCCCGGCGAAAACACGTTTCGCCGGGAGCGACGAGCGCACGGAGAGCCGACGCTTACGCTGCCGGTTGCCAGAGCATTTTCAAAGTGAAAATGCTCCAGGGCGTGTTAACACTATAGAATTTTTGTTCTCTGGCAAAGAAGATGAGTCTGCCATGAGGGAATATACCCTTACGGTATTTGACCGGGATGGCAGACACAATCTGACGCGGCCAGAGGGCAAAAAGGCATAGCGTTAACATGCCCTAGGCGGCGTTTTTCAACTCACCCATAATCCTGTTCAATTCCTGCGCCATGCGCGACAACTCTTGCACGGCGCTGGCCGCCCGCACCATTCCTTCCGTGGTCTCGCCCACCACGGAATTGATCTCTTCAATGGCCCGGTTGATCTCTTCCGAAGTGGCGCTTTGTTCCTCAGCGGCCGTGGCGATGGACGTCACTATCGAAGAATTGGCCGAGGCCAGATTGACGATCTCCACCAAAGCCTGTCCGGAGTCATTGGCAAGTCCCGTGGCCTCCGTAACGGCCTTGGCGGCCGCACCCACTTCATGGATATTCGTTCGTGCGGATTGCTGGATGGCGGCTATGCTTGAACCGACTTCCTGCGTGGCGGACATGGTTTTTTCCGCAAGCTTGCGCACCTCGTCAGCGACCACGGCGAAACCGCGACCCGCCTCTCCCGCCCGGGCCGCTTCTATGGCTGCGTTCAAAGCCAAAAGGTTGGTCTGATCCGCAATGTCTGAAATGACGTTCATCACGCCGCCGATACTTTCCGCTTGGGCGCCCAACTCCGTCATGTTGTTTTGCAGGGTGGCCGCCACATGATTCACCATGTTGATGGCCTGCACCACTTTATTCACCAGAGTGGCCCCATCGTCGGCCTTGCTTCGCGTGCGCTCGGACTGCTCCGACGCCTGGCCGGCGTTGCGGGCCACTTCCAGTACGGTGGAATTCATCTCCGTCATGGCGGATGCGGTGGACTCCACCCTGGAACGTTGCATTTCCGCCCCGTGCGATACCTGTTCCACCTGGGATGAAAGTTCTTCGGAAGCGGCGGCTACCCTGTCGGAAATGGTCACCGCCTGGCTCACCACGCGCTCAATCGTTCGCTGGGTCTGCTTGATGGCGGTCAGGTCGGTAATCAACTGCAGTATGGAGGTCAGCTTGCCTTCCTTATCCAGCATAGGGATAACCGTATAACTGACATCTATGTCCACGCCGCCGGGATGGGCGCGGGTTTCTCCTCCGGCGGGCCTTTTGGTTTCCATGGCTCTATGCAGGCCGTCCGCGGGAGTGCCTATGTCGTCGCGATTGAAAAGCTGCTTGCAGGACTTGCCTTTGTAATCCTCTCCGGCTAACCGACAGGCTTCGGTATTGAGGTAAGCCGCCTGCAGATCCTTATCCAGCACGACCACTGAAGAAGGGATGGCGTCGAGCACCGTGCGGAAGCGGCTCAATACGCCGTTGGTCGCCTTGAGCATGGAGGCGTATCCCCCCTGGTATTTGTCGGAATCGCACATGGCATCCAGCCTTCCGTATTCAATCGTTTGCTCCAGATTACGATAGTCGGCCAGGATATTTTTTAAGATCGCGGGTATCCTCCCCAGGGCTGCAGCCATGACTCCGACTTCGCCTTTTTCCCGTATGCCGGAATTATATTCCAAATCGCCTCGGGCGACGGCCTCGGCGTAGAAAGCGATATTCCGCAACACCTTGATAAAATTGAAAATAATGAAAGAGGCGAACAGCGCGCCGGCAAGAAGACCAATGGCGGATACGCCGAGCATCAGGACTTCCGCCTTGCGGATCTCCTCTTCGCCCGCGGATTTAAATTCTTCCTGGCGACGTTGCCTCCCCTCGCTGAAGTCCATCCCGACCTCGTTCAGAGTCTTGTTCCATGCATAAATGCGCGCAAGGATCTCCGCGGACTGGAGCGCCAGCCCCTCGTTCTGGGTGAACAGCAGTTTCACTCTGTCCACGCGCGTTTTCAGCACATCCCCGGTGCGCCTGCCTTCATCCGTGCGCAAAACGCTTATCATATCATGAATAACCGACTCGAGTCTCGCCATGCATTGCTCCACCATCTTAGCGTTGTCCGCTGTCGAGGACGCCTCGAACAGAGCCAGATCGGACTCCAGCCCCACCGATTCTTTCCAAAGATTGTTCAAACGCTGCAACGCCTCTATATTCCCCGCGCGAACGGCGAGTTCTCCAAGATTTGCCGCCGCCGCAAGCATCTCCTGGATCGCCGGTTCGATCTCCTGGAAAAAAATGGCGTTAAAGCGCTCTTCTCTGCTATGCAACTGTTCCAATGCCTCAATATATTGCTTCATGATATCAATCAACTGCGTGGCGCGTTGCTTTACCGCCGGCCGCACGGCCAGAGTGTGGCTTTGTACGGCATGTTCCAAGGCCGTGGATGCGAATTTCTTGCTTTCCTGCATAGCCGTAGCGTCATTGACGCGCAAAGAGCGTTCCAACAGGCGGCCGCTTTCATTGACGTTAAGCATAAAGTCGCTGGTAAGGACATTCATCGATGAAACTCTGGCGTAGTCCGTAAAGAGGCGCTTGGCTTCACTTAATCCCCTGTTTCCTATGATGGAGAGCATGATCATTAGCGCCACCATAAACACAAATCCGGTAATTATCTTTACTTTCACGGTCATACGGATTTTTCCCATGGTTAAGAGAGAGTGCAGCATTTCATCTTTTGAAAATGTGTATATTATATTTCCGTAAAATACAAGTGCGCTGCAATCCATTGCATAAGCAATATTCACTTCGGAATATATAAAATTTTCTACAAGCGCCAGTGTAAACGCCTGCCAAGCGCACGATGAGTGAACGAAAGTTGTTTTCGCCGTCAAGGGCGAGTGCAGCGTTGCGCAAAACGCAGAGGGTGGCTCCATGAGATGTTTTCAGACGCGTTTTTCGACGACGATGTATGAGGGTAGTCCACGGTTGCAATGCCGAGCGCTCTTGGCCCGCTGTCCTTGATTGCGTCTTCGGTGAAGTCTTGCGGCAGTCTATGCTGAAATTATTCCTGGTATTCGTCGGAGTGCAGTCGCTTGCAGGGATGATCGCCGGTAATACAGCAAAGAGAAAGGGCGGCAGTACGGAAACTGCCGCCCGGATGTGGCGGATAGGGGGCTTTACCGCTTAACGCCTTGTAATGTCGGTCTTGGAAACGTTCATGAAGCGAAGCGCCTTGCCTGCCTCTTTGTAGTAAATGCGCACTTCGTCGCCGGCTCCCCAGTCTTTTTCTTCATATCTGGCGAAATCCTCATCGGAAAGCTTTATGATGGTATAGAGCTGCTGCCGGCTGGAATAGATGGTGACGGTTTTCTTCGCAGCGTCCACGACAGGGAACACTCTCGCCTTTTTTGTGGCGGGGTCGTATACCAGAGGATGTTGCCGGCGCACGCTGACGTTTTCTTCCTTTTGTATCATGGTGAACGGCAGTTTCTCGAATTGTTGCGTCTTGGGATTATACATGGTGATGATATTGGCGTTGGCGTCCAGATTCAGGCGCATGCCCACGGTAGGATCCGCGCCGCGTTCAGCCGGATCGGAGGGCAGTTGGAAGGTATGCGCGGGGAGCACCGTGTATTGGGGACGCTTCTCGTCAATACCGTTGTCTTTGATAATGGTCACCGTGCCGGCATCTTTATTAAAGGCCACCGTACGGCCTTGCTCAACCTGACCGTATTCTCCGCAGCCTGCCAGGGCAAGGCCTGCCAGAACGAGGAGCGGGAACAGTATTTTGCGAACCATAAGATAATACTCCTTTCAGTTTCCGCTGTGGTTACCGGGCAGTCTTCTTGGCGGCGAGTTCTTCCTGAACGCCCTTGAGCATTCTGGTGAAGATGTAGAGCGACATGCAGGTGATGAGGCCAAGAACGAGAACCGTGGCACCGTTATCCAGGAAGGTGGTCAGTGTCGGCACCCAGGGCTGGACAAGCTTCATGAGGATGGACACGCAGCAGCCGATGACGCAGATGCCGAAAGCGATGCGGATGCCGTAACCTTTGATGTATTTTGTGGCCACAGCGCCGACCTGGGCGCCGATTGCGGCGCCGATCAGCATGACCATGGCGGCCACGAGTTCGGTGCGACCCTTGTAGGTATAGGTGGCCGCGCCGTAAAGGCCGGAGATCATGACTTCAAAAAGGTCGGTGCCTACCGCCACATGCGTGGGGCAGCCGACAATATAGATGAGGGCGGGCATGCGGATAAGGCCGCCGCCGATGCCGAGAATACCGGCCAGCCAGCCGGTGGCGAAGCTTACGAAAATGGGCAACCAGGCGGAGCAGTAAATGCCGGAAGCCGTGAGGTTGACCATGGGGGGGATGTGAATTTTATGCAGCGCGGCGGCCCAGTTAACGCCCGTGGCCAAGGCGTCGATTTCCTCGCCTCTTTCTTTGGCCCGCTTTTCCTTTTGGATGCGCTTATGCAGATCGTAGAAGACCATCCAGGCGATAAGCGACAGCAGGGCGACGTAAATCCAGCGAACCACCACGTTGATGTTGCCGACGCGTTCGAGCCACATGACCATTTGAGCGCCGACTTCAAAGCCGACAACCGTGCCTACCAGCATGATGACGCCGAGTTTGTAGTCCACATTGCCGAATTTACCGTGGCGTAATGTGGAAATCAGGGATTTGCCCGCCATATGCGCGATATCCGTGCCAATGGCGAAAGCCATGGGGAAACCCAGCATGTTCAGGCCGGGAGTCACCATCCACGCGCCGCCCATGCCGAAAAAACCGCCGATAATGCCGACGCCCACCCCAAGAATGATCAGGCCGGGCCAGAAGATCTGCATGCCTGCGATAGGCATCATGATATAGAGCCAATCCATACGTTTTTCTCCTTAACTTCCCGGGCTGATTAATGTTCCGCAAGTTTGCGCGATTTAAGGTCAATACCGATATTGCTCATGATAAGATCCGCAAGCAGACCGAAAAGGCAGCCTGTAACGGGAATAAGGACGATGGTCAGCAGGGTGAACTGCATATGGCTCTCGTTGTATAAGCTTGCCCACCAATGCATGATGCCGGTGAGTTTGCGCGTATCGGCGACAAGGATAATGGGAGCGCCGCCCCCCCCCGCTGCCGACGCGGAGAGAGCGGGCAGCATCCATAGGCATGTCGCCATAAGCAGATACAGTTTCTTGACGGATTTCATTGATTCCTCCGGTTGCTCAATAAGGTCTTTAACAAAACGGGATACGGCATCCCTAACGCCTTGTTTTAGCAAATCCTATGCCATGCTTCTTGCGTGATGCGTAAGCGCATAGCCTGCTTGTGATTTTTTTGACAAAGTAAGTTCATTGCGAAATAGAGATTGCGAAATTTCTGGATATTGCATACGCTGCCTTCCGATAACTGCGCGATGGAGGCGTCATGCGTTTCGCGATTTCAATGTTCTCGGCCCGGTACTTGCGCCTTTCAGGCAATGCGAACGATTGGCCCATGATTTTGCGCATGGCGGTGGTCATTGTGCCGGTATGCGCGTGCATCGCGTTATGCTCCACCTGGCTTGGTTACAGCGCCGCCTCGATTTCTCTTGTGGACTCTCTTGAAAATTTGCCCTTGCTGAAAGCAAGGGCGCAGGCGGATCGCTTGAACAGCGTGTACGCACGCTTGCGGCACAGCCTGGAACATATCGCGCAGATGCCGTCTCTTAGTGCGCAAGAAGCGCAAGAGCGATGCGGATTTTTTTTTCAGGATAATACTCTGTTCCTTAGCGAATTCGGCGTGTACAGCAAAGACGGCAAGGGTTTTCTCCTTGTCCGCGATGAAGCGGGATTTCGCGAAGTCGCCGGAGCGGGCTCCGCCACAGGAGAGAATCCGTTTTTTCAGCAGATTTCCAGCCACCCTCTTCTCCCCGGCAAGGCGGTGTTGTTTCCGGCGGTTTTCGCCTATCATCCCAGCGCCGCCAAGGAACGTCCGCGTAAGGTGCCGGTCATCCGTATGGCCTTACCCTTTGCCGATGGTTCCGGCGCTTTGGTGGCGGGCATAGATCTTGACGCCTTGCAAAAAGAAATCGGCGTATACTCCCGGGCTGATTCGCCGCTGGGTTTCTCCTTACAGGAGGGGGGCTTACAGCTATCGTACTTTTTTGATACGGAGGGCTGGATTCTCTTTGAAATGGCGGGCAGCAAGAACAGCGGTTTTCTTCCCGATATAGCCCGGCACGGCTATACGGGAGATCTGGGAAGGCCGGGTTATGACGCGGCTTTTCGTCCTTGGGGAGTACATGAGGACTATTGGAGCATGGTTACTCAAATCAAGGACAACCGTTCCGGCAGTTTTTTAGTGACGGCGGAGCATTTCCCCACGGCTCAGGCCCAGAACCGGGCCTTTCTCTGCTATGCCCCGGTGTATTTTGCCCAATCGGCCGCCGCCGCTCCCCAGGTTATAGGAGGCATTGCTTTTTTTGAAACCTCCTATCTGCCCCTGGCCGCTTTTTTACGGGCAGCCAACATGTCCTTGTTCGTCGTGAGCGGCTCCATTGTCGTTATAGGCATATTGCTTACGCTGATAGGCCGGCGTTTGAGCAAGCCTCTGGATATATTGGCCGGGCAGCTCGTTTCCATGAACGACAGTGGAGAAGTATCGACGTTAGAAACAACTCCCATGTGCATGGAGCACCAAAAACTTCTGGCGGCAACCAACTCCCTGATCGCCCGCCTTATGACGGTGCAAATAAACCTGGAACTCGCGCGGCGGGAAATAGCGCATACCCATGCCCGTTTTCCTGTGGATCTGTATCAGTTGGTATCCAGTCCTCCGGCAAGTACGGAGTTTGATTTGGTCGGTTCAAGCTCCTTGATCAAGGAGGTACGCGATCAAGTGCGCAAAGCGGCCAGGGCCGGAACCGACGTGCTGATTTGGGGTGAAACAGGCACCGGCAAGGAATTGGTGGCGGCGGCCATCCATAAGGAAAGTTCCCGCAGAGGCGGTCCGTATATTTCCATTAACTGCGGTGCCCTTGATGAAAGCCTGCTTATGGATACGCTGTTCGGCCACGTGAAAGGCGCGTTTACCGAGGCCAAGACGGAGCGCAAGGGGGCGTTTCTTTCCGCTGACGGAGGCACGCTGCTTTTGGATGAAATCGCCAATGCTTCGTTCAAGGTGCAGCAGACGCTCTTGCGAGCGCTTTCCGTGCGGAGGATCCGTCCCCTGGGTGCCGACATAGAGGTATCCTTCAATACCCGCGTTATAGCCGCCACTAACGTCGATTTGCGCGAATGCGTGCGTGCCGGCACGTTTAGGGAAGATTTGTACTACCGCCTGGCCATCATCAGCATTGCCTCCCCCCCTTTGCGCCACCACAAAGAGGATATTCCCCAGTTGGCCGCATTTTGCATCCGCGAGGCTGCCGTGAACATGGGGCATCCTGAGGCGCGCCTGTCCCGCGGCGCTCTTGAATTGCTGGCCGCTTACGACTGGCCGGGCAATGTGCGCGAACTGAAAAATTGTCTGACCAGAGCCATGGCTTTCGTGGAAGGCGATTTGATCCTTCCCCGGCATATTATCCTGGAGCAGGACGCTTTCCGCGCTTACGGCAAGCCTGTGCCGCCCCAAGTGCTGGCGGGCAGAGTCAAGGCCGGCGACTTCAGGGAACCCTCCTTGCTTACGCCGTATCGAAGTCAGAAGCGCGAAGATGCAGGGGCGGAACGCGTTCAGGCCGGAGCGCAATGCGAACAGGAATCCAAAAATTCTTCTGGAGAAGGCGCGCAACACAGCCCCATGGGAGAAGGGCATGCCGCCGAATATCTGTGGCCGGCGCCGCCGAGGGAAACATTTACCCCTGCCCGTGCGGAAGCGGACGACGGGGAGGAGGCAGACGCCCGATCCGGCGGCGGGGCTGCGATCGCCCCGGAAAATCTCGACTTTGGCGCTGTATCAGACACGAGATGCCAAACGAAGGCATTCGGAGAAAGCCCGCGCGCCTTGCCGGCGCAAGTCTTTGGCGTTTCCTCCCTTTCCGATTCCATAAAAGACTCCTCATCGGGCAGGGACGCGGAAGCGGGCTTGCAGTCGCGATACAAGCGTCCCGATAGTGACGGCATTCGCGTGCGTATGCCGGGTTCGGGTGATATGACAGTTTCTGTTTCCTCCTCCTTTCCCGTATCGTTGAAGGTTCCCTCGCCCGTCATCACGGAGCCCGATCAGGGCAACACGCGACAAGCATCAGGTCCGCTCGCCTGTCTGAATGACAGGCAGGCGCGTGCCTTGCATTTTCTGCGCGTCAACGGCGCGATAACTCGCGCGCAGTATGAGGGCGTGGCGGGACAGGACCTTTCCGCCAGGACCGCCCAAAACGATTTGAGAGAGTTGGTTGCCCTTGGCGTACTTGAACGTTTAGGCGCCGGACCGAGTGTATACTACGTATTAAGCCGGCAAAAGGAGGAAGTATGACCTGGTGGAGGAAATGGCTCAGGCGTTTGTTCGCCGGCAACAAGCGCATCGTCGCCGACAAGGGGGTCGTGAAAAAATTTCGCAAGCGCTACGCCAAATTCAGAAAACTCTTGGATGCCAACGCGGCCCTGGCGGATATCATGACCGAACTTGAGGTGAAGATTGACGGCAAATCCATGTTCGGCGTCCTGTACGTGCGCCGCATGGTCGAACAGGCCGTTGAATTTACGAGGCGCATGACCTTGAGTCTGGAAGAGATGAATCCCGGCAAACATCGGGGGCTGAACAAGGCGTTTACGGAAATAGGGGAGAAGGTGCGCGTCATTATGGACGACAGCGCGGCTCTCAAGGATTTATGTCCCCACCTCACCCTGCCGCTGTGCGATATACATGCGGGTATGGTGGATTGGGTGGGCGGCAAGTGCGCCAACCTGGGAGAAATGGCAGGTAGGGCAGGCATTCCAGTGCCGCGCGGTTTCGCCGTGACCACCACGGCTTTTCACCGCTTCATGGCGCACGAGAATCTCGGAAAGGATATAGAGGACATGCTCGCGCGCCTCAGGCACGATGATCTTGAAAATCTTTCCGCCATTCTTAACGCGATACGCGCCCGGGTTGAAGGCGCTTCTCTACCGGACGATCTGTCTGAAGCTTTAGAAGAATCCCTGCGCCGGACCTTTGGCGAAGAAAAGGTATACCTTGCCGTGCGTAGCAGCGCTCAAGTTGAAGACGGCAGAAAAAGCTTTGCCGGCCAGTTTCTCACGGATCTGGGCGTTTCTCGCGATAAATTTACGCATAGTTATCGCAGAGTTGTCGCGAGTCTTTTCACCCCTTCCGCCACGCTGTATCGGATGCATCAGGGCATACCGATCAGCGCCAGCGCGATGGGAGTGGGCTGCCTCGAAATCATAGAGGCTGTATCCAGCGGAGTGGCCTATTCCCACGATCCTGTGGATCTCATGAGCGACACCATGGTCATTAATGGGGTCTGGGGCCTTGGCAGCTACGCCGTTGATGGTGTGGTCGAGCCTGATCTTTGGGTGTTCTCCAGGCAAGAAAAACCGGAACTGCTGCGAGGGCGTCCGGGCGACAAGGAGCGCAAGCTCGTGATCAGTTCAAGCGGCACGCCTGTTGATTCCCGTGTGCCTGATGAGGAACGCCGTCGCTTTGCCCTGTCGGAAACGGAGGTTCAGGAACTTGCCGGGTTGATCTTGCGCCTTGAGCAGCATTACGGCGTCTATCAGGATGTGGAGTGGGCCAAGACAGAGGGCAACACGTTTTTTATTCTCCAGTCACGGCCTTTGGGCGCATGCAGCGACAGCAGCCACGTTCCCATGCCCCCTTTGCTGGAGCAATATCCTTTGTTGCTTGAGGGCGGCGACATCGCTTACGCCGGAGTGGGATTCGGGCCTGTAGTCATGCCGCGTACGAGCGCGGATCTGTTGAATTTTCCTGACGGCGGCATTCTTGCGGCCGTGCATTCCAATGCGGAATATTCCGTGATTATGGACAAGGCTCAGGCCGTGCTCACCCAGACGGGAGGGATAACAGGGCATATGGCTACCATTTGCCGGGAATATAACGTCCCCACTATTCTCAACGTGCCGGGTCTCATGCAGATTTTGCAACCCGGGATGGAAGTGACCGTGGATGCGTTTTCCGGACGGATTTATGCAGGCAAGGCCGAAGAATTGCTCCCTTTGCGCGCGAGCCGAGATTCGGTGCGCCTGCTGGATACTCCGGTGCACGCGCTGCTGCGCGACGTGGCCGAGCATATCCTCCCCCTTAATCTCACCGACCCGTTCTCATCCAGTTTTTCTCCTGTCGGCTGTCAGACCTTGCATGATATCATGCGCTATGTCCATGAAGCTTCTTACCAGGAAATGTTCGTCATCAGCGACAGCGCTACGGACGCCGGCGGCGTGGCGCTCAAGTTGAAGGCACCCTTACCTATAGATTTGTATCTTATAGATTTGGATAACGGCACTACCGTCGCTCCCTCCGCCCGGAGCGTAACCCCCGAGGAGATCCTCAGCGTACCCTTTAAGGCTCTCCTCGGCGGTATGCTTCGGCCTGAAGTGATGTTTCATAAACCAAGGCCTGTCAACTTGGGAGGTTTTCTATCCGTAGTGAGGGAACAGATAGTCAATCCTCAGGCCGGGGAACGTTTCGGCGATAAAAGTTACGCCGTTATTTCCGATCGCTACATGAATTTCAGTTCCCGCGTGGGATATCACTATAGCGTTCTGGATTCCTATTGCGGCAACACCGTCAGTAAAAATTACATCTCCTTCAGCTTTCAAGGGGGCGCCGCCGGGGAGATCCGCCGTATTCGCCGTATCAGGGCCATTGCCCTTGTGCTTGAAGAACTCGGGTTCACCCTCGTCACGCAGGGAGACTTCGTTAAAGCCCGTTTCCAGAAGTATCCCAAAAAAAGTGTAGTCGATCGTCTCGATCAACTTGGCCGCCTTCTCCAGGTCACCCGGCAAATGGATATGCTCATGGTTAATGACGCCGCGGTTCTTCACTTCAAAGAAAACTTTATGAAAGGCGTGTATCACTAACGTGTTGAGAGTCGCTGCTCGGCAGCTTTACAGCGACGATGCATTGCGTCAAAGGGTTGTCGCCGGCAAGGAGGACTTCGCCATTATTGCCCGCAAGTCGAAAGGTCGTCGAAAGAGCCGCATGGCCTTGCCGGAACGATGTTTCTTTTCTTGCCTCAGGGTCGCTTCTGCTTTATGTGAACAGGATCGGCGGCGGCAAGAGGCGCGCGCCGATCTGAACGACGAGAGGAGACAGGTATGGATATCCATTTTCAAAACCCTTCCGGAGAAGGGTGGCGGGCTGACTGTGCCTTGGTGTTCGTTTTTGAAAAAGAACGACCGGCATCCTTTGCTCCCCTTCTCTGGGAACTCTGCCCCTGGCTTGAAAGCAGCCCGGCCTTGCGCGATTTTACAGGCAGGAAAGACGACCTGACACTGGTATACGGGCTCCCCGAATTGCCGATCTCCCGGGTGATCCTGGTCGGGCTCGGCAAAAAAGACGCGTTTTCCCTCAGCGTATTCCGGATAGCCGTGGCTAAAGCCGTACACTATTGCCGAGGCCGCGGTTTTGCCACCCTCGGCCTCCCGGTGGAGGCGCTGGATGCGCTTTTGCTCAACCGCGGCATCTTGATTCGCGAGGCGGTGGTCGCTTCCAAGCTTTGCCTGTACCGTTGCGATACCTATCGTTCGGCCAAGGATGAGAACGAAACCCCGCCGGATCCCCGATGGCTGGGCCTGCTGTTTGCGGAAGAGCACATCCCTGAGGAATCGCAGCAAGCCGCCCGTCAGGGCGAGGCGGAAGCCGCCGGGGTGGCCCTTGCGCGGGAACTCAGTAACGGTCCGGCTAATCATATCACCCCGGCGGTGCTGGCAGAAGAGGCGCAACGTCTGGGCAAGGCCCATGGCTTTGCCTGCACAGTGCTCTCCGGCGAAGAGATTCGCCGCCTGGGCATGGGAGCGCTGTGGGCCGTTGCCCGAGGCGCGCGGCAGGAGCCGCGTTTTATTGTGCTTGAGCACTGCCCCAAAGGCCGGGAAAAAGAGAATCCCCTTGTACTGGCAGGCAAGGGCGTCACCTTTGATACAGGCGGCATCTCTCTCAAGCCTGCGGCTAAAATGCACGAAATGAAGGGCGATATGGGCGGGGCGGCCGCCGTTCTGGGGCTTTTCGCCGCCATAGGGGCAATGCCCAAGGCTGATGCACTCCCCCGAATCGTCGGACTTGTGGCCGCCGCGGAAAATATGCCCGGTTCCGATGCTTCCCGGCCCGGCGACGTGGTCGCTACATTGAGCGGCAAAACTGTGGAAATTCTTAATACTGATGCCGAAGGGCGCCTCATTCTCTGCGATGCCCTGACCTATGCCCAGCAGCACTGGAGTCCCGTAGCGCTGATAGATGTGGCCACGCTCACCGGTGCATGCGTTGTTGCCCTTGGTGATCACGGCAGCGGCCTTTTTACTCAGGACAAGGGATTGCGTAGCGCCTTTATGGACGCGGCGGCTCTTACCGGCGATTTGCTCTGGCCCATGCCTCTCTGGGATGAATACGACGCCAACTTGAAAAGTGATATTGCCGATGTCGCCAATATCGGGGCGCGCGAAGGCGGGGCCATCAATGCCGCGCTGTTTCTCCGCCGATTTGTGGAAAAGGGCGTGCGCTGGGTTCACCTGGACATAGCCGGACCCGGCTATGTGGTAAAAGCATCTCCGTTGCACCCGGTTCCCGGCGGCACCGGAGCGGGCGTCCGTCTACTCTGCCGTTTTCTGGAAAATCCCGCGGCGTTTGCGGATGAGCAGCAAGAGGGGATCTGTTGAATGTCCTTTGCGGCGGAGATTGTTTCTTCAGGCATTCCTCCCTGCAGACGGCGTCGTACGGTATTTTCATTGTGAGAAAGCAACCTGTTTCGGCGGGCGGAGTATGTTTTTTTCGCCGGGTCGCGCCGGAGCGGGTGCCTTAAGGAACCGCTGAATAATGAAGTCAAGCAGGCTTTATTATTCAGCGGGGCAGCAAAAAAGGCGTCAAAGTTGCTGCATTTGAGCTGAAATTCCTTCTATTTTCTTCATTTTGTGCCCCTTTTCCAAAAAAAAAAGCGCGCGTATCCTCATGCCGGCGGTGGCCTGCCGGCCCGGATGCGCATCAGGAGATTTGCGCTGGTGAACAGCATATGCAACCGATGCGTATTTTTGGCCAGGCCACGGTAAACTGTCTTACTATATCCGAAGAAGCGCTTGATAATCAGAAACGGATGTTCAACCTTGGAACGGATCGAGGACTTGCGCCGCTCGATCCGCTTTTCGTAGCCGGGCAAATGATTCGGAGCCTTCCGTACGCTTCCGGCCCGCCGGTTGATGCGGTATTCGATGGAAGACAAGCGCGCATCGCTGACTATCTCTTCGCGTTTTTCGATGCCGAGATAGCCCGCATCACCATACACCACCGCACCCTCATCCGACAGGTTGAACCAGCACTGCAAAAGGTACATGCGCAACATCTTCTCAATGCCTATGGGCGGACGCCCGCGCCGGCCACTCGGATAATATGGCTCAATGTAGGCCACCCATTCTTCCCAGGGAATGAACTCGCCCATAGCCTTCAGAAATTCTTCACGTTTTGTCGCACGCTTGCGAAGGCCGTATTCGACGTCGCTGAAGCCGGCCTGTTTCATTGGCGCCATCCCGTGGATGGGAAGAGTATAATGAAAATGCAACGTGTTGGCGATCATATATTGGGGATTAAATCAGCGGTTCCTTAAAATTCTGTAGGAAATCATATACGCCGCGCGTGATGCAATTATGGGATAGCTTCTAAAGTCCGTCATAGTCCTGCCGAAAAGAAGAAGGTAACGCTGTCAAGGATGATAGCTTAAGGAACTCAGGGAGTAGAGTTATGCTGGAATACCACCGATTTAAGGCAGTAGGCGATCTTTTCATCAAAGGTCGGCATGAAGATGCCCGTCTGGAACTTGCCGAACTGCAACGCCGCTATGTTACCCTTTGCGATGAAAATATTACCTGCAAAGTGCAGATACAGGAGTATGAGGACATATTGTATCTGGCCCGTAACCTCATCCGAGACGGCGGCTTTTATTGGCTGATTACAGGGAGCATCAAACAGGGGCCGTTCTGTCACGCTTGTTATGACCGTGACGGGTTGCTCATTCGTCTGTCCGGAGAAGCGGGCAGCCGTTTTTGCTCCTATTGTCGGGAGAGCTTCCTTATGCAGCCCCCCTTGCTGGATTTGGCCGCGCCTCATGACAACCCGGCCGATATGGAACCGTATCTGCCCGCCAGAAAAAAACATCAGCAAAAGGCCAAGGTGATACCTTTCGGCAAATAGAGCATTTTCACTTTGAAACTGCTCCATCGACCGGGGGGGCCGTAGGTCGCGCGTACGATGAGTGGGCGACTGCCTGCCGCAGGATGGTAAAACAGGAAGCGCAAGCAAGCACTGTCACTCCCAAAAGGGGCGAGGGCCGGGATGACCCGAGTCAGCTTGGTTTTCGTCGTCAACGACGAGTGCGGCGTTTCAAAGTTGCTCCGCTCCGGAATAACGTCACGTTTACAATGACCGTAGCATTGCTGTGAGTTTGTCCAATGAGCGCTCTTTTATCCTCGACTCCTTTACCCGCAAGGGTGTTATTTCTTGCCCGGAGTGAAGCCTCGGTAAGAAATGACGCCAAAATGCTTCGCAGTCTCGGGGTATCTGCCATAACGCATATGAGTGATTCTTCACAGGCGACGGCTTTTCTTGAAAAAAATACGTACAGCGTGCAGGTTGACGCCACAGGTTCCGTTTCCCGGCCTACATGCGCATCCCCGGTGGATATCGTTATCAGCGATGAAAATCTGGATGATGTGCCGGTTTCCGTTTTTCTTTATGGTTTGGCTCAGCACCCTGTCCTGAGCAGCCATCCCATACTGGTGCTGACCGGAACGACGGAGAGTGCCCGCCGCCTGCGTTCCGCAGGCGTATATCTGTTGGAACGGCCTTACTCCGTTCAGGGATTGACGCGCATGCTGCAAAAAGCCATGTCCTCCATGCGCCGCAACCTTAAAGCGGATGTTTTCGAAGCTGCCGCCCAACTCAGAGGAGTCCCTTTGCAACCTCGGCAGAAAAAACAAAAAATTAAGCCAGCGGCCCCGTCCACCACCTCAGACTGGTATAAAAAGGGCATGGCCTGTTTGCTGCATAATCATTTGCGCGAAGCGGAATATGCTTTTATTCATGTGCTCGAGCGGCAAGAAGATCATAGCGATGCCGCTCTAGGTTTGGCCAGAATATATCATGCCAAGGGGGATAATAAGGCCATGTGCCGCTATCTGCTTCGCGCGGCCGCCACAAGCTTGCGTGAGGGGAACAAAATCCGCGCTGCCCATATAGCCGGCATGCTGCCGGCAAAACTACGTGATAATATTTATTTTTATGAAGCGTTTTTCCGTATGGAAGAAGGGGACTATAAAGCGGCTGCCTTGGGCTTTCTTGACGCGGCCAAGGAAAATAGCGACATTTCGCTGCACCATATTATTTCCAGAGCGTGCCTGCTTACTTCAGAGCCGGAAATATATATGCGCAGAATTTGCGTCGCTCTCGCCGGTATGGGCTATAAAGCGACAGCCGACAGGCTGCGCCGGCGGCTTCTCGTGTATCCTGAAGTCACTTCTGAAGAAGCTCACTCATGGCTTGACGCCTACCCCAGAATCAAAGACGCCATCAATGTGGCTTCGTATACCGCGTGGGCATGGAAATACGCGTAATACCAATTCTCTCGATAAAACGCGCTTTAGGGCCTGTTAACGCTATGCCTTTTTGCCCTCTGGCCGCGTCAGATTGTGTCTGCCATCCCGGTCAAATACCGTAGATAGTGTAGTCACGAGATTGTCAATATTTTGATTTTGTGGCATAGTGCGCTTGTTTGCAAGCACAAGCGAGGAACTTATGTCACCAGCCGCCCATAGGAGACACGATATTTCTGAT
>JAITHT010000075.1 GCA_031279825.1 Desulfovibrio sp. | reverse complement strand
GTGCATCTTTTTATGGGCTTCAATCTCGTGACTACACTATCCAAGCTAAATTGCTCGGTCTGAACAACTGACTAACAATAAAGGAGAGAGAGAAATGCGTTTACTGATTGCTTTGATTCTGCCGTGGCTGATGTTCTTTACTATTGGCAGGCCGATTGCCGGAGTCGTCTGCCTACTGCTCCAAATTACCCTGCTCGGCTGGATCCCGGCGGCCATCTGGGCCGTATACGCCTTGGGCCAATACAAAACAGACAAAAAAATCGAAAACGCATTGGGGAAGCAGCGCGGTTAGCGCCCCATGCACGGTTGCCTACGCATGCCATTTTAAACCCCGTATCAGTTGCTACCTGATACGGGGTCCGTTGTTAGCTGGCCTCGGAGGCCAGTATCAGGATTAGTATCAGCGCAATCAACGCGGTTAAAACAATCCGCATGGCTGACACCCTCCTTGCCGTTTGCTGCGCCGTGCCGACGCATGGAAGAAGGGCAACCGTGGAGTTTTTGATACTATGCCAAGAAACTACCCCATTCAAGTTTTTTCGATCTTAACAAACGCTAATTTTCCTGAAGAACTCGACAATCGAAATAAGCTCAACAATAAGCTCAAAAGTTATTTCCCCTGACCGCAGCACTTTTTGTATTTTTTCCCGCTGCCGCAGGGACACTCGTCATTACGGCCAATCTTGGGGCTTTCGCGGCGCTCCGGAGTCTTTTTGTCCGCTTCGGTTTGCCGGCTGCCGGAGTAGGCAAGGCGGGATGGCTGATCTTTGTGCTTGAAAGAGGAAGCCAGGCGACCCGATTTAAGCGGGCGCGCCGCATCGCCCGCGTTTGCGGGGGCTTCGCCAATGCCGTCTTCCTGCCCCTGCTCCAATCCAAAGGGAGCGGATCCGGCATTTCCCGGTTCGGGAGCCTCATTACGCTCCTCCGCCACTTGAAGGCGTATGCGGGTGAGGGTTTTAAACAGGTTTTCATAAATCCGATACAGCATATCCTGGAACAGGGCAAAACCTTCCCGCTTGTATTCCTGTTTCGGATCCCGCTGTCCGTAGCCGCGCAGGCCGATACCGTCACGCAAATGATCCATGTTCAGCAGGTGCTCTTTCCAGGCCCGGTCCAATTCTTCCAGGAGAAAATAACGCAGAATGTCGTTATAGAGATGCTCGGCCGTATCGCGAATGCCGGACAGAATAGCCAGAACACAGGTTCGAGCCTCTTCCTGTGTGGGAAGGCGTTCGTCCTGCCACTGGCGACGGATATTGAAAACTTCCTGCAAACGCCCCATAAGCCATTCGGCCTGATCCTCCTGCAAATTGCCTTTAGCCGCCACATACGGCGCGTAGAAATCTCCCAGCGAGTCATCTAGGAATTCCAGAACGGCCGGTTCAATGTTATCCCGGTGAATGGCGTCTCGCCGCAAGGAATAAATGACTTCCCGCTGTTGGTTCATCACGTTGTCGTAGTCCAGCAGCGTCTTGCGGATTTCAAAGTTATGGCCTTCCACTCGTTTCTGGGCGTTTTCAATGGCTCTTGAAATCATACGGTGCTCAATGGATTCTCCGTCCCGCAAGCCGAGGGTTTCCATAAGCTTGGAAATACGATCCGAACCGAACAGGCGCATGAGATCGTCTTCCAGCGACAAGAAAAAGCGGGAGCAGCCCGGGTCACCCTGACGCCCGGAGCGGCCCCGCAACTGGTTGTCGATACGCCTGCTTTCATGGCGCTCCGTACCGAGAATGAACAGGCCTCCCAGTTCGCGCACCCCTTCTCCCAGCACGATATCCGTACCCCGGCCGGCCATGTTGGTGGCGATGGTCACTTTGCCCTTGTGGCCCGCCTCGGCGATGATGGCCGCTTCCTGCTCATGAAACTTCGCGTTAAGCACGTTATGGGAGATATTGACCTTTTTCAGTCGGGAGGAAAGCAGTTCGGAAGTCTCAATGGATATGGTGCCCACCAGCACGGGCTGTCCTATCTTGTACAGATCTTTGATCTGCCCGACGATGGCCTCCATTTTTTCCACCTTGGTCCGGTAAATGACGTCTGGCATATCCAGGCGGATCATGGGCTTGTGCGTCGGCACGGAAATAACCTCAAGTCCGTATATTTCGTGGAATTCAACGGCCTCTGTGTCGGCCGTGCCGGTCATTCCGGCCAGTTTCGCGTACATCCGGAAATAGTTCTGAAAAGTGATGGAGGCCAGTGTCTGGTTTTCCGCCTCGACTTTTACCTGTTCCTTAGCTTCCAGGGCTTGGTGCAGGCCATCGGAAAAACGTCTGCCCGGCATGAGTCGGCCTGTGAATTCATCAACGATGATCACCTGGTTATCTTTGACGATGTAATCCACATCCCGGCGGAAAACATGGTGGGCTTTCAGCGCCTGGTGCACATGATGCTGCAAGGCGATATTCTGGGCGTCAAACAGATTGTCCACGCCCAGCATACGTTCGCAGTTCTGCGTGCCTTCGTCGGTAAGCATGGCGGTTTTGGCTTTTTCGTCAATGGTGAAATCATTGAGGGCAAGTCGGGTGACAATAAGATCAATCTTGCGGTACAGATCTGTGGATTCGTCCGCCGCTCCGGAGATGATCAAAGGGGTTCTGGCTTCATCAATGAGGATGGAATCCACCTCGTCCACAATGGCAAAGTTATGCCCGCGCTGTACCAACTGGCTCTGATAAAACTTCATATTGTCGCGCAGATAGTCAAAGCCGAATTCATTGTTGGTACCGTAAGTGATATCGGCGCTATAGGCGTCCTGCCGCTCCTGATCCGTCAATCCGTGCACGATAACGCCGACAGTCAGTCCAAGGTAGTTATAGAGCGTTCCCATCCAGGCGGCATCGCGCTTGGCCAGATAATCATTGACGGTAATCACGTGTACGCCTTTGCCGGCCAGAGCGTTGAGCACCACCGCCAATGTGGCCATCAGGGTTTTCCCTTCGCCTGTTTTCATTTCGGCAATCTTGCCGCTATGCAGCACCATCGCGCCTATCATCTGCACGTCGAAATGCCGCATGCCCAGGCTCCGCACGCTGGCCTCACGCACCAGCGCGAATACTTCCGGCAGCAGATCGTCGAGAGAGGATTCGTTTTCCGTCACCCGGCGCTTATATGCAACGATACGGGCCGGGAATTCCGCCGGCTCAAGTTTTTGCATAGCCGGCTCAAGGGAGGCAATCTGTGATACCGTCTGCATTTTACGCTTGACGTATCGATCATTTTTGGAACCGAAAATTTTTTTGAAAATCAGGCTGAACATTGTCTCTCCACACAAGAGAAAGTTATCTGTGGCTGGAAGGAATGAGTAAAAACGGCGTGCGCGTATTTTTACCGACAACAGAGGCTCATAAATCCGGCATTCTAAGAACATTGTGCTTTTCAGGCAAGAATAAAGACGAAAAGAGTCTGGAAAAATCAGCCCGAATATTGCGTGAACGACCTATTGAAACATTACATCTAGGGAAGAGGCGCCGTGTCAGGCGCCTCGCTCATGAAAGATTGCGCGACGAGTCTGCAAAAACTGTCTGGCACGCTTTCTGCTTTTTAAAGCGGGAATGGGAAGCAATTTCCTGTTTTCGCCGATGAGCGGGGCGTGCTTTTTTTACGTACCGCTCCGGCGTGGCCTTAACTGTATTTCGGCAAAAGCCGCCGGTCTTTCATACGGGGAGGGACGGACGCTTTTTCATTTATCTACGCGATTGCCCATTGCCCCCATAAACCCGAAATGCGGGATCGTGGAGGGATACCCGGCAAAATCTGCCGTCAGGGCACCAGCGCAGGCATCCGTTAAGGAGATGCACTATCATGATGAGTTCACTGTACATCGGAGCTACCGGCTTGAAAAGCCACGGCGAAGGAATGGCCGTCATTACGCACAATCTCGCCAACGTCAATACCATCGCGTACAAACAGCAATCCATGCAGTATACGGAGTTGGCCAGCCAATATCTGACGGCCGATTCGAATCTGGTGACCAATATGTCGCAAAAAGGCGCTGGCGCCGTGCCCGGCGCTATCCGGACCCTGTTCGAGCAGGGAGGGCTTGAGCGAGGCAGCGAAGCCACGGATCTCAGCGTCAACGGCATAGGTTTTTTTGGAGTAAGCGCCAATGGACAAATCCACTATACCCGCGCCGGAGACTTTCGTTTTTCCAGTGACGGACGCCTGCTCGACCCCAGCGGCTGGAACGTTTTAGGGCGCGCCATTAAAGGCGGCGTGGTCGATGCCGCCGTCAGCCCCGTCATTCTTGATCCCTCCGCCAGTATTCTGTCGGCAAAAGCGACCGGCAGCCTGAGCGTAAGTTCGCAACTCGGCGGGCTGGCGAGCAGAGGCGATAATCCGGCCAATCCCTTCTTTAGCATGACCGCCGATTGGAACGGGACCAGAACGCCCCCTCTCAATGCCGGAAGCTACAGTTACAGTGACACTGTTTCTTTTTACGACGCCAACGGCGAACTGCGTACCGGCACCATCTATTACGCTCTTGCTGGGAAGGACGGCGGTAACACCGCCGTGGAATATCTGGTGGCTTACGCCCCGGACATGGACGCCTCAAGCAGAGCGGAAACGGACTGCGCGGGACTGCTTATGGCCGGCGTCATCACCTTTGATTCCGCCGGGCAAATGTCCAATCTTCTGGCCTTTACTCCGCCTTCCTCCGGATCTCCCGCCGCCCTCAACGCTTGGGTTCCGGCGCCCCTGTCCGCGGAAGGCTATCCCATGTTTACGGCGCATGCCGCGGGAGCTACGGCGCAGTCCATCAGCCTGAATATGGGGCTTGCCCTGTCCGGCAGTGCCGGCACCGGGCTCGTCAGCGCGGCCGATGCCGCGCTCGCCCCTTCCAGCGTTTACAAACGCAATAGCGCGGCAAAGCTCAACCCGGCCGCCTCCACTTACTACGGCGGCACCTGCGCCAATATAATGACCAAGCGAGACGGCTATGCCGAGGGGCTGCTGAGGGGCTTAAGCGTAACCGCCGACGGAATTGTCCGCGGCTCTTACAGCAACGGAGAAACTCAAGATCTTTACCGTATCAGCCTGTATCGCTTCGCTAGCCAGGACGGCCTGCACAACGAAGGCGGCAACCACTTTTCAGCTACCCCTGAAGCCGGCGTGATTGAGGAGGGAATACCCGGAACGGAAAATTTCGGTACCCTGTCGCAATACTCCCTTGAAGGATCCAATGTGGATTACGCCCGCGAGTTCAGTCTGATGATCGTCACGCAAAGGGGTTTTCAGATGAACAGCAAGGTGGTGACCACATCTGATGAAATGCTGAAAAAAGCCTTGGAATTGAAGCGCTGACGCTAAGCGATGCCGACATGGGATATGCCCTGCATGACAGGAAGTCATTTTCGCGTTGGAGCAAGATCAACTAGAGCAGATTAACTTTGAAACGTTGCACTCGTCGCCCTCGGCGAAAACACGTTTCGCCCACTCCTCGTGTACGTAGCCGGTTGACGAGCCTTTTCAAAGTGAAAATGCTCTAATATGAATGCTCTAGATAGTGTAGTCACGAGATTGTCAATATTTTGATTTTGTGGCATAGTGCGCTTGTTTGCAAGCACAAGCGAGGAACTTATGTCACCAGCCGCCCATAGGAGACACGATATTTCTGAT
>JAITHT010000009.1 GCA_031279825.1 Desulfovibrio sp. | reverse complement strand
AACTCCGACCCCGCCCTGAAGGGCGGGGTTTCCTTCCGGGGCGGAAGCTCGGGAGGGGTCCAAACCCCTCCCAAGCGCGAAACGCGAAGCCCCAAGGGCTTCGCTACCTCATTTGGATGATCGCCGCACTCCCTCCTGTTCAAGCCAAGCGGTGAAAGCGTTGCGGGCGCGACTAACGTACATGGCCTTGCGGTCGGCTTTGCCGCCTCCAACTCCCAACTCCGGCATAAGGCCGAATTGCACGTTGCTTGGCTGAAAGCGTTTGGCAGGTAGACGCAGGTGGCCGAGCAAGGCCCCCATCGCTGTTTCCGGCGGCGGCGAAGCCGGTTCCATGCCGACTGCTTTCGCCCCCAGCCGGATACCCAGCCACAGACCCACAGCGGCCGATTCCACATAGCCTTCTACGCCTGTAATCTGACCGGCAAGATAGAGATGCGGGGCCGCGAGAAGCGAAAGATCCGGTGCCAGAACTCTAGGGGCGTTGACGAAGGTATTGCGATGCATGCTGCCGTAACGCAGGAATTCCGCCTGCTCCAGACCGGGAATTATACGGAAAATGCGTTCTTGTTCACTGCGGGTCAGCTTGGTCTGGCAGCCGACAAGATTAAAGGCGCTCCTGTTGCGGTTTTCCGGCCGTAATTGCAGCAAGGCGAAGGGACGCCTGCCGCTGCGCGGATCGTCAAAACCTACGGGTTTGAGCGGGCCGAAAGCCAGTGTCTTGAAGCCGCGTCGGGCCAATGCCTCCACGGGCATACAGCCCTCAAAGTGTCGTTCTTCTTCAAAGTCGTGGGGAGAGAAGGTTTGTCCTTCTAAAAGAGCCTTAAAAAACGCCGTATATTCTTCGCGCGTCATGGGGCAGTTAAGATAATCCCCCTCATCGGGGCGATAGCGCGACCCCCAGAAGGCCGCGTGCATATTGATGGAAGCACCGTCCACCACCGGGGCAATGGCGTCGTAAAAATAGAGGTGCCGCTCGCCCGTATAGCGCTGAAGCGATGCCGTCAGGCTGTCGGAGGCCAGAGGACCCACTGCCGCTACTACCAGATCGAAGTTTTTCAGATTCGGCTGGGCCGGTTCTGCGCCGTCCGCATCCAACGAGAGCACTTCGCGGCGTTCCACGCGGATGGCCGGATGAGACATAATTTTAGAGGTCATACGCGCGGCGAAAAGTTCTCTGTCTACCGCCAGAGCCTTGCCGGCGGCTACCCGCGTATCTTGCGCGACAGCCATACACAGGCTGCCGAGTTGCCGCATTTCTTCTTTAAGCAGCCCCACGGCCGAATCCTGGGCGTCGGAACGAAAGGAATTGGAACAGACCAATTCCGCCAGATTGGCGTTGCCGTGGGCCGGAGAAAAACGCTCGGGCTTCATTTCGAAAACCGTCACCGTCACCCCGGCCTCGGCAAGAGCATAGGCGCATTCGCAGCCGGCGAGCCCGCCGCCGATGACGGCTACGGAACGCGGCTTCATTTGCCGGCCGTCTCACAGGGAGGCGCCGCTTCCCCATGCCCCTTCGGCATCGCGTTGACGCACCACCCGCATCCCCGATACCGGTCGAAAACGCTTCGCGCTGCTGACCGGTTGTGTGGAGGGCCGGGGGAAATCTTTCTCTCCGTCGGGGTCCGGGACGGAGTCCCGGGCCTTTCGCACGATATTCTGTCCGGTAGCGCACACATGGGAAGTAAGTCGGTTTTTTCGCTGTAGCCGTTTCAGGACGGTAGCGTGATCAGTAGGGGGATAGCATGCAAGTCGGAAGAAAGTTCGCGTGTGGCGCCAAGCTTCCAGGTGAGACCGTCAGAGCTTTTGCCGATGGCCGAGGCGACGGCTTCAACCACGCCCTTCACATTAAGAACGGGATGGCGGGAAAAAACCTGGGGCAGGCCGTAGGTGAGGTTACAGGCCAGACATTTGCCCGGACGTTGCCTGAGGTCAAAGGCGAATTCGTAAGTATCGCCGCGCTGCTCCACAAAGCGTAGGGAAATGTCATAGGCCCCTTCTTCCGCCCCGCCGAACAGGGCGTCAAAGAATTCGTCCGCACGTCCGGGATGGAAAACGGAGTCCGTCCAATTTTTGGTAAAAACGCCTGCCGCATTGCTGTTCATTCGTTAGCTCCTTTGTGGTCTGAAACCCCGGTCTTCATGCCGGATATAGCCCGAACCCCGCCCAAGCGCAAGACGCATGGGCATGAAGATCCATGCTATCTTTTTTGGATAAAGGCTAATCTCTCGGGGTCTGGTGCGCTGCCGGAAATCCACCCTGAACGGGCCGCCAGAGCATTTTCAAAGTGAAAATACTCTGGTTAACAGCCTCATGAATAGGCTGTTGGCCGCTTCATGGCAGGAGTTGTCGTCCCGCCTGTGAGTGGCTTGAGATCTTCCATCAATTTTTATATGCATGTGTTTCAGAATTGCCTGAGCAATTGTGCCGCCTCCTGTGAGCCTTTGGCGGCTTCCGCCTGAGCCCAGGCGCGCAAGGCGGCGATTCGGGCGTCCGCTTCCGGATTGCCGGTGGCTTTGGCTTTTGCATACCAGGCAAGCGCCGCAGCCGGTTCTTTTTTTATGCTGCCGGAAGGGGCGGCGTCAGCCGGATCAAAATAGCCGCCGGTGAGGAGCATGGCTTCGCCATCTCCCTTTTGCGCCGCGTCTTCCAGCAGAAGAAAGGCGGCATCAATACCGTCGCGTGTTTCGCGCAGGCGTTTTGCCAGAGAAACGCTTTCCGCGGGATCCGCCGGACCGGCGAGGTGTTCGCGGGCATGAACCAAAGCGGCTTTAGGGGGAACTTGCGCTGTTTTTTCTTTGGGCGTGTTACCCTGTTTCTCCGCTTGCGAGGGAGACCTTGCTTCCGTTTGTGGAGGAAGGTTGTCTTCAGCAAGTATGGGAAGATCATTTTTTTTAAGGAAAAACTGCCAGACGGCGAAAGCGCCTCCGGCCAGAGCAAGCAGAAGGACGGTCAAGAGGAGGGGGGCGAAGCCCCCTCCCTTGCGCCGGACCGGCGCCGATTCAGGAGGAGGGAGGATGTCCGGGGAGCCATCGGCCTCTGTGTTTTCTTCGGGATCTTTCTGCTCCGGAGCGGCCGGGGCGGGCGGAGGCGGCGGGAGCGTTGCGGGCTCCGTAACGGGCGCAACTCCGAGTCCTCGGCCTCCTTCTACGGGAGAATAACTGACTTCCGGTACGCGCAAAGGGGCGACAGCGCTTGAGCCGTCAATGCGGATAATGCTGAGACGGTAGTTCTCTCGCGTATCAAGATGATCGACGATCTCCGGTCCAACAGCAAGGATAAAGCCGTCGCTGTCGAGGAGGATACGTTGAGCCTGGAAAAAGCGTTCCGCGGGCTGCCAGCCTCCGTGACCAAGAGAATTATGGTCGCTGCCTCGTTTAATACTGAAACGCGCATTTTCCATGTTGCCGACTTCGGCATCGCGGATATGCAAAAGGCCGTATCCCGGTCCTTTTTCCATGTCATTGCTGTATGTTGCCTTCACTGCTTCCTCTTATAGCAATTAACGCTGCAAATAGTCGCTTAACAGCAGCGTTAACACTCCATGGTGCAGAATACCTTTGAAACGCTGCACTCGTCGTTTACGGCGAAAACACATTTCGCCTACTCCTCGTGTACGTGAGTCAGCGCTTCCGCTGCCGGTCGCCAGAGTATTTTCAAAGTGAAAATTCTCTGGCTGAGGTCAAAACCTGAGCCAAGGCCGCCTTCTTAGCCGCAATAATGCCAATGTGAAAGCTTGCGGGGATCGCCTGCTGAAAAAGGTGGTTTTCAGCAGGCTTACGGCGGCATTGCCGCCATAACGCCGTCAGGGTTTTGTGTACGTCACGGATCCTTTGGCGTAATCGGTGTACCGCAGCCATTCCTGGCTGTAGCCCACGGGTACGGCTATCTTCTCCGGACTGTTGATGAATCCCTGGTTATATTTTTCCATCAGGAGCGCAAACAGACGCTCCCAATCCTTTTGTACGTCCACGGCGTTTTTGGCCAAGGCATCGCGGAAACGCTTTGCGGCGGCCGGGGGGTCCTTTTGGGCCAGCGGCAGAAGCGCGCGACGAAGCTCCGTCAGGAGCGCCTGGCTCTTTTCCTCATGCGTCCTGGCCCGTTCCTGAATGTCCTTAATCATAAAACCATATTTGAGGTTCGCGTATTCAGCCACCTGGTTGCAGTCGTCCATTGTTCTTCTGCACTTCCTGCTCAGGACATTAGCAATAAACGCCAGCGGGCGCAACATAGGCCGCCGGATCGGAAAGGCGCAGCATCGATCCAGACCGGTGCACTCCTAGCATGTATCTCGTTTCATTCGTGAAATACGCTTTAAGGCGTTTTATCTCCAGGCAAGAGCGTCGTCCTGGAGCATTTTCACTTTGAAAATGCTCTGACAACCGGCAGCGGAGGTGCCGGTTGCGTGCACGAGGAGTAAGCGAAACTTGTTTTCACCGAGGGCTACGAGTGCAGCGTTTCAAAGATAATCTGCTCTAGAGCCTCAGCGCATGCAGTATATCGCGCAGATGTCTGTTTTGTTCCGGATCAAAGTCGCGTATACCGTCAAAGTTGACGTTTTCATCAATAAGATGCATGAGGGCGGCGGCCCAATCCATAATGAACGTATTCGTATAATCGCCGGGATCTTCGGACAGAATAGGCAGCCCGGAAGGTTCCGGCAGGGGGGTGAACAGGGTTCGTTGATTACTGCCGACGGGGATGGTGCGCTGTTCAGGAGTATGCGCGTGCGGATCAAAACCCAGCCAGGCGCAATAGGCGTTAATCTCAGTCGCGGCAATGCTGGCCTGTTTCCAGATCAGGCGTTCTTTTCCCTGATTGGCGTAACGTGCGGCCTTACGCAAAGAATCTTCCAGCGTACGGCGCAGACCGAGACGCACAAAGCCGATCTCCAACTCATGCGCGAATTGAGAAAACAGGGAAGGCGGGAAGGCAAAATATTGCAGGGTCGGCTCATCCGCATGGCTGCGTAGTTGCTCACACCAGAATTTTTCAATGTGTTCGCTAAATGCCTGGGTTTCGTCACGGGGAGAATATTGCATCGCCGAACTTTGAGCAGGCGAGGCATCCGGCTTCAACGCCGGAACACATGCCTCCTTGCCCATAAGGGCAAAGAGCAGATCGTCCGTCGAAGCATCGGTTTCCTGCATTTCTGCAGGTATTTCCTGAATATGATGCTGGCTTCGAAAATACAGATCATAGATCTCGTGATCCCGGATGGTGAGTAAGCGGAGGAAAGATCCGAAACGGCGCGTCTTAATCATACCGAGGATAATTCTGGCGAGATTCTGAGCCAGAATGGCCTTTTGTTTGCGTTCCTCTTCCTTGTCATCCGTCTTATAGTAGGGGCGCAGTCGATCTTGCAATTTGGAAAGCTGCTCTTCGACCGTAGTTGCGATTTGTTCCCGTTTGAGCGCGGGCGTACAAATAGGATCGAGTTTTCGGCGAATCAGGGAGAGGCCGCCGTCATTTGGAGTAAGGAAGGCTTTCCAGGTTTCCTCTTTGTGGATAAAGTGTTTATTCACCTGCGGACTCTGCATAAAAGATTCTTCAAAGCGACGCACATAGGGATGCTGATCATCCTTCAGGCGTATTTCGCGATCATCCTGGTACTCGAACAGATGAAGCTTTACCTTGGGGTTACGCATGAGAAAAAAATTATTGAAGGCGCCCTTATTGTCCCAACGCTGCAGCCATTCGTGAGAGCTGAATATTTCCATGGAGGCGTACATGCGGGTATCCCAGCGTTGAGAAACGTCCTGCGCGCCCGCTTTGTCCTCGAATTCCATGTCGCTTTTGGTCAGAATGAAGAACAGGGAAGCGTTTTTACCGTCGCGCCATTGCGGCGTGCTGCCGTGAGTTCCGGCAATCCAGTCGTTTACGGCATTTCCGAGTCCCTGGACCTCCTGGACTCCGCTGCCTATGCACAGCAACAGGCCGGTCAGTTCGCGTTCGGCGCAGTAACGTTCGAAAAGATAGGCAACCTTGCCGCGCAGAAAGCATTCTTTAAGCTTGGCGGGCTCTTCCGCTTCTTTGGAGAGATCGACGAACATCCTGCGCGAACGATAACCGGGAAAATCCAGTAAATCAGTGTGGGTAAAGAACTCCGCCGGCTTGTCCAGCATGGGAATAATCAATTCCGCGGTGAGGGCGGCGATATATACTCTCGGCAGAGTAGCGCGTTTCCCGTCGGGAGTGGTTAGCTCCAGGACGTCATCCTGTTGCGGAGAAAGATCTCCCAGAGAGGCCACGTCGATAATGCTGGTGTCGCGTGGAACAAGAGCTTCTGCCGGGCAGAATGCCTCGGCGGCAAAGTCAAGGGCGCGTAGGGCGCGTAGCAGATCTCCCGCGATGCGGGTAAAGGGCGCTACATTGTCCCAGATAACTCCGAACAGTTCCGCTCTGTCGTCATCTTGCAGTACGGGAGCTAAAAGGGCGACCTTATCCCAGAAATATTGATCAAAAAGCTGTTGCACGCGCGGCTTGCTGCGGAAATATTTATTGATATACTCCTGCAGATCTTCCACGTCGTCTTGCATCATTCCGCCGGTGGAGGCGCGCTGCTTACGCTTTTCCAATGTCTGCAGCGTTGCGAGCATTCCTTGCCTGTCAGGCGTTTCCATATGTTCAGCGTCGGAAAAGTAGGTATTAGTCAAGATTTTCACCACGTCAACGGCAGACAGCAGCCGTATATGCACAGGATAGGCGGCGGGAGGGGGTATGGGCCTGTCCAGGGTAAAGCGCGTCACCAGGCCGGTGGATTCCTTGCCGCCCGGTGGATTGAGATCTTCGAGAAAATCGCGGGTGGCGTCTCCCAGGCGGGTCCAGAGTTTGCCCTCGGCATTGCCGGCCAAGGTGGAGACGAGATAGGACTTGCCGGCTTGGCTGGGGCCGAAGATGCCGACGCACATTTTCCGTCTGGCGGCGACGGCGCATCCTCGCAATAAACGTCCGGCCTTGCGCGCTTCCTTGATATGTCCTTCATAATCCCGGCCTGCAATCTCCGGATTGCGTGACAGCCAATCGGCGGCTGCCGAGGTTTCACGCGCCAATCGCTCACACTGCTCGGCAAGGAGTCTGTCTTCTTCGTACATAAGCATGTTCTGCCTTATATGCCACAGGATAATGACAGGAAGCGGAAAAGTTTCATACGTCTCTACGAGAGTATCAGCACGCCGGTATCCAGCCAATAGCCCTCATCCAGGGGCAGTGTCTGGAGGCGTACTTCAACGGCCTTTCCCCCCTTGCTGCCGCGTACCTCTTTGCCCTGGTTGTCCGCAATAGAGAGAATGGATAATTCTCCTTCGTCCTGTTCTTCTTTGACCGTGTGGTCTTCCACACCGCGTTGTAAAAAGCGTACGGTAAGGGCGTAGGGAAGTTTGCCGCCCGCGGCCGCGCGTCTGTCTTCTTCAGTAGCGAAATCCAGAAGATAAAAGCGTGTGGTCGGCCAGCGTTCCACCGGAAACTGGCGGAATCCCACAAACAGGGGGCCGGTGAATTGAACCTGCCGTTCCAGATCCTGTTCTTTGCCGCTCCGCACATCCGGCTCAAACCAGACCTTGGCCTTGGCGAGTTGACTGCTGGTATCCATCTCACCGATATAGCGGGCTGTGGAAGAAAGCGTCAGTGCTTGGGAGGCGAAAGAGAAGCCTTCCAGATGGCCTTCCGCCAGAGCGCAAAGGATGGCGCCCATGGAAACCGTGGTCTTGGGATCGGAAATCACGCCCATATGGTCCACAAAGGGATACCAGTGCCCCACGCGGTATTCGCACATAGGGATGATTCGATCCGCGGGCAGAGGCAGTCGGGAGACAATGGCGCTGATAACCGCCCGCAGCTTGCTGGGGCGGCCGGATAACAGTAGGGCGTCGCATCCGTATAGATGAATGATCTCGCACAAGTCGGAAAGAATGCGCTGCACCACGGCGGTAATGGCGCCTTCAATGACGGCCGGCGACATGGTGATAGGCACGTTCATGAGGGAAAACGCGCTGTCCGGGACAGCTCTTTTCACGGCGTTTTCCACATAGTCGATAACCTCCCGCGATGGAGGCGACGCTTTGGTGAAGGGCGGATCTGCCAAAGTAGCGCTTCCGTTTGTTTTTTCATCGTCAACCCAAGGATCGACGGGGAGATTAAAAAAATCGCGCAGACGAAACGTCATGGGCGCCGTGCGCAACGGGTCGGTCTTCTCGTAGGCTTCCAGGAGGGCGAGGCCTATCGGGGCAGCGATCTGCCTGGCAAATTGGGCGCGCAAGTTACGATTTTCTTGAGAATTGTCCAGCACGTCACGGCCGAAGCATTCTCCCAGCAAGTGACGCGTATTGCTCACTTGATGTTCTGCCGCGGCTTTGGCTATATCTGTCAGAACACACTCCGTGATCACCGAACGCAGGATGTCGTCCCCGGCCACGTTAAATCCGTCGCGCAGTTCGGGATGCGGTCGGACTCTGGCCGTGGAGCTTTCATCATTATCCAGGGTGTAGGTGGTAACGCTTAAGTCGGTGGTGCCTCCTCCCACATCTATGCTGGCCACGCGCAGACTCGCGTACTCTCCATAGCCCGGGCGCTCGTGACCGTAGAGACGGAAAAAATGATGAGCATCACCGTTGAATTTATGGATAATCTCGTTATACAGATACACAAGTTGGGTGCAACTCGCCTCATCCCAACTACAGCGCGTTTCCGGGCTTTGACGGTAATCGTGCCGGAGGGGAGCTCGGCGGGAGGACGGGGTGAGAAGCCATTCTTCCCAACCCAGGGCCTGCCAGACCGTACGTACGGCAAAATTCACCCAGCGCCGGTAAATACGCTGTTCCGCGATGGGCATGCCCGACGGTACGGTAAAAACAATGCGCCTCAGTCGACGGGGCAAATCGGCGAGTTCGCGCCGCCCTCGTTGGGCTGGAGAGTTAATGGTCACCAGCGTCTGCATGAGTATTTCTCCCATGAGAAACATCATGAGAGAACTGCGGGTGAACTGGGATTCAAAGGCAATCTCTCTCTCCTGATTGCGGTACAGGGGATGGCGGGAAATAGCCGGATCGTCGAAACAACTTAAAGGAGTCCCCATGTGATTGACCTGCTGGGCAAAACTCCCGCGCGTGACCATCGGCTCGTAGCCCCCTTCGGTATTGTAGCGCCAAGTGGGCTTCCAGATACGTTCGTCCCACAGATAGCGCTTGGGGCTGGACATGCCGGTGGTTCCTTCCGCGCATTTCGCCTTGGCGGCCAGACGGGCGGCTTCCGGTCCCATGCGTACGGCTGAAGGCCAGGGGAATGCGGGCGTTCTCCTCCCGGAAAGTTTGCTGTGCGCGTCATCGCCGAACGACGTTTCGGAAAACTCCACCCTGGTGGCGAAAGGCTCCACATAGATATTTTCCGGACAACTGAGGTCGCGTATTTGCAGCAGATAGCTATTGTTCAGGTTGGTGGCGCGTTGAGGCGGCGTTTCCACCAGAATGCCGGTAGTGCGGGAATTGCCGATATCCAGGATCAGATCGACGTCTACGGGTGTGTCTCGATCCGGGTTAATGACGCGTACCGTCATTTCCGGTACCAGCTTGTGCAACAGATCCAGAAAGATTAGATAATTCGCCAGATATTCCATGCGGAAGGGGGAGTCGTCCGCCTCTTTGCGGGTACGCGCCATCCAGGAGGTGTAGAGGATAAAGAGCCAGCGATCAACCCAGGGTTCGTTCAGATACCAGGTATTGTCCCGCACATGCCAAGCCGGCCTGAATAACGCGCTGGCGGCGACATCATCGGGAGACAGGGCGAAATAGCGTTCATCCGCTTTGACTGAGGCGTTTTCTTCGCCCTTGTTCTGTTCGCGTGTTTTGTGTTGGGGCGGTTCTTCCACCGTGGTGTCAAAAGCGATAATCAGGCGTAACGTCTGGCCGTCCCGCATACGCGTCAATCGGCATCTGGACCAATTGGAGGGGCCCATTTCAAAGGAGGAGGCTCCAGTAGGGCTTTTGACGTCGCGCACGCGCAAAATCGGTATGGGTACCCATTGATTTATAAAAGCGTCAAGGCATTTACGCGAGTCAATGTCATAATCGGGAGGCGGAGAATGTTTCCCGCTGATCATATCGATCCATTGACCTGTCTCGCTCTCCGCCACGCAATACAGCAAAAAATTTTCTTTCCCGTCCCCCTGGGTTCCGGGGCGACGTTCTTCGCGAAACGAGCGATTGAAGCGTAAATCCTGCGGATTCAGAGCGGCTGGTTTCAGGAGAAAATCCAAAAATTGAGGACAACCGCCGGGGATAATCGACACCGGAAAGCTGTATCGTGGCATGTCCATAAGCATAATCCTTAACAACTCGCCCTTTTTCAACTACGGCGAAAGCGGGCTTTCCATTTGCGTTGCAAGCCGCCGCGTTCCTTGCCGAAGCAATCGGCTTTGCCGTCGGTTGAAGAGCATTCCACGAGTTCCGGCACAAATCCTCCGCCTTTGTTACAGGGCGAGCCGTCGGCATCAATAATCAGCCTGCCGGACGAGTCGAATCGTGACCGTACGGAACCGACGCAACGATCCCGGCTCTGGTGCTTTGTGATGGTGCGGGTGCCTTGCCCGTTGGCATCAAAACAATATTGTACGCCTATGGGTTCATGGGTACGATCGCTTCTCAGGCCTGTTTCGGAGTTCCAGCAGCCTTCCAGGAAGCTGACGTCCTTATTTCTTTTTGCGTCATCCGGGATGCGCATTTCTTCCCCTTGAGCTTGCTTCCGGGGCTTGGGTTTTTCCGGAGCTTTCCGTTCCGTTTTGGGTTCCGTGTGGGGCAGAGACGGTTTTTCCGGTTCAGCGGGCGTGATCGGCATAATATCGGCAAGAGACGGGGGGGATGTCTCCATCGGCGGATCGGATTCTTCTCCTGCCGGAGGTTCTGGAATACGGACTTCCTCCCTGGGAGGGGCGGGAGGCTCGGGTTCCTCCTTTTTCCTTGTCGGAACAGCGACTTGAGGTTCGCGAGGGCATTCGGCAGTCCGTCTGTATATTTCACGGCGCAGATCATCAAGCAGGCGGCGCAGGGAAAGTTCCTTTTCCCTCTCTGCAGTCAGGGACGATATGAGTTCCGAGTCTACGGAAGAAGCGGGCGGAGTAGGCGGTGCGGGTGAACATCCTCCGGCGGGCCGGAGCGAAGCAGCGCATCCTGCGGGCAGGGAAGCGGCGGGGCTGAAAAGAAGGCCTGCGCACAACAGCAGCCCCAACAGCAGGAGCATGCCGGAAAGGAAGAAAAGAAACGCGCGTAACCAGTTGAAGCCCGCATGGCCGGGCGTGACCGTTGTCGTTGCCGGATGGCTTGGCGGAGGAGGCGTTTGTGCCATAGCCGCGCCGAGGCGCATGAGTTCTTCCGGCTGCGCCCCTGAACTGCCGTGTTCAAAACCCCAGCAGATGATTATCGGCTGATCGCCCGCCATATAAAGATGGCTGGTATCCGGGTAGCGCAATGCCAGAGACAGGATATTGCCCCGGATGTTTTTGGAGGCTTCCGGGCTTTGCGTAAGTTGCGCGGCCAGTCGGCTGATATCTGAAGCCAACTTTGAGATTATTTCGCCGGCATGAATTTTTTTTTCTGGAGACAGCTTGTCCAGAGGTATGGGCGATCCTTCGAAAGCCGTGTACCAGTCCGTTGTCGTACCGGAGGCGTCGTGCATGGGTTCGGCAAAGAGCAGGGCATGTTGTGGAGAAAGATTTTTTTCCAGCACTGTCCGCAGTTGGGCATAACTATCCGTAACCAGGATTCCTTGATAACGCATGGCGTTATAGCCGGCGCGCGGCGTAGAGGCGATGAATGAGGAGGACATGACGAAAAAGCCTCTACTTTGCCGCTATGGAGGCGGTAATGCCGTGTTCTTTCATGAACCGGGCAAGATCCTTGCCGGGCAGCGCGATATTCGCCTGGGCATAAGAGGTGCCCGCAGCCTTGATAAAGGTATTGATGCCCACGACGGCGCCTTGTTTATTGACCAGGGGGCCTCCGCTGTTGCCTTGGGATATGGCGGCGGTGTGCAGGATTACCGGAGGCTTTCTGTCCAGCACCACACTGACTACGCCCTCGGAATAGACCACTTCGGGTACGGATGTTTCATCTCCTTTGATGAGGGCGGCCAGTTTGGGGTCTATTTCCGTAATGTAGCCGGGAAAGCCCCAGGCGCTTACATGATCGGTACGGTTGATTTCCTCCGTTATATGAAGAACGGGAGCTCTGGAAGCAAGAGAAGAGGCAATGCGCAACAGGGCGTAATCACGGGATTCGTCATTGCTGAGGGCTATGAGCCCGGCTACGTGCATGCCGCCGAGAGCTTTGTTGCCCACGTAAACGGCAGCTCCTTTGCCTTGGACTACATGGCGGTTGGTGGCAATGATTCCGGGAGCGACAAAAAAGCCTGAACCCATGCCCACGTGATCCCCCAGGGAGGAAAGGACGAAAACAGTGGCCTGATCGAGCAGACTTCCCACAGTGCTCGGCGCGGGTAAGGCGGGAGTAAGGGTTGCATTGCCCGCAGGCGGCGCGGGAGGCGGAGTTTGATCCGTAGCGTCTGGATGTTGTTGCTTTCGAGAAGGGGTGATCGTTGTGTCGGGGGGAGCGTAGTCGGGGCCTGCCGGAGCCTTATCCGGAGTGACTCCGAGAATTTCGGGCAATGAGCAGGGATCTTCCTTAAGAGCGGCTTGTAAACGTTGTATTTCCTCCTCCAGTCCTTTGTTCTGGGCGCGTTGTATCTCAAGCAAATCGTAAGGGCTTACTTTTTCGCCTTCAGCCGGCGGCGGGGCTTTCGGCCGGAGATCATAGGCATTATAGACAAACGGCAGCGTGATCAGCCCCGCGAGCATACCGATGAGCAGCCAGAAAATGGAACGACGGTAAACGGGCATGGAGCCGTCCTGCCCGGAGGAAGACGGCTGCCGGGTGGAATCCGGCGTATCGGAAGAGCTTGACGGGGTATCCATGGAAACTTTCCTCAGGCGAGCGTGGACGACAGGAAATCGGCATCTTGCCGGCAAGAAGCGTTAACTCATAAGGTCGGCGGCTTGTCGCCTGGTGGTGGCAAGGCGTTCTTGCAGGAGGCGTTCTTCTTCCTGTCCGGCGGAAACGGCCTGTTCCATCCGGCTGGTTTTTACGGCCATACGGGTAAGTTCGCTGCCATCCGCGGTTTTTGCGAGTTCCGGCGGAGATTTTTTTGACCTTGCCGAGGAACGGACCAGGGTTGCAGAAAGGCCCCGTTTATCGGCCTCTTCGTTAAGAGCCCTGTTATACGCGGCGACAAGCTGGGTGTTGTTTTTATTGGCCGCGCCGAGAAGAGAGGCGGCTTCTTCCATTCCTGCAAGTATTTCCTGATAGCGCGCGTTGAATTGCTCCTTGTTGAGGTGTTTGGCCTTGAACGCCGAGGCTGCTGCGGTGAATTGGCGCTCGTAGCATTGGCGGGCGAGTCTGGCCGCGGCCGTGGTTTTGTCGCTTTCTTGGATATTGCCGTCAAGCCGCGAATTATAATCGGCCAGCAGGCTTGCATCCTCGGAGCTCTGTTTGGATTTGCCCATACCGTAACCCGCCGCGCCACCGACGGCGGCGCCTGTGGCCGCGCCGATGGCCGCGCCCGAACCTTTACCGCCCGAGGCGATCAGTCCGACTATACCACCAAGGACGCCTCCCACGACCGCTCCGGCAGCCGTGGATTTTTCCACGGTAAATTCCGATGTTCTCAGCTCTTCAATAGGAGCGTAGCAATCGGGATAATAGGCGACATTGGTGGTCTGCGTGCCGTATTTGCCGGCGCAGCCCGTGGAGGCAAGCAGGCACAGCAGAAGAGTCAAAAAAGAACGGGATGCGCTGTAGAGGCGGCAATACGTGGCCCGAATGATCATTCCAACCTCCAAAAGAATTAGAAAGGTAAAAGAGTCAGTGCAAGGATTATTATAGAAATTTTATGCGTACGCAAGGCATTATTTCGTGGTATCGTGTTCTTCCCGGCGTTCTTCCGGTGCGATGCCGGTCGGGAACGGCAGGCCCAAACGGCGCAACAAGGCGCCGGGGAAGTCCGGGGCGGGTGCATACGGCACGACGGCGGGCCGTATGTCTTCTTCGGCTGGGCAGGCCAGCAGCACATGTTCCTTGGTTTCTATCCATTGGGAATGCACTTCTTGAAAGCAGTCCGGCCGTTTTTTCCATTCGTTGAGACGAGAGCGAGGCATGCCGATGACTGTTTTTTCTCTCTGCGGGGCATATACTGCTGTATCGCCGGACACACCCGTGCTCGTACCGGCTTCGGCCATGGTGTCCGCCGTGTCTTCGGATCGGGAGGGTAAGGAGGGCAGGGAGAGGATGTTTTGGCCGGCATAATATGTGTAAGTGCCGCCTAGAACTTTGTAAGAAACCGGTGTGTAGCCCTTTTGCGCATAAGCGCGCATCATGAGAGCCTGAGCTTTGGGGCTGAGCACGGCGTCAAAAGACGGCGCCACCATGCTTGCCAGGGGATAACTTAGAGACATGGCTGTCAGGGCCACGGCCAGCAGCACTCCTTCCGGGCGGTTGCTGCGGAGACCCGTCCAGAGCAGGCCGGAAAATATCAGGAGAATGACGGGAATAACGAAGAACATACCGTTTGCGGGCAGTTTCCATTGCGGCAGACCGCGCAACGTGGGGGGGGACAGAAGATCAAAGAGCATCAGGGTTGCCGCTATAACGCCCACAGCGCAGACAAGTAGCAGGATGGCCATGCTCTTGCGGAAGAGAAGGGCGTTTTTGCCTTCAAGGCACAGAACGCTTCTCGCCGCGAGAATGGCTAGAGCGGGCAGGGCAGGAAGAAAATACACGAGAATTTTGCCGCTGAGGCAGGAGAGCAGCAGCAGAGATGACAACGCCATACTCCAGAGAAAGGCGATGCCGTCTCCCTCAGGTCGCCGTGATGCGGCCACAGCCGCGTGTATATTTTTGACTGACAGTTCTTTCCACGGCAGGAAGGGGAGAAGCAGCGTCCAGGGCAGGAACATGAGGGGCAGGCGAGTCAGATAATAATGCCATGTTTCCTTGTGATGAAAGGCGTCCACGGCCCTGTCGATTGTTTGTTGTTTAATCAGCGTGTCGAGGATGAAATCTACATCGCCCGCCGTATGCCAGTAGATGGCGCCGAGCCAGAGGGCGGCGGGCAACATGCCGGCAAGCAAGCCCGCAAGGAAGTCCGGGCGGAAGAGGCGTTGGGGAGTGCCCCGCCAGAGAGTGAAGCACACGATGGAGCATAGGGGAAAGACCAGCCCCAGAGGGCCTTTGATCAGCGTGGCAATCCCTGCCAGGATGAAGGCCGTGATCATGCCCGCATAGTTGCTGGTCGGAGAGATGCAGGCCCGGTAGAGAAAAATATGGCTGCACAGGATCACGGCCGAAAACAGAAGATCCATGCGCGCATAATGCATGATACCCATGATGAAGCCTGTGCTCAACAGTATGATGCCCGCGGCCAGATTGGCGCGTTTATCCACTCGGGCCACAAAGGCGCCGAGGCCAAGGGTCGCCCAGAGATACAGCAGAGCGGAGATGGCGGCCGCGGTAAAATGAAGCATGGGGCCGTCCGTGCGTACAAATTCATATAGGCCGCGCAAAAAGAGGAAGTAGAGAGGGGGTTTGTCCGGGTATATTTGCCCGTTCATCTCCAGAATCAGCCATTTGCCTTGTTCCAGCAGAGTACGGAATGCGGCCGCATGGCGTATTTCATCAGAAAACCACAATTCGCGCGCATCCAGGGTAAAGATAGTTTGCAAAGTCAGCATGAGGGTGAGCGGGAGTAGGGGGAACAGCGCCAGTACCGTGAACAGATATGAAGATGCGCCGGAAGGCGTATCCCGTCGGATAGCCGGCGGCGGGCTCGTTCCCGCGGGTGTGACAACGAGTGGTTCAGGCGCTTCGGGAAACGGGGAATAGCCGTCTTCATCGGGGAATTCGTCGGCGAAAGAGGCATCCTGGCCGGACGGAGGCGTTGTCTCCTCCACGGTACGCTCAAGTGAGCCCCGTTGAAGCTCGTCACTCCCAGGAGCGGCGGAGGGAGACGGCTCTTTCGGGTGAACGGGGGCGCGCATATACGCGGGCAATCCGGACAGATCGGCGTGGATCGACTCATCCGCATCAGGGTGCCTCTGTTCCCGGGCAGATCTCTGGTTGGCGGCCGTATCAGCGGAGGCGGGCGAAGACGTGTCCGTGTTGAGAGAAGAGTCGCTCATGGTTGTTCCCTACAGCATAGGTGATGGTTCAGAATGCCCGCAAGCACGCCGGCGGCAAGGCCGCCGGCTACGTCCGCGATATCATGCATGGTAAGATAGATTCGTGAAAAACCGAGGAGTGCGACAAGCAGACCCAGAAACAGGGAAATCAGCGGTTTTTTATAACGGTTTGCTAAAGGGAAAGCCGCACCGGCCGCCTCCGAGGTATGCCCTGAGGGAAAAGAGTGAAACATCCCTTTGGCGTTGAAAGGCGAGTAGCCGAAACCCTCAAGAGCGGGCAGGGGACGCGGTTTGCCCACGGTTATTTTACAAAGTTGCACTAATATGGCGGAAACGAAAATTTGCACGCTGATGAAGATCAGCACAAATCTGACCGGAGAGCGATTTTTACGGCGCAGGCCGCAAAGAAAAAGCGTCGCATAAAAGGCGTACAAGGCGATGTTCGTCCAATTCGTCAGAAAGCGCATACCCTTTGTGACAAAAGGATGGCGGACGCTTGCCTCCTTGAAATACAGGGTGGAGGCATCGCCGTCGCCGACGAACAGGGCAAGACAGCAAAGCAGCGCTACGGAAGGCAGGAGACAGAGCAGTTGGTGGCGCCACGGGTAGCCGCGTATGCTGCGGGTAAAAGAATATCGCATGAGGCTAGTATAAGAAGAAACAGTCAGAAAGGGAAGAACAGCGGAGCTTTGTATTTGTCGAATTTGCGGCGATTAGAAGTCATTGGGCGTAGCCTGAATATAAAAAGGATGCCCATTATCCAAATTTGGAGGGTCGGCTATCCGCTGTGGACTGCCCTATACCTTGCGGCCGAGTTTGTCGCGTTCGTACTCAAGCAGGCTCAGAGCGAGACGGGGCATGATATTGGCTTGTGACAGCATACTTACCGCGGCTTGGGTGAGCACCTGGTTTTTGACGAAAGTCGTCATTTCGGCGGAAACATCCAGATCGGAAATCCGCGATTCCGCGGCCTGCAAATTTTCCGTCTGGATCGACACATTGGCGATGGTGTTTTCCAGCCTGTTCTGCATGGCCCCCAAGTGGGCGCGGATCTTGTCTTTGTTGACGGTGGCATCGTTGAGCGTGATCAAGGCATGCTGGGCCAGGGCTTGAGTGGAGATGGAGAGCGCGCCCGATAAACCTCCCCCGGAGCCGTTGCCCCATGATGTGGGCATGGATGTCCAACTGGCTTGGATCCAGAATGTCCCACCGCCGATAATTAGTAATACTAGGTCTTCTTTTACTTCATCAATGGTAAGGTACTCTTCAACAGGATCGAGCGAGAACGCAAAATTAGGGTGACCATCTCCAGAATAGCCAAAGTTCATGCCGTGATAAGAAAAATGATTGCCAGCACCCCCTGAGGAGAAGTTGGTAATGGGAATATCTGTTCCAATACCATTCAGCGGGCTTAGGTCATACGATGCTCCCGGTAAAAAAGCGTTAGCTTCGGTTAAGACTTGACTATTGATGTCGGCAATGGTACTAATCCCTGCCGCTCCCCAATCCTGTGATGCATTTGAGGGTGACGTATTACTCACGCTGCCAAGCGTAGTTCCAACCACATGCTTGCCATCTCTGGTAAACACCTCAATCGAATCATTTTGGCCTATACAATCAAGATGGATTGCAATATCTTTTGTTCCTGCTGGAATAACAGCGAAGGAAATAATCCCTGATGTGAACAGAGTGATCCCTGCATTATTTGTCAGGATACCACCGAGCACCGGAACGCTGCTTCCTCCTGTCCCCCCGCCTCCCGTTCCTCCTGTTCCAGATCCGCTTCCTGTTCCCTGCGCGGCCAGACCAAGCCCGTATAAGGTGGCATCGCCCATGGTGATGTAATAGTAGTCTTCGGCGCTATTGTTGCCGGAGCCGAAGTGGATTTTCGCGGCGCCGGTGGAAACAAGCCCCGCGCCGTTGTGGGCGCCGGAGAGATTGCCGTTGAGAAGATGGATCCCGTTGAAGCTCGTGGCGTTGGCGATGCGGTCGATTTCCGCGGCCATCGCCTGAAACTCACTGTCGATCATCAATCTCTGATCGGAATTATAGGTGCCGGTGGCTGCCTGTTCCGCCAGTTCCTTCATGCGGATCAGTTTTTCGTCGATGACGGAAAGCGCCCCGTCCGCCGT
Organism: Desulfovibrio sp.; assembly: GCA_031279825.1. Lineage (GTDB taxonomy): Bacteria > Desulfobacterota > Desulfovibrionia > Desulfovibrionales > Desulfovibrionaceae > Frigididesulfovibrio. The sequence goes on along the minus strand of JAITHT010000009.1, from coordinate 8,213 downwards.
TTGAATCATGGAGATGGCGTCATTGGCGTTGCGTATGCCCTGGTTCATGGCTGCCAGATCAGCCCGCATCAGTTCCCGGATGGAAAGCCGATTGACGTTCGCCTGTGCGCCATGAATTTCAAGGACTATACGCGCATTATAGGGCACCAAAATGCAGCTCTATACATGCGCGATTGTACACGCCGATTGTACACACGTACTCCCATCTCATGCACCGTTCGTGCATACCCCCCCTTGGACTGAAATCCGATTGAGCGGCCGCGCTGCCCATCGGTCAACGGAAGAGCTTCGCGCTCACGCTGACCGTCATCATGGGACTGTAGCGGCCGCTTCCTTTTGCGGGCGGAGCCCGCTCTTAGGGGGGTGCCTTCCCCGGTCCCCCCGCGCCCCCCTCTCCCTGAAAACAAGCCACAATGGTCCTATGGCGAGGCTCGACCTCGAATCGGTTTACGGGTCCTTCCTCGGCCCCCTCCCCATACGGCTACTGGCGACCCCGAAGAGTGTGGGAATTTTTGTGAAAAAATCGGTGGGAATCTGGGAACGAACGGCCCCGCGCGGAGCGTCGACGCGGGTGCGGCAAAGCGCTCGATCTGAACGGACATAGCGTAAGGAGTTGATATGCCTGACGATGTAAGAAACAACGAGGATATCCTACGCGAACAGGTCCTCGCGCGGGTCCGCCAGGAGGAGGAAGAAGCCGCTGCGCGCGGTGAATCTCCCGGCGGTGCCCCCCCGCCGGAGCTCACGCATGACCTGGTGGGCGAATACCTCTACGCCAACGAGCTGGGGGACGGCCTGATCTTCGCCTCGCTCTACCGGAACCGACACGCCTACGTCGGGCAGGCCGGGGAGTGGATGTTCTGGAGCGGCCACCACTGGCAGATGGACGATATCGGCGACGCCAACTTCGCCCAGGCAGATGTGGAAGGCGTGGCCGAGACCTACCAGCGCACCTCGGACCACTACCACAAGATGGCGCGGGAGGCCGAGGAGGAAGGCGACAAGGAAGCCGCCGGACGCCTCAAGAAAAAGCGCGACGATCTCAAATCGCGCGTGGCCAAGCTGCGCTCCAAGTCCGGGCGCTTCAACTGCCTGCACTTCGCCAAGACGAACCGGGAGAGCCCTCTCGCCATCCGCGGCGACGAGATAGACCGCGCCCCCTGGGCGCTGCCCATGGCCAACGGGGTCATCGACCTCAAAACCGGCGTGCTCCGGCCCGGGCGTCCCGATGACTACATGATGAAGGCCTCGCCCGTGGAATGGCAGGGCAAAACCTCTCAGCCTGGAGGGCCGAAGCTCAGGAGAGGGACACGGATATCTGGCAGGGTGTGGAATACGACATCTACACCGGTGAATCCGTAGGCTACCATTTTCAGACCTCTTATGCCTGGCAGCAGGTTTCGAGCTGGCGGGAACCGGCGGAAAACGTGCTGCACGGTTTTCAGATGCTCCGGCCAGGGCAGCTCCGCGGGGTACCATGTCTTCCCCGAAAATCCCGGCATCCGTATGTACAGGGTGGGCAAACGTCGCTCCGGCCGTTCTCTAGATGAGCGGGGGCCGATTTGGAACGAGGTGCCCGCATGATCCTCCCCGCCATATCCGTTATGCAGCCGTGGCCTTATGCCATTTTCCACCTCGGCAAAGATTTCGGGAACCGCTCCTGGCGTCTGCCGCCGCAGTATTGCGGCGTGCCGGTGCTCATCCATGCTGGCAAGAAGATGGACAAGCCCGGTCTCGAATATCTGGAACTGGAAGCGGGCTATGCCATCCCTCGGGACCTTCCCCTGGGCGGCATTGTGGGCTTCGCCATGTTCACCGTCCAGTGCGGGCGGCATAGAACATCCGAATGGGCCGCAGAGGGTCTGTACAACTGGCCCATCGTCGCTTCCGGCGAGCTGCCCTTCCATCCCTGCAAGGGGAGCCTCGGCTTTTTCAAGGTAAGCTACCCGCATCCGTTGCCGGAGCGCGTATGCTGAACTACCTTTCGGTCACCTCCGGCATTGCCGCCGATACCGTCGCCTGGGGGCCGCTCGGGTGGCAATGCGTGGCCTACGCCGAGATAGAGCCCTTCCCTTGCGCCGTGCTCGATTACCAATACGGCTGCGGCGCTCCGGAGGTCATGCCGAGCCCGCTCTGCGCCAAAACGCACAAAGAGGCCAAGCGACTGGAGGCCATGCTCCTGGCCAATGCCAAGTTGCCGCCCCGGGCGCAAGGCTGTCCGCCGAACCTGGGCGACATCCGCTCCGTCACCGGCGCACGGATCCGGGAGTTGCTGAAAGCGTCCGGCCTTGGCCATCTCAACATCCTGATGGGCGGCACTCCCTGCCAGGATTTCTCCGTGGCGGGCCTTCGCGCGGGCCTCACCGGCGACCGCGGCAACCTGGCGCTGGAATTTGTGAGGATAGCCGATGAATGCGATCCAGATGCCGCTGTGCTTGAAAACGTGCCCGGGCTGCTCTCCGACGCGAACAACGCCTTCGGAAACTTCCTGTCCGCTCTTGCGGGAGCTGATTTCCCGAGCGAACCCGGCCCCCGGCCCCCAATGGGAAAAAGTAACAAATTTTGGCGCTGGTCCAGAAAGCGTGGCCGTCATGATCCAAAATGGCCCGATGCAGGTTGGGTTACTGGACCTAAAAGAACAGTCGCATGGCGGATTCTTGATGCCCAATATTTCGGCCTGGCCCAACGCCGCCGCCGTCTGTTCGCTGTCGGATGTCCTCTTGGAGGGGCCGATCCCCGTGCGATACTTTTTGAGCGCGAAGGCCTGCGCCGGGATACTCCGCCGAGCCGCCAAGCGCAAACGGCAGTTGCCGGAGCAATTACGCGCAGCGCTTATAGCGGGGGCCTCGGCGGCAGACCTGAAGGAGCCGCCGCCGGACATTTCATCCCCCACAACGAGACCGCAGGAAGCCTCTCCGCCCGTTTCGGACGAAACGGAGGAACCGCCAACGACGATTTGACCGGCCACCGCCTAGTTACCGGCCCATTGACGAATATCGCCGGGGAGCGTGGCTGGTCGATCAATGCCGAGCAGGCCGCATCCGGCCACCTGCAGGTCACCCATGCGCTCACTGGCCGCCTTGGCGGGGGTGGGCCTGATGACAACAAGGCGCAGGGCGGTTTTTACGTCACCTGTGCCCTGTCGGGCAGGATAAATCGAAATTCGCAGCAGGACTCGGAAAGCGGCATGCTCATCGCCTATCCGCTACGCGCCCAAAGCCAGAGCGCCCATGATGAATCCTTGGAGAATTATGTCGCCCACGCCCTGCGCGCGGACGGCTTCGACGCTTCCGAGAACGGCACCGGCCGGGGAACTCCCCTAGTGGCCGCCATCGCCATCCGTGGCCGTAAGGGCGGCTGCAACGTGGAAATGCGCACCGACGGTCTCGCCAACACGGTTCTGACGCCCAGCGGAGGCCGGGCCGGTATCGGCGTGGGCGCGATCCTGCGTGAGTCCGCCGTGCGCCGCCTGCTCCCCCTGGAGTGCGAGCTGCTCATGGGCCTGCCGCCTGGTTATACGCTTATTCCCTTTGGCCGGGCTGTGAAAGCTGAAAAAATGGAGCCGGATTACGCCGACTTCCTCATGCAATGCGGCTGCCTCACCCTCGAGGATGCCTGCCGCGCGGCCGCCGACGGCCCACGCTACAAGTCGCACGGCAATTCCATCGCCATCCCCTCCCTGCGGTGGCTGGGGGAACGTATAGAGAAGGTCCTGCTGCCCGTTCTCTATCCCGAGCTCTTCGGCGTCCAGGAGGAGGTATGAATGCACTTGTACCTCTCCACTCCAAAAGACGCTTCATATTTAGTTTCTCGAAAAAACTCTTGGCTCATTTTTGATACTGCCCGCTGCCGTTTTATTTTTCCAGAGTGGACTGCTTTGCATTGCCATGGGCTGATCACGAAAAAGGAATTTCAGGCTCAAGCAGAGCAGGATTTTGAAGAAGTGCTACGAATAAAACAAGGATTTGAAAGCGTTTTTGAAGCCTATTTGCGTGCCTTTGCTGCTGACAGGGGCATTCCTTATGATTTTCTGATCCGTCCTATTCCAAAGGCGCATCATGAGTAATGTCCGGCGCGTACTCCACACCTCCGGCGGCAAGGACAGCGGTGCCATGGTTCTTTTTGCCCTGGAGCTTGCCGAGCGGTATGGCATGGAATTCGAGTGTCTTTTCTGCGACACGGGCAACGAGCATGAGATCACGTTGGAATACTTGCATGAGTTCGCCCACCGGACGGGCATCAAAATAACGTGGGTCAAGGCTAATTTCTCCGCAAACATCGCCAGGAGGCGGCTTTTTGTGGAAAAAAGCGCCAGTTATACGGATGAAGTCCGTAAACGAGTGCTGCAGCATTTGCAGCCGACTGGGAACCCCTTCCTTGATCTTTGCATGTGGAAAGGCCGTTTCCCAAGCGCCACCAAGCGTTTTTGCACAGTGGAACTTAAGGTGCTGACGGCGCGGGAGCAATATATTGATCCATTGCTGGACGAAGGCTACACCGTTGAATCCTGGCAGGGCGTCCGGGCCGAGGAAAGCGTGGATAGAGCGGCGCTGCCCAAGCGGAGCGTGGAAGATGAAAATCTGACTATCGTGCGCCCGCTGCTGCGCTGGCCCGTTGCAAAAGTATTGGCCATGCACCGTCGACACAATGTCCCGCTGAATCCCTTGTACAAGCTGGGGATGTACCGTGTGGGCTGCATGCCATGTATTATGGCTCGCAAAGATGAAATTTACCGTATCTCCTCACGCTTTCCGTACCATATAGACCGGATTCTGGAGTGGGAATGGCTGGTGTCGCAGGTGTCCAAGAAAGGCGGCTCTACGTTTTTCCACAAGGACGGCATGAGCGATGATGTAAAGAACGACCGTGAGCTAATCGCTCGGGAATCCGGCATTGACGGCATGGTTCGGTGGTCAAAAACGCGTTACGGCGGGCGGCAATATAGTCTGCTGAAGGAGCTTCCGCTTCCATCCTGTCAAAGTGAATATGGACTGTGTGAGTGACCTTATGAGCTATGAGCCTGACGATATCTTGAGCCTGCAGGAGCTTGCGAAAGAATTAAAACTTGACACTCGGACCATCAAGCCGATAGCGTCCCAGCTTGGCGGCAGGCGAATTGGGAACCGCTGGAGGTTTCGTTGGGGCACTGTAATGGAGGCTTTCAACGATGCCGACTCTACGCAGGGACAGAGGCAACGGTTGGTGGGCCAGGGCGATTGTGGACGGCAGGCAGGTGGCCTGCAGGATGTTCCCGCCCGGCCGGAAAGGAGGCCCCGAATGGAGGGCCGCAAAAGAATGGGAGGAGAAAACAGCGGAGGAGCACAAACGGGACGCGCCTCCGACCCCTACGGCCTTAGAGAGGCTCTTGGGCTGGGGTGAGGCGTATCTGGCGCATGCGGAACGCACCATGAAGCGCCAGACCAAAACGGAGAAGGAAACGGTCATGCGGGAGTTTTTCGCATTCTGCCGGGAAGAGGGCATCCAGAGACTTGAGGCGGTCACCAAGCCCAAGGTCTACGCTTTTCTCTCGCAGCTCGCCGACTCAAAAAGCCCCAACAGGGCCAACGTGTACAGGAAAAACCTCCTGTCCGCATGGAACTGGGGCATCGGCTATGTGGAAGGCTTTCCGAGCAGCCCCTGGGTGATCGAAAGCATCGCGCCCTTCCCGGTGGAAGCCGGGGAACGCTATGTTCCGCCCGAGGAGGACGTGATCAAGGTCCTCAAAAAGGCCAATGGCCAGGACCTGGTCATGCTGCTGACCTATTACTTCACGGGCGGCCGCCGGAGCGAGCTGTTCCGGCTCTCCTGGGAGCGGGACGTCAAGCTCGACGCCGGCAGGATCCGCCTCACGGACTACAAGGGCAAAAACGGGAAAAAGCGCGTGCGCTGGTACACCATGCATCCGGAGCTCATCAAGGCCTTCGCATGGTGGTGGGATGCCCGGCCCTGCAAAGTGGACAACGTGTTCATGCAGGTTCACTGCGCGACACACATGGGCCAGCCCTTCACCCAGCGGCGCCACCTCATGGCCAACCTGTGCAAGAAGGCGGAGGTAAAGCCTTTCGGCTTCCACGGTCTGCGGCATAAGTCCGCGGCCATCACCTTCGAGGCGGGCGGCATAGCGGCGGCGCAGCTCCTGATGGGGCACGAACGCGCGACCACGACGGACAGGTACGTCAAAAGCGCGGGCCTGTATTCGGATCAGAGCGTCATCCTGGACGCGCTTGGCGGCAGTGGAATCGGCTCGGCAATCGCCGAGCTGCTGGAAAAAGGAATGCCCCTTGAGGGATCAGCTCAAGAGGCATTTTGTACACAGGGTCATGTACACAACATCATCCAATAACGAAATGTGCGTATAACCCTTTGAAATCTATTGGCGTCCCCAAGGGGATTCGAACCCCTGTTGACGGCGTGAAAGGCCGGCAGCGTCATCCGCGGATCGATTCAGGCGCAGGCCGGAAGAAAGTCGTTCCACAGAGCGGGACAATCCGGCGTAATGGGTGTTCATTTGCCGCGCTGCGTAGGCCGACATGGCGTTGGAGCGTATGCTGATAATCAAGGGAAACCTCGTGGTTCTGACAGTTCTCTTGTCCCGGCCCGCCTTGTCCGCCCCGGCCTTTCGGCCGGAGCGGACGCCACCGCGCAGTCGGCGCGCCGGAGGTCTTTTTCGGCGCGCCGACTTGATCAGGTGAATTGGGACATGAGTTGCAGAACCGTTTGCAGGTCCTCCTCTTCCGGGGTCGCGGGTTCGTATGCGCCGGTCTGATAGGCCGCGTTGTCGGAGAAAGCTTCTCCGGCGCCGGACGCCGCGAGCAGGGCGGCATCCGCGGATGCGGTGGAAGCGCCTGGGGCGGAGCCGCCCGTGAGCAGTGATTCAAAGGCCGTCTGCTCCGCCTCGCTGAAGTCCAGGATGTCGCTCAGCCCGGCGGGCAAGTCCGTGTTTTCCCCGACGTCATATCCGCTGCTGTGGAAGGCGTTGTTGTCCTCAGAGCCGCTGAAGGGCATCCCGCCGGACAGGGCGTTGTCTCCCCAGGCTTCTTCGTCGTCGCCCCCCAGCAGATTCCCGTAGGCGCTCAGGGACATGATGCCCGCGAGTTCCTCTTCGCCGCCCTGGCTTTCCGCCTGCGTCGCCGCGATATTGGGGAAGTCCGGAGCGGTGTCGCTGAGCCTGATGTACAGATCCGCCCCGGAGCTGTTGCCCGTCTTGTCCGTCACCGTATAGGCGAAGTGCTCCAGGTGGGGCTGATTGAAGCAGCCATTGGCGGGGGTGTAGAAGAACTGACCATCGCTGCTGATGGTCAGCATACCGTACTCGCCGACAATGGCGCATGATCCCCCGTCAGGCACGGCAATCCCATTGACCTGGAGCGACAGGGTTTCGGTGGAACCGGCGTAGCCCATGTCCACATCGCTGAACACAAGACCGCCGTTGACGACAGTAGTGGGAGCGCCATTGGGGGCATACTGCCAGTCCATATTGAGGTCAGCGCACACAGGCGTGTGCGTCAGGGGTTTGAGGGTCACGGTCAGGTTTTCGGAAGAGGTTGCGCCATAGATGTCCGCGGCAACAACGGCAAAGACCTCTTCGCCGTCAATGCCCGCGGCGTCCATGCCCGGCAGCAGGGTATAGGCGTAGGAGCCGTCCGCGTTCACCAGGAGCGTCCCGTACGTCCCCTGCACGGTGATGGATCCGGAAGAAGGCAGAGAGACGCCGCCAACGCTGATGGAAGCGATGTCGTCGCCTTCCCCGTCCAGCCAGGAAAGCTGGCCGGAAGCCTGGATAAGGCCGTTTTCGTAATCCTCAGCGCTGCCCGCGATGACGATGTTGCCGCCCACGGACACATGCGTGAACGATGCGGCGCCGTTGCCGTAGCCCCAGCCGTTGGGATCGGCGTTGGGGTTATCCTCCCCGCCCGCAGCCGCGCCGCTTTCATAGGCCCAGCCCGCCGAAATCGTAATCGCGGACTTGACGACCAGAACGGCAACTTCCACGCCATTTTCAATATCCCTAACAGCGAGGTTGTTGCCGTAATCAAGCTCATAATTGCCGGTACTATCAAGATCATCGGGAGTAACCGTTTCTCCGGCTCCGAGCTTTATCCGCCGCGCCGTAAAACCCCGGACTTCAGGCCGGGGATATAAGGCGCACCTTAACTGGAATTTTTGTCTTTAATCTGGCGTGCGCTGGCTTTCAATGTACTGGCGCAGCACAG